>CAVPGO010000015.1:0-230416 GCA_963703975.1 uncultured Actinomycetes bacterium
GCCACACCGGCGAGAGCGCCTGCGCCGGCGCGGCCCACCCCCACCCGTTGCCCCTCCCAGGCCAGCCCCGCGGTCGCGGCCAGCATCACGCCCGCCGCCGCCGCGTTGGCCGCTCCCAGGGCCCGCCGGTCGCCGAAGCGAAAGAACAGCAACGGAAGAGCGCCGAGGCCGGTCGCGAGCGCAGTGACGAGACCGGCGAGGAACACGGTGAGCGCGTTCGCACCGTTCACCCGCGCACCGTAGCCGGACGCCACGCTCGTTCGCGTCGTGGACAACCCGCACCGGAATCAGAGCCGCCACGGATGCCCGTCACGCCCCGGTCGGCGACGCTTGGGGTGACGAACGAGGAGGCTCCTGATGAGGATCCGCGACGTGATGACGACCGGGGTACTCACGACGAGCCCCCAGACGCCGCTCCGAGAGGCCGCGTTGATCCTGGCGCGGGAGGGGGTCTCTGGCCTTCCCGTCGTGGAAGACGACGGAACGGTCGTCGGCGTGCTGTCGGAGGCCGACGTGATCGCGAAGGAGGGAGATCGGCCGCCGCACACGGGCGGGCTGCTCAGCTGGCTCCTCGACCCGGCCGACTCCTGGCTCGAGACTCGGCTCGCCGCCACGGTCGCGGGCGAGGCGATGTCCTCCCCCGCCGTGACGATCGGCTCCGAGCGGTCGGTCTCGGATGCCGCCACGTCGATGTTGGTGAACGGCGTCAACCGGCTACCCGTTGTCGACGAAGGACGCCTCGTCGGCATCGTCAGCCGCGCTGATCTCGTGCGGGCTTTCGTCCGCGACGACGCCGAGATCTGCGCCGACATCGAGGACGAGGTGATCCGCAAGGTGCTGTGGCTCGATCCACACGACGTCACCGTGACGGTGGAGGGCGGTCAGGTCACGCTCGTCGGCCAGGTGGGAACCGAGGCAGACGCAGAACTGCTGCCGCTCTTCGTGCGGCGCGTTCCGGGTGTAGTGGACGTCGTCTCGCAGGTGCACGCGCGCGAGACGACTCGCTAGAAACCCGCCGCGTAGCCGTCACCGCGCCCGTCGGAGCCGCCGACGAGAGCCCCGTCGAGGCGCAGGATTGCCTGGCCGACGCCGAACGGATGCGGTGACTCGGCACGGCGGACGTCGTGCCCGAGGCCACGCAGCCGCTCCTCGTCACCCCAGAGCCCCGGCTCGAGCTCGACGAGACGGCCTGCCCCGACCCGCCAGCGGGGCGCATCGAGCGCAGCCTGTGGGTCTTCGCACTGGTCGACGAGTCGTTCCACGACCTGAAAGTGTCCCTGCGCCTGCATCGCCCCGCCCATCACCCCGAACGGGCCGAGCAGGTCGCCGCCCTCGAGCAGCAGGCCCGGAATGATCGTGTGGAAGGGACGTTTCGCAGGGCCGAGCGCGTTCGGATGACCGGGGTCGTTCGAGAAGCCGGAGGCCCGGTTGTGCAGCGCCATGCCCGTGCCGGACGGAACCACCCCGGAGCCGAAGCTCTCGAAGATGCTCTGGATGAGCGACACCGCGTTTCCGTCGGCATCGACGACGCAGAGGTAGGTCGTGCCGCCCCGGGGCGCCGCATACGCAGGTGGGTCGACAGCCGCCTCCGACTGGAGCAGCGCCCGACGGGTGGCGAGACGGTCCGGAGAGAGAAAATCCTCTGGCAGCGGACCGTCGTGCACGACCGCGTACGTGTCCGACAGCGCGAGCTTCATCGCCTCGATCTGCATGTGAAGACCCGACTCGGCCCCCGAATAGATACCGAGCGCAAGCAGCGCAGCCGCGCCCTGGCCGTTCGGGGGCAGCTCGCAGACCTCCACGCCCCGGAAGCGGTAGCGAAGCGGCTGCACCCACTCCGACCTGTGGCCTGCGAGGTCGGCCTCGGAGAGCCAGGTCGCCTCCGCGATCGCACGCGCAAGCTCACCCTCGTAGAGCGCATCGGGGCCGTGCTCGGCGATCAACCGGAGCGTGCGCTCCAGCCCGGGCAGCCGGTACCGCTCACCCGGGCGCGGCGCGCGCCAGGGTGCGCGTGCGGCACGAGCCCACTTGGAGGCGATCCGCGCAGTGCACACGACCCCGCGTTCCGCCGCGTCGATCGCGGGCGCGAGCGCGACGTCCAGGCCACGCCTGCCGAAGCGCTCCGCGAGATCTCCCCACGCACGCACCGCCCCGGGCACCGTGACCGAGCGCGACCCGAACTCGTCGACACGCGACTCGTCCAGGACGGCCGGCGACCTCCCCGAGCCGTTCAATCCGTGCAGCCCGCCGTCGAACCAGACGAGCGCGAACGCGTCGCCGCCGGGCCCGTTGTCGGTGGGCTCGGCGACCGTGAGCATCGCCGCGGCGGCAAGCGCGGCGTCGACCGCGTTTCCCCCTTCGGCCAGTGCGGCCAGGCCCGCACGGGTGGCGAGCGGATGACTCGTTGCAACCATGGCCTCGCCCGCGATCGCAGGCATCCGGCGCCAGCCGCTCGGGTGGGCAGTGCCGGACCGGAACAGTGCGTCCACGTCGATCCTCACGCCGGGATCGTCTCACGCTAAGGTCGCGCCATGCCCGGTCTCGACGCTGACGTCGTTGTCGTCGGTGGCGGGATCGTCGGCGCAGCCACCGCCTGGGAGCTCGCGCGCACCGGACGTGACGTCGTTCTCGTCGAGCAGTTCGAGCTGGGGCACGACCGGGGATCCAGCCACGGCGCGACACGTGTGTTCAGGCTCTCGTACCCCGATCCGGCCTGGATCCGCCTGGCGCAGGAGGCTGCCCTCGCGTGGCGAGCGCTCGAGGCCGAGACCGGCGAGGACCTGCTCCGGATCACGGGCTCCGTCGACGTCGGCTCGTACACGACCGGCAACGCGCGGGCGCTTCGGGAGTGTGGCGTCACCACGTCGCTGCTCGGCCTGTCGGAGGCGGCACACCGGTGGGGGCTGGTGCTCGACCCCTCCGAGAAGGCGCTGTTCCAGCCCGACGCGGGCGTCCTTTCGGCCGCCACGGCACTCGAGCTCTTCCACTCCGGCGTACGCGACGTCGCGCGGATTGTCACCGCGACGCGTGTCGAGCGACTCGAGGTGGGCAACGACTCGATCGTCGCGGTGACGTCGGCGGGAGAGCTCACGACGCGCGCTGCCGTCGTCGCGGCGGGGGCCTGGGCGCCACGGATGCTCGCTCCGCTCGGGATCGACCTGGCGGTGACTCCGACGCGGGAGACGGTGGCCTATCTCGACGTCGGCCGCGCCGAGGACCTGCCGGTGCTGATGTTCGAACGGTCCGGGCGCGCGCACGATGAGGGCGTCGGGGTGTATGCGCTCGCCGACGGGCCCGCGACGCTCAAGGTCGGTGTGCATCACACGGGCCCGGTGACCGACCCGGACGAGCCTGCCGGCCCCGAGGCCTGGCTAGCCGATGCGGCTCTCGCATGGGCGGCGCGCCGCCTGCCCGACAGGCCTGCAACCCTCATCGCCCTGGAGACGTGCATCTACACGAACACCGCCGACGAGAGCTTCGTCATCGAGCGTCACGGCCGCGTCGTGGTCGCCTCCGCCTGCTCCGGCCACGCGTTCAAGTTCGCACCCGCGCTCGGGCGGACGGTTGCGGCACTCGCCGCCGAGGCCTGCGCCTGATTACTTCTTCGCGGACGTCACGTACGCGGCGACGTCCGCGATCTGCTTCGGGCTGAGGCGGTCGACGAACGCGGGCATGGCGCCCTGTCCATGCGTGACGCGGGCGATCACGAGCTGCTCCGTCACCGCGGTGTTACCGTCGAGCAACGGGCCAACGGTCCCGGAAGCGCCGGCGTCGGCGAGGACGTGGCAACCACCGCAGCCGGAGCTCGCGAAGACCGCCTTGCCTGCGGCCGCGTCGCCCCCGGACGGTGACGTGGTCTCGACTGTGGTCGTCACCGCGGGCGACTCGTTTCCGCCCGCAGTCTCCCGGCCGACGAGATAGCCACCCGCAGCGAACGCAAGCGCCAGCCCGAGCGCCGCGAGCACGATCCCCGCCTCGGCCCCGTGCACCGACCAGTCGCGCGGCGTGCGAGCCGCCGGGACGGGAATGCCGAGCTCGTCGAAGGCCGCCGCGCCCGCCTTCCCACGGAGTGTCTGGAACACGTTCCAGAAAAAGAGGACCTGCACGCCGGCAAGCAGGAAGACGAAGGGGAGCGAAACCCGCGTCAAGGTGTCGTACTGGGACGGGAGCACCGACCAGCGGCGGGGTGCCCCGTCGAGCCCCTGCACGAGCCAGATGCCGAACACGATCATCCCGGCCACGAACGTGGTCCAGACGTGGATCCACGCCAGGCGCTCGCTGTACAGAGCCTTGCCGCTGAGCTCGGGCAGGAACGCGTAGACGGCACCGAAGATCAGCAGCCCGATGTTGAGGAGCGCCATGTGGTGGAAGTGGCCGACGATCCAGAGCGTGTTGTGGACGACGACGTCGAAGGCGATCGTCGCGTTCACCACCCCGGACAGCCCCGCGAGGAGCCAGCCGACCAGCCCGAGGAAGAGCGCGGTCGACGCCGGCGTCCAGCGGAAGCGCGACCGGTAGATTGTGAAGGCCAGGCTGTAGAGCGACAGCGCCGACGGAAGCACCAGCGAGAAGGTGATCGGCTGCATCGCCGTGTTGATCTGCGCCTGGACCGACCCTGCCGGGTAGTCGAGGTAGATGTGATGTGCCCACACGAGCACGTTCGCGATCACCGCCACCGTCCAGGCGACCGCGATCACGTTTCCCGCCACGAGTTGGCGGCCGGCATAGCGGGGAATGAGGAAGTAGTAGGTGGCGACAGCCGGGAAGAGAAGCAGGTAGACGACCGGGTGCCCGAACCACCAGAGTATGTTCTTGGCCAGCAGCGGGTCGGTCTCGCCGACCCAGCCGATCGACTGGAAGATCTGCCAGATGAGCAGGCCGGCCAGCGGCAGCGTGGCGACGATCATGTCGAGGCCGATCACGGCCAACGGGATCACGGGGTACGGGACGGAGCGCGGGTTCGTCGCGAACGCCCGCGGCCAGAGGTAGCCCAGCCCCATCGACACGCCGTAGCGGCGCAAGACGTTCCCCGAGACGGCGTGGAGCGCATCGCGGTTGCAGACCGTGTGCAGGATCCCCAGGGACCAGGTCACGATCGCCAGCCCGGCGAGAAGCACCGAGAACGAGAACAAGCCGGTGGTGAGGTTTCCCCACTCCCCCTGCCCGGCGAAGGCGAGCGGGTAGAGGAACACCCACGAGCCGGCGAACTGCATGAGCAGCGTCGTCACCACGACCCCGGCCACGCCCAGCACCATCAGCAACCACGTCAGACGCGCCATCACGAGCCCGAAGCCTCGGGTCGGGAAGCCCACCCCGGCCAGGATCCACCAGGCGATCCCCATCACGGCAAACCCGGCCCAGCCCACGAACGCGCCGAGTCCGTGCGCCGTCATCAGCGCGTACCAGTAGTTGTCGCCAACGCGGGCACCCGGGACCGCCTGGCTCCAGCGCAGCACGACCCCGAGCAGGCCCGACGCGGCGAGGATCGCGGTCGACCAGACGATGTAGCGGAGCGCGAGCTGCCGAGCGACGTCGCCTTCGTGAGCCGAGATCACCGCTCCACGACCTCGAAGCTCGCGTTCATCTTGTGGTGCCCGGCGCCGCAGTACTCGAGACAGCGCACCGTGTACGAGCCCGGCTCGTCGAACGTCCAGACGAGCTTCTGGGTGCGACCGGCAACGACCTGCGCCTGGGTCAGCAACGCGCCGTCGGGGTTGTAGACGCCGAAGCCGTGGCTCACGGCCGGCTCGCCGTTCGTGTCTCTCGACTCGAGTCGGAACTCGACCGGGCGACCGACGGAGACCTCGGTCGGGTCGATCGCCCAGGCGTACTGCACCCCGATCACCCTGACCAGCTGGCGGCCCGGCCCGGCGCTCTCGCCGTACGGCACGTAGAAGATCGTCGCCATCAGCAGCGCGAACAACACCAACACCACGATGGCGAGCCACGCCTTCTCGCGGCGTCCCCACACCTCGACGGAACCGCCGTCACCGGCCCCGCGCGTCGAGGCCCACACCGCCAGTGACAGCGCCGCGCCGATCGCCACGACGATCAGATAGGCCACGGTAATGACGACCGCCGTCTGGCTCACGGCGGCATCCTCCCCGGGCGCGACAGACGGGTCATCGTGCGTTGACACGCATCGCGCTGCGGAAAACCCGCAGTCCCGTGGCACACGACCCCGATGCCGTCGGACGCAGCGGGCGCCACCATCTGACCGCCATGGGCACGATCGTCGTCGCGACGGACGGCTCGCCGACAGCCGGCGCAGCACTCGACGTCGCGCTCGAGCTCGCTCGCGAGGGTGGGCATCGCATCGCGGTGATCACCGTGTGGCGTGCACTGCAGGGGGACTTCGGGCTGGCCTACCCGGCGACCGCAGTGCTGGGCGACCTGCTCGACGCGGAGCGACGGCACGCCGAGGAGACCCTCGCGGAGGCGGTCACGCGTGCGACCGCGGCCGGCGTCGATGTGACGACGAGGCTGGCCACGGGCGACCCGGCGGAGCGCATCTGCGCGTACGCGCGCGAGCTCGACGCGCGGCTCGTCGCGATGGGCACGCATGGCTACGGCGCCGTGAAGACGCTCCTCCTGGGGAGCGTCTCGGGTACGGTTCTGCGTCGCGCCGGCTGCCCTGTCCTCGTCGTGCCTCCCGCGAGTGTCCCGTCCGGGAGGCCGTCTCAGCTGTCGTCGAGCAGCCCGTTCGCCAGCGCATAGCGGACGAGCTCGGCACGTGTGCCGAGGCCGAGCTTCTGCATGATGTGCGCCCGGTGCGTCTCGGCGGTGCGTACCGAGATGAACAGCTGCTTCGCGATCTCCTGGTTCGTGTGACCGAGCGCGAGCAACCGGAGCACCTCACGCTCTCGATCCGAGAGCGGGTCGTCGGCGGCGCGACGGGCGGCCTCGACCTCTGCCTGCGCCAGCCGAGCGCCGAGCGTCGGGTGAACGTAACGGCCTCCTGCAGCGACCTCCCGCACCGCCTGCACGAGCTCTGCGTCGGCAGCCTCTTTCAGCATGTAGCCCGTTGCGCCGGCAGCGAACGCCTCGCGCACATAGGTCGGATCGTCCTGCATCGAGAGAACGAGGACGCGGGCTCCCTTGGAGGCCTCGATGATCTCTGCCGCGGCTTCGATGCCGCTACGCCCCGGCATGACGACGTCGAGGACGACCACGTCCGGTTTCTCGAGACGCGCGGCCCGGACGCCCTCGTCTGCCGTTCCGGCCTCGGCAACGACCTCGAGGTCCTGCTCGCGCTCGAGCAGCAACCGCAGCCCGGCGCGCACCACGGCGTGGTCGTCGACGATGAGGACGCGCGTGGTCATGGCGTCGGCAGCTCGAGCACGAGCGTCGTGCCACGCCCGGGTGAGGAATCGACGAGCAGACGCCCGTCGAGCAATGCGACGCGTTCGCGCATGCCGGCCAGCCCCAGCCTGTCGACACCACTGGTCGGTTCGAACCCCTTGCCGTCGTCCTCGATCACCACCGACAGGGTGTCATTCTTGCCGGTCAGGACGACGCTCACATGCTGCGCGTCGGCGTGCTTGAGCACGTTCGTGAGGGCCTCCTGCACGATGCGGTAGACGGTCGTCTCGACCTCGGGCGGGAGGCGCTCGCGGCCGAGCCGCACCTCGACCTGCACGTCGAGGCCGGTGCCTTCCCGCACGGAGTGGCCCAGTCGCCGCAGCGCCGGCTCCAGGCCGAAGTCGTCCAGCGCCTTCGGGCGGAGCTCGACGGCCAGCCGCCGCACGTCCTGCAGCGTCTCGACGACGAGAGCGCGCAGCTCGGCGAGCGCGACCGCGACGTCCTCCGGCCGCCTCGCCTGCTCCACCACGGCGAGGCCGAGGAGGATCGACGTCAGCGCCTGGCCGGTCTCGTCGTGGAGCTCGCGCGCAAGACGACGCCGCTCCGCCTCCTGCGCGCCGACAGCACGGCGCAGCGCATCGCGCTCGACCCGCTGCGAGAGGTCCATCGCGACTGCGGCCTGCGCAGCCAGCAGCGTCACGACCTCCTCGTCCTCCTCCGTGAAGTCCACCCCGCCGCTCTTCTCGGTCAGGTAGAGACGCCCGTAGGAAACCCCTCGCAGCAAGACCGGCACGCCGAGGAACGTGCGCATGGCAGGGTGCTCGGGGGGGAATCCGACGGAGTGGGGATGGCTGCCCAGGTCGTGCAGCCGGAGCGGTCGCGGGTCGCGGATGAGCGTCCCCAGCACGCCCTTGCCGGTCGGCAGCGCGCCGATCGCTTCATGCTCGGCCGGTGTGAGGCCGTGCGTGATGAACCGCTCGAGCGCGATTCCTGCCGAGTCGACGACGCCGAGCGCCGCGTACCTGGCGCCCGTGAGCTCGGCTGCGGTGCGCACGAGCTTGTCCAGCACCGCCTCGAGCGAAAGGTCGGAGGTGAGGGCGATCCCCGCCTCGACGAGGGCGCGCCGGCGTCCTTTATCGTCCACCGCTCGATTATCCGTTGCCGCCGCGCGTCTCGCGGGTGAGCAGGCAGACTCTTTGCATGCCACCAGTGCCGCGGCCACAGGGAAAGAAGGGTGCCGCTCGACGCGTCGACCGGAAGATCGTGGTGCTGACCGGGGTCGCGGCGGCGGTTGTGGTCGCCCTCATCATCGGTAGCGTCGTCCTGCGCGGAGGGGACAGCTCGTCACCGGCGCAGGTAACCGGAGACACGACGCTCGTCGACGACATCCCGCAGCGGGGCACCGTGCTCGGCGACCCCGCCGCGAAGGTGACGCTCTACCAGTACGAGGACCTCCAGTGCCCGATCTGCCTGCGGTACACCATCCAGCTCTTCCCGTTGGTGGTGGACGAGTACGTCCGCAACGGCTCGGTCAAGGTCGACTTCCGGGGCCTCGACATCCTGGGCGAGGACTCCACCCAGGCGCTGCGCGCGGTGCTCGCGGCAGCCAAGCAGGACAAGGCGTGGCAGATGATCGAGCTCCTCTACGCGAATCAGGGCGAAGAGGGCTCGGGCTGGGTCACGGACGTTCTCATCGACGAGCTCGCCTCCTCGATCGACGGGCTCGACGCCAAGCAGCTCGAGACCGACGCGGCGAGCGACGAGATCACGGCCGAGATCCAGAAGGTGCGCGAGGAGGCGGCGGCGCGAAACGTCGAGGGGACACCGTGGTTCTTCATCCGCACGGCCAAGGGGTCACTCGTCGAGCTCAGACCCGACGGTCTCAGCGCAGCCTCACTCCGCGCGGCGCTCGACGACGCGCTTGAGTCTTGAGCGACCGCGCACTGCGGCTCGCGATCGGAGCAGTGGCGCTGGCCGGCCTGGCCGTCGCCGCGTACTTGACGATCGTCCACTATCGGCCGGAGGCGCTCGTCTGCACGGCGGGCGGCGGCTGCGAGACGGTGCAGCAGTCCGAATACGCGACACTGGCGGGCGTACCGGTGGCGGTGCTCGGGCTGCTCGCCTACTCGGCGGTCCTGCTGCTCATCGTCGTCGACACGCCGCTTGCCCGCACGCTCACGGCGGTGATCGCCCTCTCTGGCCTCGGGTTCTCGCTCTACCTGATCGTCCTGCAGGCTTTCGTGATCGACGCGTGGTGCCCCTGGTGCCTGGTGAACGATCTCCTGGTCGCGCCTGCGCTAGCGGTGCTCTCGCTGATCCGGTCGGCCCGCGATCGCGTCACGGACGCCGCCTAGGTCATCGGAACTTGCCGCTGCACCTTCGGCGTGACGCGATCGAGGATCTCGGTGAGACTGTCCCCGGTCGCAGTGATGCCGTGGTTGCGCAGCCCGATCACGGCGTGCGCGGGGTCGGGCTCGTGGTCGATCAGCTCGGCCACCGACTCGGCGAGCTCCTGCGTGCCGCACGGGTAGTTGATGTCCGTGGCCGCGATCCCCTCCATCCACGCGTGCACGTGGAGGATCGCGCCGACGTCGGGGTGGGCTCGATAGATCATCCAATGCTCGATCGCGTCCACAGAGACGCGGCGCGGCTCGATTCCCGGCGGCACGGAGAGAATGATCTTGGCGTTCTCCTCGTCGTAGCCCGATACGAGGAGGAAGTCCTGGCCGACCTTCTCGAGCTTCGACTTGTCGACGCCGCTCGCACTCATCCAGAAGCGGTTCTCGTCGAGACGTTGCGAGAGGTTCCCGTAGGAGAGGCCCCCCACCTGGTACAGCCTCATCACGTGACGCAGATCGCGCTCGGAGAGAAACTCGTGCACGGGAAACGGCGCCGGGAGGAGGTCGAGCTCGTCCATGCGCCGCCCGGCAACGCTCAGCTCTGCGGTGTGCTCGTCACCGTCCCACAGCTCGGGCTCGAGATCGGGCACGAACTCGTTGTCGATCACCAGCTTCGACTTGGCGAGCGGCGCCAGCCGCTCGAACACGTCGGCGGGTTCGTCCGTGATGCGATAGGTGCCGCGCTCCATCGTCGTGAACCACACCCCGACGCCGGGAACGTGGAGGACGACCACGTTGGCCAGCGTGCGGACGAGCATCGGGTAGCTCGTCTTGAGCACGTCGCCGGGCTGCTCGGGGAGCTCGTAGAACGAGGCCGAGTACGTGCCCCGTGAAGCCCGCCGGAACGCCCTGGGGTCCTCTGCGTCGAACATGTTGAGCACGAAGTCGGCGTCGGCGATGTCCTCCACGAGGACGAACCCGTCACGCTCGAACTCGTGCCCGATCCGACGCACCCAGCGCTCGTGGTCGGGCGACGTCGCCGAGCCCCAGATCGAGTAGGTCCGCATCGGAAAAGTCTACCGTCGGGCGACTTGTCCTCCGGAGATCGCCCGCGCGCGTCGCACCGCACGCGAGCGGTCCCGGACGGGCCTAGCGAACGTAGAAGTCCGCGAACTGACCCGTCTTGTAGTGGCCCGGCAGGTTGCAGATCAGGGAGTAGTGCCCCGGCGTGAGCTGCAGCGTCACCGTCCTCGCCTGCCCCGGTTTCACGCCGTCGATCTCGCCCGCGGCGCCGGACTCGTTCGCCTCGCCTCCCTTGAGCAGGTTTCCAGCGGGCCTGGCCGTCTTCAGGACGACGAATTCGTGCTCGACCTTTCCGACGTTGGTGACGATGAACTTGACCTTCCCTTTGGGCGCCCCCTGCGTCGCCGGAAACACGGAGAACTCGTCCACCGTGACGGCGACGACCGGCTTCGATGTCACGGCGTTGGCAGCCAGGACGCCGACGGAGACGGCAACGACCGCCGCGCCCGCGATTCCCAGAGCGAGCTTTCGCATCTCGTGACCCTCTTTTCTCTCGTTGGCCGGCCCACCTTCGCGTGTCGAGCCCGCAACGTCATCGGCGATTCCCCCGACCCGGCGTCCGAAGAAAGCCGTCCGTGCGAGACCAGGTCAGGCGGGCGCGCCGCTGAAGCGGAGCGCCGTGACGGCGATCGTCTGCGCGCAGCGGACGAGATCGGCCACAGGGACGTGCTCGTCGACTGCATGCGCCACCGACGCGCCGTCGCGGCCCAACCCGGACGGGCCGAAGCCGATCGCCGGCGTGCCGCCGAGCAAAGTGAAGGTGGCGCCGTCGCACCCGCACAGGCGGCGGCGATCGAGTCGGTCACCTCCCGCTCGACATCCGTGGCCCACCCGTCGACGTCGGCCTGGTCGGGCAGGTAGGTGACCGCGACCGTGATCCGCGCTTCGCCCGGGATCGTGACCGGCCAATCCCCGGCGGCGCTCACCGGGAGCGCAGCCTCTTGGCGCGGTGGATCGCCGACGTCCCGGGCGGTCGTGTCGAACCGGATCAGGTCGGAGGCGAGCGCCACGATCTCGGCCTCCCGGCCCGCCAGCTCCTCGACCAGCTCCCGCTCGAGCGCGCAGATCGACATCAGCGGAACAGGTCCCGCTCCCGTGGCATGAGCAGATCCTGACCCGACCCCTCACCGGGCGGCAGGTCAACGCCACGCACGATCGCTGCCGGCACACGGCTCGCCTTGCCCAGCACGAGCTCCGAGGCGGCGGCGATCTCGTCCGCAACCGCGATCTGGGTCGACAGGAGCTCACGTCCGGACGCATCCAGCGCGCCGCGCAGATCGCGGAGCGGAGCGAACCCGGCAACACCGAGCGCCACGTCGGTGGTGCCCTGGCGCCAGGCGCGCCCGAAGCTGTCCGAGACGACGACGCCGGGCGCGACCCCGCACACCTCCCGCAGACGGTCGCGCAGCCGGGTCGCACTCGCATCCGGGTCGAGTGGCAGGAGGACGAGCGTCTCCGCCTCGGATGTATTCGACGCGTCGACGCCGGCGGAGGCACAGACGAAGCCGTGGCGCGTCTCGGCGATCACGAGCGGCGGCCGCGAGCGCACGATTTCTCGCGTCTCGCCGAGGATCACCTCGACGTGGCGCGGGTCACCGTCCGGCCCGGCGAGCTCGACCGCACGGGCTGACGGCTCCACCTCGTCCAGCCGGACGACTCGGCCCTCGACCTTCGAGACGGCCTTCTGCGACACGACGACGACGTCACCTGGCTCGAGTCCGCCGACACGCGCGACGGCGTCGGCCAGGATGGCGCCCAGATCGTCACCGGCCCGCAACTCCGGGATGCCAGGCAGCGGGATGACGCGGACCTCCCGCTTCACGGAAGGCCGGTGACCCGAACGCCCGCGTGCGCCTTGTAGCGCTTGTTCACGTTGACGATCACGGCTGTCAGCCCCTCGAGCGCCCGGGCGCTGGCGAGTGGGCCGGCGTCGACCGCACGCCCGGCCGTGACCCGCTCCGCCAGCTCGAGGGCAAGCGCCTTGGCGGCGGGGTCGTCGCCGCACACGAGGGCGTCCTCGTCCGGAGCCCTGTCCGCGCCGAGGTTCGACGCGGCCAGCGAGTGCAGCCCCGCCGCGACGGGGCCGTCGAGCTCATGTTGGATCCGCTGCGCGATCGACGTCGCTTCGGGTGTCGGCAGCACCCCTCCCGGCGTGAACGCCAGCTCGGCGGCCACGGACAGAACAGGCGTAGCGCCGATCACGTCACGGAGCTCGCGAGCGGTCGCCACGGCGCCGTCGGCCTTGGTCGCAAGCACGACGAGGTCAGCCGTACGGCAGGCGTCCGCATTCGTGGCTCCATCCGCGCCCACCGTCGCCGCCGCAGCCATCGCGCGGGCCGCGTCGCGTGAGCCGATCACCACCTCGTACCCCCCGTCGACGAGCCGCCGCGCGAGCGCCAGGCCGAAGCTTCCCGTTCCTCCGACGACCGCGATCTTCACGCCGCAACCTCGAGCACCGTCTCGGCAAGGCGACGTGCCGCGGCACGGTCGCTCATCAGCGTCCGCGCGACGACCAATCGAGGACTGTCCCCCAACGGGACAGTCCCATCGTCCACGGCCTCCGCAGCGTCCGCCTCGTCGATCACGAGCGCGTCGATCAGGCCGGTGTAGCGGTCGCTGAGGTGGGCTGGGGTCGTGCCGCCGGACATGCGCGAGAGCATACGGTCGAGCGGCCCCTTGACGGCGCGGCCGCCGATGAGCGGGCTGACGGCGACGCAGAGTACGGAGCGACGCTCGAGTGCCTCGCGGATCGGCTTCACTGCGAGGATCGGCCCGATCGACACATAGGGGTTGCTCGGTGCGATCACGATCGCGTCGGCCGCGTCGAGTGCCTCGAGCGAGCCGGGTGCCGGCCGCGCAGCTTCCGCCCCCGTGCAGCTCACGCCGTCCACCTCGTCGCGGTGACCGCGCGCGACGAACCACTCCTGGAACGGGAACGTCCCGGCCGGCGTGACGACGTTCGTGCGGAGCGGGTCGTCCGTGGCGGGGACGAGGCGAGTGGCGAGCCCGACCGCTTCCGCCAGGCGTTCGGTCACTCGGGACAGCGGCTCGCCGGCACGGAGCGCCTGGGTGCGGACGAGGTGCAACCCGAGGTCGCGATCCCCAAGCCGAAACCAGGACTCGCCGCCCCACGCGGCGGCCGATTCGAGCGCCTGCCACGTCTCGTCGGTGCGCCCCCAGCCGCGCTCCTCGTCGTTGAGCCCGGCAAGCGCGTAGAGGACGGAGTCGAGGTCGGGCGAGACGTGGAGGCCGAGCACGCAGACGTCGTCGCCGACGTTTCCGATCACCGTCAGCTCACCCGGGCCCAGAACGTCGTGGAGGCCGCGCGCGAGCTTCGCGCCGCCCACCCCGCCCGAGAGGCAGACGACCTTCATCGAGCCGCGGCGGGCAGGAGCTTGTGGTGATTCACCACAAGCTCGGTTCGGCGGCCGAGCGGCCGCACGAGGCGCGCGAGGTCGTCGAGGGTGTCGACGTCGTGCTCGAGCTCGGGGACGGAGGCGGCGACCAGGCCCCGCGCGGCGAAGCGGGCAGCGCTGCCGCGGCCGTACAAGGGCACGAAGAGCGTGGGGTCGGGCAGAGAGAGGGCGTTCGTGGTGCCGTCGGCAGCCGCGACGAACGCCGCGCCCGAGGAGGCGAGACGGCGGAGCGCCTCAGGCGTAGCGCAGGGCAGGTCGGCGTTGACGACGAGGGCGTGGTCCTCGACGAGCGCGAGCGCCGCTACGACTGCCGCGCCCTGGCCTCCGCCCGGATCGGGAACCGGCTCCGCTCCTGCAGGCACCGACCCGAGGTCGTCACCCACGACGAGCACGCGGCCCACCTCAAGTGCCGCGGCAGCGACGTCGGCGAGCATCGCTCGGGCGAGACCGGTACGGATCTCCTCCGGGAGGCGCGTCTTCCCTGCGATCCGGAAGGGCACGACGACATGGAGCACGCCGTGAGCCTACGCGTGGGGTACCTCAGGCCGCGTGCGGGGCGGCGCCGTTGGCTCCGGAGCCTGGCCCGGATGTGGCCCACTCGCTCACCTCGTACCAGTGCGTGCCCTCGAGGGCGGTGACCACAGCCGGGTCCGTGTGGCCGGCGAAGTAGACGTGATGCTCGACGTCGCAGCACATCTCGACCTCGTCGAGGGAGACCTGGGGAACACGGGCGAGGACGTCGAACGGGAGCTGCGCGTCCCGCACCGACATGTGCTTGAACTGCAGGTCCGGGGCGAGCTCCATCAGCTGCGGCCAGTCGGGGCACGTCTTGTAGCTCATTGCCGCTTCTCGTTCGCGGCGGCGCTCCACGTTCCTTCGAGGCGCACGAGCCCACGAGCCGTGTCGTCAGGATAGACGACGAACGAGAGGGCGTCGGCCAGCGCGTGCAGCAGCCGCCCGTCGGCGGAGACGAGCTCGAGCGTCAGGTGAAAGCGACCGAACTGGAGTGGCGGACGGGAGACGTCGAGGCGCAGTGCGAGGTCGCCGCCCCGCGCCGGCCAGCCGAGCAGCGCGGTGTCGACGTCGTCCTCCGCCACGAGGAGGCCCGCGTCGTCGCGCACGTGAAGCCGCAGCCGTGGAGCGGCGAGCACGCTCGACGCGTGAACGGCAACCTCGAGCGCCAGCGGCTCTCCCGCGAGGAGTTGCCGGCTGGGCTCGCCGTCGCGTCCGACGAGGCGCGCCTCCGTGACCGCGGCCAGGGTGCCACCCAGCTCGTCGCGGGCGCCGGTGGCCCCGTCGGCGCCGAGCTCGGCGAGCTGCCGCCTGTAGCGGGTGAGTGCCTCGTACACCGGGCCGTCGAAGGCGACGAGGCCGTCGTGCAGGAGCACGGCGCGTCCGCAGAGACGCTCGACCGCGGCCGCATCGTGCGAGACGAAGACGATCGTGCCGCCACGCTGCTTGAACTCGGCGATGCGGCCGAAGCACTTCCGCTGGAACGCCTCGTCACCTACCGCGAACACCTCGTCGAGCAACAGGGTGTCGGCCTCGATGAACGCGGCGACCGCGAAGCCGAGGCGCATGGTCATGCCGGACGAGTACGTGCGCACCGGCCGGTCGATGGCGTGCTCGAGCTCGGCGAACGCGACGATCTCGTCGAAGCGCTCGCGGATCTGCGCGCGCGTCAGACCTTGCACGGCGCCGTTCAGGAACACGTTTTCGCGTCCCGTGAAATCAGGGTGGAAGCCCGCGCCGAGCTCGAGCAGGCTTCCGACCCTGCCGCCCGCCGCGACACGCCCTCGGGTCGGCTTGATGATCCCGGCGATGAGCCGCAGGAGCGTCGACTTGCCCGAGCCGTTGCGGCCGATGAGTCCGACCGCCTCTCCGGGCTCGACGTGCGCCGAGACGCCGCTGAGCGCCCACACCTCCTGCGCACCCGTTCGGCCGCGGGCGACGAGTAGCTCCTTCAGCGTCTGCGTGTCGCGGGCCCGAACGACGAACCGGCGCGCGACGTCCTCCGCGACGATCTCGCCGGCTCTCACGGGAGACCCTTCGTCCTCGTCACGGCTGCCACCGCCGCGAGCTCCTGCTCGACGAGGCCGGCCAGCACGCCCACCAGGGCGGGGTCGGCGTTGGGCATCTCGATGCGAGAGAGCCTCAGGCCGAGCTCGTGCGCACGGCCCGCTGCCTCCTCGTCGATGTCCCAGCGGATCTCGAGATGGTCGGAGACGAACCCGACGGGACAGACGAGCACCTCGGTGACGCCGTCGGCATGCAGCTGCCCGAGATGATCGAGGATGTCGGGCTCGAGCCACGGCTCGCCGGTCGGCGACTCGCTCTGGAACGAGAACGACCACCGGTCGCCGAGCGCTGCGCGATCGGCGACACATGCGGCCGTGTGGAGCAGCGAGTCCTGATAGCTGTCCCCCGCCTCGAGGATTCGCGCCGGGAGCGAGTGCGCCGTGAACACGACGTGGGCCTCGGGCTCGCCGAGGGCAGCGCGGCAACGCTGCGCGAGCAGCTCCACGAAGCCCGGCTCGGCGCCCCACTCGCGGACGAACCGGGTCGACGCCCGACCGGCGACTGCCTCGTCGAAGAGGGCCTCGTATCGCGCGATCGAGAGGGTCGACCAGTGCGGCGCGAGCACGAGCCCGATCAGGCTGTCGGCGCCGACGTCGAGCGCGTCGTCGACCGCGGTCGCGATACGCGGCTGCCAGTGGCGCATACCCGTCAGCACGGGCAGGCCGAGCGAGCGCTCGAGCGCAACCCGCGTCGCTTCGGTGACCTCGTTGAGCGGTGACGGGCCGTCGCCGTCGTCGATCCCGAGGCGTCGGTAGCGCTCGACGAGGTCGGCCAACAGCTCGGGACGCACCGGCCGGCCGCCACGGATGTCGGCGTAGTAGGCCGGCACGTCGGACAGCCGGTCGGGGCTGCCATAGGCCATCAGCACGACGGCAGGCCTCATACGGCCACCTGCGCTGCCGTGGTCCGGCGCACGAGTGCGGTCAGCCGTGTGAGCGTGTCCGGGTCGGTCTCGGGCAGCACGCCGTGGCCGAGGTTGAACACGTGCCCCGCGCGCCCGGAGGCGCGCGAGAGGACGTCGAGCGCCTCCCTCTCGACGACGTCCCACTCGGCGAGCAGCGCCGCCGGGTCGAGATTGCCCTGCACTGCGCGATCCGAGACCCTCGCCCAGCCCTCGTCGAGAGGCAGGCGCCAGTCGAGGCCGATCGCGTCGCCACCGGCTTCGGCGAGCGCCTCGAGCAGATGGGTCGCGCCCGTGCCGAAGTGGATCGTGGGCACGTCGACCGCACCGAGAACGCGGGCGCTGTGCACGGCCACGTGCTCGCGATAGTGCGCCCGTGAGAGCACTCCGACCCACGAGTCGAAGAGCTGGATCGCGTCCGCGCCTGCCGCCACCTGTGCCGCGACGTAGGAGGCGAAGACCTCGGCCAGCCGCTCGAGCAACGCGGTCCAGAGGGCCGGCTCGCGCAGCATGAGCGCCTTCGCCGTCGCGAACTCGCGGCTCGGGCGCCCCTCCACGAGGTAGGCGGCGACCGTGAACGGGCCGCCGGCGAAGCCGACGAGCGCCTTCTCGGCCGGCAGCTCGGCACGCACGAGGCGGACGGCCTCGAGCACCGGCGCGAACGCCTCCTCCGGATCGGGAATGCGCAGCCGCTCGATGTCGTCCGCGGTGCGCACCGGCCGCTCGAGCACCGGCCCCACACCCTCGACGAGCTCGACGGGCACGCCCATGCCGAGCACCGGGGTCATGATGTCCGCGAACAGGACGGCAGCGTCGACGTCGTGCCGCCGCACCGGCTGCAGCGTCACGTCGGCGCAGAGCTCCGGCGTGCGGGCGACCTCGAAGAAGCCGTGGCGCTCGCGGATCGCCCGGTACTCGGGCAGGCTGCGCCCCGCCTGGCGCATGAACCACACCGGGGTGTGCTCGACTGGCTCGCGACGCAGAGCGCGTACGAGAAGCGGCGTGGCCACGAAGCTAGAGTAGCCCGGCGATCGTGACGGTCGATGCGCATTCGCTCCCTCTCGCTCCGCAGTGGCTCGGCGCCGCGAGCACGACCCATCGGGCGGGCACCGATGCGACGGTGCACGTCCGCGTCCGAAACGCCGGCCGCGCGACCTGGCGATCGCGCGGTGCCGACGGACTGCAGCTCGCCTACCACTGGCTCGACCCGCTCGGCAACGCGATCGTCTGGGACGGTGTCCGCACGGCACTGCCCGTGCCGCTCGGGCCGGGCGGCGAGATCGAGCTGCCGATGCGAGTGCGCGCGCCTCGACCGCCGGGTCGGTACCTGCTGCGTTTCGACCTCGTCGAGGAGCACCGGTTCTGGCTCGCCGAGCTCGGTTGCAGGACGCTGGACGTCGAGGCCGACGTGCTGGCACGCATCGACGACCGCCGGCTGGCCGTCGTCGTGCACGGCGGCGCCGATCCGGCCACGGAGACGGCGCTCGCCGGCCAGGAGGAGCCCGTCGTGACCGACGACCCCGCGGCGGTTGCGCACCTCGTTGCCGGCGCGGTGCCGCCGCCGGACTGGTCACGTCACATGCTCGACGCGCACGAGGAAGGCTGGGCTGCCGTCGGGCCGGCGCTGGTCTCGGCCGGCACGCTCATCTCGCGCCGGCGAGCCGATCGCCGGCTGGCGGCGTGGGCGTCCGGCGGCCGAAACCCCCGCTTCGACGGGCCGCTGCTCCTCCCGTCGCTCGTGGTCGGCCTCGAGCCGGGCGAGCACCTCGGGCTGCCGTCCTACGAGGGGCCGGACGCCCTCTTCGACGGCCGCCTGCAGGTCACGCTTCCGACGCGATCCGGTCGTCGACCGACCTGAACACCGCCGCTCCGAGCACCAGCGCGACGACGGACGCGACGACGAGGTAGACGAGATCGGCCGTCGGTGGCGCCTCCCCGGAGAAGAGCGGCGTCCGGAACGACTCGATCGCCGGAGTCATCGGATTGCCCCAGTGGATCAGGTCGACGAGCCACGGGTGCGTCTGCGCACCGGGGAGATCGTCGAGCTGGTAGAGGATCGGCGTCAGGAAGAACCAGGGCAGGAGCAGCGCCGAGACGACGAATTCGACGTCGCGCAGGACGGCATTGAGCGACGAGACTGCGAGCGCGAGACCGCCTGCGAAGAGGACGATGAGAGCCGCCACCGGGATCGCGAGCCAGGCGGTGCCACGCGTGCCGTCGAGCACGGCGAGCGAGAGGACGAGCACCACGGCGAGCATCACCGCAAACGCGACCACCTGCGTGGCGACGATGGACAGCGGCACGAGCTGGCGCGGGAACCGCACCTTCCGGATCAGGTTGGCGTTCTCGAGCATGCTGCGTGCAGACGACTGCAGCGAGCCGGAGAAGAACGCCCACGGCGGCAGGCCGCAGAGCAGGAAGAGCCAGTAGTCGGGGATGTCGGTCGCCTGCGCTTCCCAGAGCACCGAGAAGACGACGAGGTAGACGAGCATCAGGAGCAGGGGCAGAGCGAGCGTCCAGGCGAGCCCGAGCACCGAGCCCTTGTACTTGGCGCGCAGGTCGCGCCGGAACAGGCTGCGCGAACAGCTCCCGATAGCGGACGAGGTCGGCGTAGACGCCCACGGGGGTGGAGTGTAGGGGTGGGATCGACGGAAACCGGTGACAGCCACCGGTCCGCAGCAGCCTCTACCCTTTCGGAGTGAGCGCGGCCGTCACGATTGCCGCCCTGCCCGTCGCCGTCGTCGTGCTCTGGGGGCTCCTGCGGTCGGCGCGCTCGAGCGGCCGGCTCGTCGCGGAGCCCACGGGCGAGCGCTGGCACGACGACCCGACGCCGCTCTTCGGCGGTGTCGGGATCACCCTCGGCCTCTTCGCAGGCGTCGGCTGCGCGGTCGCGGCCGGCGTGGTGAACGCCGGCGGGGAGCTGCCTCGGCATCCTCGCCGGTTGTGCGATCCTCTTCGCGGCCGGGCTCGTCGACGACGTCAGGCACCTGAGCCCGCTCGCCAAGCTCGGGGCACAGTTCGCGGCCGCGGGTGTCGCCGTGGCCGCCGGCCTCCGCGTCGAGCTGATCGCGAACGACGTGATCGCGACCGTCGTCGCGCTCGTGTGGCTCGTCGGGATCACGAACGCGTTCAACCTGCTCGACAACATGGACGGGCTCGCCGCGACGCTCGCCGCCGTCGCCTGTAGCTACTTCGCGATCGACGCGGCGACCGCGCACGAGAACGACGTCGTGCTCGTGCTCTCGCTCTCGCTCGGCTTTGCCTGCCTCGGCTTCCTGCCGTTCAACCTGCGTCCGGGCCGCCGCGCGGCCGTGTTCATGGGTGACGCGGGCAGCCAGGTGCTCGGGTTCATGCTCGCCGCACTCGGGCTCGCCGCCAGCTGGACGACGGCGGGAACGACCGTCGCCACCATGCTCCTGCCGCTGCTGGTACTGGCCGATCCCGATCCTCGACACGACGCTCGTCACCGTGATGCGCCTCCGGGAGAAGCGGCCCGTCACACAAGGCGGCAAGGACCACACCTCGCACCGGCTCGTCTACTACGGGCTCTCGGAGTCGAAGGCGGTCGGCCTGCTCGCGATGATCGCGCTCGCGCTCGGCGCCACGAGCGTCGCCTACAACGTCCTCGACAACGAGCGGCTGACCATCGTCGGTGTCCTCCTCACCTTCGTCCTGCTCGTCCAGTTCGGCGGCTTTCTCGCCGACCTCAGCGAGCGCACCCGGCGCGGCCAGGCCGGCGACACGTCGCTCCGCCACGCCCTCACCTTCGAGCCACGGCGGCTCGTCGAGGTGCTCGTCGACTTCGTCCTCATCTGCGGCTCGTTTCTGGCCGCCTACCTGCTCGTCGTCGGCGGCAAGGGCACGGAGCTCCAGCGTGGCGTGTTCCTCGCCGCGCTGCCCGTGGTGCTCGGCGTGCGCTACGTCGCCTTCGTCGCATTCCGCATCTACCGCCGCGTCTGGCGCTACGCGACCGCGCCCGACGCGCTGGCGATCGCAGCGGCGGTGGGTGTCTCCGAGCTGGCCGCGTTCGGGATCGTCGAGGCAACGCGCTCGCTCGGCCCGTTTCCCGCCCGCGTCTTCCTCGTCGACGCCGTGCTGTGCACCGCCCTCGTGACGGCCTCCCGCCTCTCGCTGAAGGTGCTCCCACAACTGCGCACCGTCGGCGACCGTGAGCGGATCGTCGTCGTCGGAGCGGGCCGTCACGGCCGCAGCGTGGCACGGGAGCTGCGCGAGTCCGGCGATCGCGTCGTCGGGTTCGTCGACGACAACCCCGCCTTGCGCAGGCGCCGCATCGCCGGAGTGGCTGTGCTCGGTACCGTCGACGAGATCGGGACGGTGCTCGAGACCGCCCGCCCCGACGAGGTGCTGGTGACGATCCCCGAGGCCCCGGCCGATCGTCTCGCAGCGATCGTGCAGGCGTGCGAGGCGACAGGTGTACGCTGCCGCTTCGTGCACCGGCGGACCGAGACCCCGGCCCGGCTCGTCCAGGCTTCCGTAGAGTGACCTCGGCGATCGGCGCAGCCGGTACGCGGCCTGCGGTCCGCGAGCGAATCCGGCTCGAGACGGTGCTCCCGCTGTTGGTCGCCTACTTCGCGTTGGCCGCTCTCTACGCGTGGCAGGCGTGGCGTCGCGAGGTGCCGACGATCTTCACGGACGAGCTGGAAATGGCACAGCTGTCACGCTCGATCGCCGCCATCGGGATCCCCGCCAGACGGGGCGAGCCGCACGGCTTCACGACGCTCGTCCCGTGGCTGACGGCACCGGGCTGGTGGATCCACGACACGGAGACGGCCTTCGCGACGATCAAGTACGCCCAGGCGTTGGTCATGGCGAGCACGATCTTCCCCGCCTACTTGCTCGCTCGCACGGTCGTCTCGCACCCCTGGGCAACGTTCGCGGCGGGGGCCACGATCGTGGCCCCCGCACTCTCGTATTCGCCGATCATGGTCGAGGAGCCGTTCGCCTACCCAGCCTCGACGCTCGCCTTGTGGCTCACCGTTCGCGCCGTTGCGCGACCCGGCTGGCGCACGTTCTTCCTCGCGGTTGCCGCCTGCATTCTCGCCATTGCCATCCGCTCCCAACTGGTCGCCCTGGTTCCCGTCCTGCTCGTGCCACTCCTCGTGCTCGGCTGGAGAAGCGAGCCGATGCGCCGCCACCGGTCGACATGGTCGCGGTCGGACTGGCTGGGAGCCGTTGCACTGGGCATCGGCGCCCTGTTGTTCCTGATGGCGTTCGCCGGCCACCAGTCGGCCGACTGGGCGGACACCATGGCTCTCTGGAAGGGGCGCATTCTCGAGTACGGGATCTGGGCCGCCGGAGCGTTCTCGATCGGGATCGGCGTCCTACCGGTGATCGCGGCGCTGACGGTGCTCATACGGCCGCGCGAGGAGCTGCGCGATCCGCGCCTGCTCGCTTACGTGCTCGTCTCGGGCTCGGCTCTGTTCTTCCTAGGCTTTTACGCGGGGCTCAAGGGGGCGTACATCTCGACGGTCTTCTCGAGCCTCGTCGTCGAGCGCAATCTCATCTACTTGGCTCCGATCTGCTTCGTCTCGACGGCTCTCGTGCTCGAGCGGCGCAACCCGCGCTGGTGGGCCGCGATCGGTGCGACCGGCCTCGTCCTCTATCTCGTCGTCGCCGCCCCCCTTCGCCTCGATCAATACCCCTACTACGAGGCGCACGGACTCGCGATCGTCGCGCTGGCCAACCGTGTCTTCGCCTGGCCGGAGGGGACGATCCAGACAGCCCTCGTCGTTGTCACCCTCGCTTCGGGCGCGCTCGTCGCGGTAGTGGGCCTCATCCGGGACAACAGACGCGCGATCGCGGGACTCACGGTCGGCGTCGTCGCCGCGGTTCTGGTCTGGAACCTTGCCAACGAGGTCTATGCAGCGAACGGTGAGCGACGTTTCTCCGAGCCAGCTCGGTGCCAACTTCGTGACGCCGCGCAACTGGGTCGACCGCGCCGTCGGTGACGGCAGGGTGACGATCGTGGGACAGCAGTTCGTCGACCCGAGTGGGATCTGGCTGACCGAGTTCTTCAACCGCTCTGTCAGGAACGTGTGGAGCGTCGACCCCTCGAGCCCGGCGCCACCCCCGGGACCGACACAGACACCCGACCTCGTCTCCCCCGCCGGGGAGATGCAGCCGGCGCCCGGCACCGACTACGCGCTGGCGGTCAACGGTGTCCGCCTCCAGGGCGACATCGTGGAGCAACTCCGCGACGGATCGACGCTCTACCGCCTCGACGGCCCGTTGCGGCTCGCGGAAGACCAGACCGGGATCGCAGGTGACGGATGGATGAGCGCGCGCGCCGCGTACAACCGCTTCGACGTGAAGCATGACGGGCTCGGCTTCGCGCGGGTGACGCTGTCACGAGAGGCGTTCTGTACCGACGCCCGCCTTCCGAGCCGCATGCGGATCCGCATCGGCCCCATCGGCGTCGGCGCCGACAAGCAACCGACGCTCGCGGCGGTCACGGCGTCCCGGACACTCGCCGTGCCGCCGTGCACCGCTCGCACCGTGCTGTTCCGGCCTCCGCCGGGACCGTGGCGCATCGAGGTCGACGCGGACACGTTCGTCCCGGCGGAGCTCGATCCGAGAAGCTCAGACCGCCGAAAGCTCGGCGCGCGCGCCAACTTCGGCTTCGTCGCCCTGTAGCGGCTGCCGGTCGTTCCAGGCCGCGACGATGTAGGTGAACCGAACGAGGAGCGCGAGGCGCGCGATCGGGCCGCTACGCTCGGCGGCCCGAAGCAGCCACGCCACAGACGGGAGCGCCACACGTTGCGGCACGAAGAACGGCCGCAGCTGTACTCGGTCGAAGCCGCCCGCCCGAAGATCGGCGACCACGTCCTCGACGCGATACTGACGCGGGTTCAGGTCGAAGACGAGCTTTCGCGTCGTGAACCCGGCGACCCGCCGGAAGAACGCCTGCCTGTCGTGCGCGTAGTACAAGGCGCGGAAGAGAGTCGTGGCGGCGACCGGTGTCGGGGGGTTGTAATCGTTCAGATCTCCAACCTCGAAGACGACGCCGGCCCCGGCGAGCGACTGCGCCGCGCCGATCATCTCGGGGGTCACGTCGACGCCGCGATAGCGGATGCCACGGCGCACGAGGTCCGCCGCCAACCCACCATCTCCGCACGCGAGGTCGAGGACCTCGTCACCGCGCTCCAGCCGCGGACCGAGAGAGACCACGAGCTCGGCCCGGCGGCCGAGATAGGTCGCGGAGTCGGCGTATTCGCGTGCCGACCAACCCGAGGCCTTGCCCCGATACTGTTCCAGCTTCGTCACAGCACGAGCAGGCGCTCGGGGTGCTTGCGCACGAATCGCGCCATCCCTCGCGCATGCCACAACGTGTGACGCGAGAGCAAGCGCCTGTCGATCACCGCCGCGTACTCGTGGCGTACCACCGCCTGCGGGACGTACCAGCGCCCCCAGCCCGCCTTCATGGCCCGGTAGCACAGGTCGATGTCCTCGACGTAGTGCCGGTAGCCGGCATCCCAGCCGCCGAGCTCGTCGAGCATGGCGCGACGCATGAGCAGGAACCCTCCCAGCATCCAGTCCACCGCCACCGGCTCTTCCGGCCGGTCGTCCAGGAGATAGTGCTCGCGCTGACGGTCGTACGGGCTCCAGATCCTGCGGAGTGGGGTGCGCCGCACGATCGTCCCGCCGACCGTCGGGAAGCGGCGCCGCGACGGTTGCCAGGTCCCGTCGGGCCACAGCATCTGCGGCCCTGCGATGCCGCAGCGCGGTCGGCTCTCTCCTACGGCCACGAGGGCGTCCACCGCCCCCGGCGTGGGCACCGCATCGGGGTTCACGTTGAGCACCCAGTCCCCCGAGGTCGCTGCCGTGCCGAGGTTGACGTTGGCCGCGAGCGGCATCGGGCGAGCGTTCTCGATCACGCGCACGCCGGCGGGAACGATCCAGGACGAGCCCGGAACGTTGGCGATGACGACGACCTCGTCGACCTGCGGCACGAGCTCCGGCAGCAGCGCGTCGACCTCGTCCGCGTGACCGTGGGAGACCACCACCGCCGAGACGGTCACCGCAGCGCCTCGACGTACACCCGCACGGTCGCCTCCGCCGTCGCACGCCAGGAGAAGGCCCGCGCCCGCTCGAGACCTGCCCAGGCCAGTCGGTCGCGATGTGCGAGCGCGACGCGAATGCCCTCCGCCAGACGCTCGGGCGCGACGACGACGGCGGCGTCTCCGACGACCTCGATGAGCGCGGGGTCGGGGACGGTGACGACCGGCGTGCCGCTCGCCATCGCCTCGAGCACCGGCAGGCCGAAGCCCTCGTAGCGAGAGGCCTGCACGAGGCAGGAGGCGCCGCGGTACAGCTCGGCGAGCCGTTCGATGGGCACATACCCCTCGAGGCGGGCCCCGCCGCGGCGCAGCTCCGCTGCCAGCGAGGCGTCGCGTGTCGGTCCGACGACGACGAGCGGCAGGCCGGCCTCCCGTGCGGCAGCGAGAGCGGCGAGCTGGTCCTTGCGAGGCTGGATCGCGCCGACCGCGAGCACGTAGCCTCGCTCCTCCACCTCGCCCGGGTGGAAGGCGGGGTCGACGCCGTTCGGCGTCACGACCACGTGCGCAGGGTCGACGCCGTAGAGCTGGACGATGTCGTCCTGCGAGCGCTGGGACACCGTGATCACGCGTGCGGCCCGGCGCACCGCGCGCGGCACGACACGCCGGAACACGGCGCGGTCTCTTGCACTCATCGACGACGGATCACGCTCGAACGAGAGATCGTGCACGGTGACGATGCACGGGCACGGGCAGCGCACCGGCGCCGCGTACTGCGTGTGCACGAGCGCGGCCGCCAGCCGTCGCAAGAGGCGTGGCAGGGCCCAGAACATGCGCAGCTCCTGCGACGAGGTGGCGAGCTCCACGGCCTCGACACCGTCCGGGACGAGCTCGGGGTGACGCGTCACCGCGGCGATGCGGAGCCCGGCCTCGCCGACGGCCTCCGGCAGCTCCCGCAGCAGGTTGCGGACGTACGTCTCGTCGCCGGTGCGCTCGCGTCCGAGCACGTCCGCATCGACGACTACGAGATCCGTCACGTCAGCTCACGCCATAGCTCTTCGACGAGGTCGGCTGCATGCTGCCAGGTGAACCCGCGTGCGCGCTCGAGCCCGCGCGCGACGAGCTCTCCGCGACGCGACTCCGCCTCGGCGATTCCTGCCGCGATCGCGTCCGGATCGGTGGCATCCACCAGGACGGCCGCGCCGCCCGCCACCTCCTCGGTGGCGCCGCCACGGCTCGTCACGACCGGGGTGCCGCAGGCCATCGCCTCGAGCACCGGGATGCCGAACCCCTCGTACAGCGACGGGTAGACGAGGCAGCGTGCACCCCGGTAGAGGGTGGCCAGCTCGACGTCGGACGGCCGGCCGACCCAGCCCGGCACGTCCACGCCACCCCAGCCGGGGGCGCCGACGGCGCGCAACTCGACACCGGCGAGCCGCGCCGCCTCGACGGCCGCGCCGAGGTTCTTGCGCGGCTCGATCGTGCCGACGGCGAGGACGTAGCTGCCCTCCACTGCCGGGCCGTCCGCGTGAAAGACGGCGTCGACGCCGTTGGGCACCACGTGCACGCGTTCGCGGTCGACGCCCAGGAGCTCGACGAGCTCGTCCCGTGTGAAGGCGGAGACGGCCACGATCGCGTCTGCCACGCGCACGCCGGCCCGCAGCGCCACGGAGCCGGATCTGCGGTGCCAGGACGGGAACGCCTCCGGATGGCGCAACAGGGCGAGGTCGTGCACGGTGACGACGAGCGGCGCCCGCGGCCGGCGCGGCGCGCGATACGTGGTGCAGTGCAGCAGGTCGAGCGTCCGTGCGGCGCGCCCGAGCGCGAACGGATACCACCACGTATCCCGGGCGAGAGACGAGGCGCGGCTCGCCCCGCCGAAGGTGAGCCGCTCGAGCTCGATCCCAGGCCGGCCCTCGAGCGCCCCGAGCAGGCCGCGAACATGTCGTGCCGTGCCTGCAGCGGTCTGCACCAACGGAGCGACGTCGACACCCGCTCTCACGCACCGCCTCCGAGCACACGGTGCGCGACACGGACGGCCTCGCGCGGCTCGGGCCAGCGCAGAAGCGCAAGCGCGCCGTCGACGTCGCACCACCGATGGTCGACGTGCTCGTCGTCGAGCGCAGGCTCCCAGCCGGCCGGCGCAGCCGCACCGAAGAGACCGAGCTCGACCCGCTCCGTGCCCGGTGGAAAACGCGCGCGAAGCTCCTCCGGCTCCTCGGAGAGGTCGTAGGACAGGGAGAGACCGAGATCCACCACCACTGCCTCGAGCCCCGTCTCCTCGCGCAGCTCGCGCGCCGCTGCGGCTGAACCCTCCTCACCCCACTCGACACCGCCCGCGACGAGGTGCCAATAGCCCTGCTGGTCGGGCGAGCGCAGCAGCACCAGGTACTCAGGCGCGGCGAGGCCGGGCCTGTGCACGACCACCGCGACCTCGAAGGGCCGCCGCCGACCGTTCGTCACGATCGCTCCTCGAGCGCGGACAGCATGACGCGGGCGGTGGCGTCCCACGTGAACCGCGACGCGTGCGCAAGCCCGGCTGCGGCGATCTCGCCCCGTCGTGCCAGCGCGTCGCGAACGGCGACTGCGATCGCCTGCGGCTCCTCCGGGTCGGCCCGCAACGCAGCGTCCCCGGCCGCCTCGTCGAGCGAGCGGTGCGAGGAGGCGACGACAGGCGTGCCGCAAGCCATCGCCTCGACCACGGGCAGCCCGAACCCTTCCATACGTGACGGGTACACGAACGCGTCGGCGCCGCGGTACAGTCGCGGCAGCGCCTCGTCGGGGACGTAGCCGAGCCTGACGATGCCGGCGTCGTCGAGTGCCGCCTGCTCGCCCCAGCCTTCGCCGCCGGCGAGAACGAGCGCCTGCTCACGACCCAGCAGACGCCACGCCTCGACCAGCGCAAACAGGTTCTTCCGTGGCTCGAGTGTGCCCACACCGAGGATGTACGAGCGGCCGGGATCGAACCGCTCTCCGTCGGGAACGAAGCCGGGGTCGAGACCCGGGTACGCGACGACCACCCGCTCCTCCGGCACGGCGAGCGCCGACGTCACGTCGGAGGCGGTGTAGCGCGAGTTGGCGAAGACGATGTCGCAGGTGCGCGCCGTGTTCTCGTACTTCCGCGTGTGCATCGACACCGTCCGCGGCGTGCACCACTCGGGGTGCATCATCGGGACGAGGTCGTGAATCACGGTGGCCCGCAGGCCGGCACGCTGCGGCGGATACATCCAGTCCGAGAAGACGAGCGCGTCGAAGGGGCCGACCAACCGCTCGGCGGCGGGATGGCCCAGCCGGCTCCATGCGGTCCGCGCCGCGTGAGACCACGGCAGCGGCCAGAGGCGCGCCTCGACGCCCGTGCCGGCGAGCGCCGACCGGATCCGCCCCGGCCCGCGCAGGCTGGTGGGCGCAAAGCCGAGCACCTCGTGGCCACCGATCGCGGCGAGCCCGCCGACCATGCCGCGCAGGTAGTTCCCGATGCCGGTTCTGGGATGCGAGAGCGGCGACACGTCGACGACGATCCTCATGGGCCGGGCTCGTAGGCGAAAGCGTCGAAGTGGGCGCCGAGCACTCTTTCGTCCGTCGAGCCCGGGATCACGTCCGCCGGCACGGCGGTCGGCGAGACGGCGAGACGCACCGTGCAGGTGGAGCCGCTCTGCGGTTTGACCGGGACCAAGAGAAAGGCGTGCTCGTCCGGGCGGAAACGAACGGACGCCGCACGGCCGCCGCTCGTGGCCGTCACGGTCTGCGGCGTGAAGAACAGGCTCGGATCGGAGTGAAGCGCAACGATGAGCGTGCCCGGGTGGCAGCGCAGCAGCCGCCACGTGATCTCGGGTCCCGACCAGTTGCCGTCGGCGTAGAGCCCCGTGACCGTCGTCCGGGACGAGAGCGGCCCCGTGAGCCGCCACAGGGTGGTGCCCAGCTCGTGGTCGCGCGCCACGACCACCCCGTCGGGCGTCACCGATCCGTCGAGCAGCGCGTAGGGAGCCACGACCGTCGCGCCGTCCGGATCGCGAAGGATCCCGTCGGCTCCCGCGACGAGCTTCGTCTCACCGATACCGCCGGGGGTCGGCTGGTCGACGTAGTAGACGCGCCCGAGACGCCGGTTGAAGAACTCGTTCTCGTTGATCGTGAACCGGTCGGCACGCCCGGTCCACAACGTCACGACCTCCTCTCCGGAGGGGACTCGAGCGTCGATCCAGTCACGGTCGACACCCCTGATTCCCTGGAACAGCGCGCCCGTGCCCGACTGCAAGAAGCCCTGCGGCCCCGACCAGACGGGCTTCGACGAGACGGCGAAGAGGAGCAACACGGCGAAGGGCACGATCACGGCGAAGCGCCCCGGCACGAGGAGGAAGAGCCCCACGAGGAGAGCTCCGGCGAGCGCCACCGTGGCCCAGTACTCACCGAACAGGAGGTGCTCGTTGATCGTCCAGAGCGGGAGCAGCCCGAGCGTGTCCGACTTCGCGGGCTCCCCGATGAAGCGGGTGTAGGGGAAGAGCAGCGGCAGGCCGAGCGCCGCGATGACGGCCACGGCAGTGGCTGCGAGCGGGCGCGGGGCACCGAGCTCGACCCAGGCGAGCAAGGCCACGACCAGCAGCGGCACCAGGAAGAACAGGTACCGGTCCTGGATGCGGTCGGCTGCGAACCGGGACGCGAACATGGCGACTGCGAGCGTGCTCCAGGCGACGAGCGCCACCGTGCCGGCGAGGTGCTCCTGCAGCCGCGGCGGGACATCGCGCCCGAGCGCGAGGAGCACGACCACGGCCGCGAGGGGGACGACGCCGGCGTACAGGTCCAGCTCCTCGAAGTGCCAGAGCCAGAAGCGCAGGACGGAGCCCAGGTCGTACGCTCCCTCGCCCACGATGCTGTACGCGCCGAGCACGTCGATCGGCGACCGGCCGCGTGCAGTCTGCACGCCGACGATGAGCACCGCGGCGCCCGCGAGGACGGAGTAGAGCGGCAAGAATGGCCGTAGCGTGCGTGCTCTGCCGCGCAGGAGCGCCAACAGGAGCGGCGCGGTGGCGATCGCCGGGAGGAACGCGAGCGACTGCGCGCGCGTCGACAAGGCGACCACCACGGCAGCGAGCAGCGCGAGCAGCCGCCACCATCCCGGCTGCTCCAGATACCGCAGCAGCAGCCACGCCACGACGAGCGCAATCGGGTAGAACAGGCTCTCGGTGGTCAGCGTCGCCGTGTAGGCCATGGACGGCACGACGACGGCGATGGCGGCCGCGAGCAGTGCGAGCGACGGGCGCACGACGCGGCGCGCGACGAGAAAGGTGGGGATGGCGGCGAACGACATCGTCACGGCGCCGATCGCCTTGGCAGCCGCGTACGCACCCGGCACGGCGTCGAAGAGCCAGTAGGCGGGGGCGATGAGCGCGGGGTAGAGCAGGCTGTAGCCGCTCGCCGGCAGCCCGCGCACGGTATAGCCGGCCCCGTCGGCCAGGCTCTTCGCCAGCTCGCTGTAGATGAGCTCGTCGACGAATACGAACGGCGCCTGCATGCCGCGCACCAGCCAGAGCCGGATCGTGGCGGAGACGACGACCAGCAGGGCGAGCCACGCCGCGACCGGCACGCGGCGGAGTCGCTCGGCGCTACCCACCGAGGTCGACCTCGGCCAGCCTGCGGGCGATCTCGTGCGCCTCCGGGCTGCCCGGCGCGACGCCGATCCCGGCGGCCGCTTCGCTCACCTCCCGCAACACCGCGTCGTCGACTGCAGCCCCGCCCGCGGCTCGCTCGAAGGCGGCGACGTAGAGGTCGGCGACCCGACCGAGATCATGCTCACGCGCTGCCAGCTCGAGCGCCGCCCGGCCCATCGCGATGCGCACGTCCGGGCGGTCCGCAAGCAGCTTGAGCGCCGCCGCGAGAGTCGGCACTTCCTCTGCGGCGGCGGCCTCGCCGACTGGCACCTTGAGCGCGACCCCGTCGGGCAGCTCGCCGAACCAGCCCGCATCCGAGACGACGAGCGGCTTGCCGAGCGACAGTGCACGGATCGCCGTGCCCGACGTCTCGCCCATGGTCGGCGAGCGCAGGTTGACGTGCACGTCACAGGCCGCCATCAGCGACCAGAGGCGCTGCTCCTCCACCCACCCCTCGCGCACGATGCCCTCGCCGTCGATCCCGAGCCGCTGCAGGCGCCGATCGAGGTCGAAACCCGGTGAGACGGCACCGACGAGCAGCAGCCGCGCGCCGGGGCGCGACCGGCGTAGCACGGCGAACGCCTCGAGCAGCTGCGGCACCCGCTTGCTTGCGTTGACGTTCCCGAAGGCGCCGACGAGGGGGTCGCCGGTAACCGAAGCGCGAGGGAACACCGGCACGGGAAAGGCCGGGTGCGGAATCACGGTGACGTCGCGCTCGTACCCGGCGTGCCGCGCGCGGCTGCGAACGTAGGCGCTGTGCACGACGAGCGCCGTCGCGGTGCCGAGCACCTCCCCGGAGAGAGGGAAGTCCTCCGGCCGGCTCTCCCACAACGGTGGGATCCGCTTGTCGAGCACGCCATGGGCGAGCAGGCGGCCGACGACTCCCCCCTCGCGCTCCATCGCGTCGAGATAGCCGTGACCGTCGCGGCGGCCGATCGTGAGGCCTGCAACGAGGTGATGGAGGACGAAGTCGTGCAGCACGACGAGGCCCGGCGTCCGCCGCAACGAGCCCACGATCCAGCCGTGCGCCTCCGGATTGTTTCCTACGTGGTAAACGCAGAGATCTGCGCCGCGCGGCGGACGCTTGCTGCCGCGCCGCGCCACCTCGACCTCGATGCGCTGCTGCAGCGCGGGGACGAGCAGCGCAGAGTAGTCGGCGATGCCGGTTCGCTCGGGCGGCATCGGGCTGAAGTAGGCGACCTTCACGGCCGTCGTCCGGCCTTGCGATCCTCACCCCGGCATCGAAGCGCGTCCTGGAGGCGCCTGGCGCGAATCGCGAAGAGGCGCTCACAACCCGTCGACGGGTCAGGCGGTGGACAGCTCAAGGAGATGATAAATCCCTGCATATGTGAGGTTTTTTCCCTATCGCCCGGCATCGAGGCATTGTACCCGGCCCCTCCGCCGGCTCCGACGTATAGTCAGCGCGGATGAGGCTGGAGGGGCCGCGGCGCCGGGCGTTGGGGCTGGCGGCGGTCGTTCTCGTGGCGATCGCCGCCGGGCTCGTGCTGCAGCCGCCCGGCTGCAACCAGACTGCGCATCTCGCGCTCGTGAAGTCGATCGTCGAAGGGTCGCCCCGGATCGACCGATTCGAGGCCCAGACCTGCGACGACGCGTACATCGAAGGGCACTACTACGCGGCCAAGGCGCCGGGGCTCGCGCTGTTCACCGCGCCGTGGTACGGGCTGCTGCGCCTTTCGCACGTTGCTGCATCCGACGACACGCTCCACCTCCCCTGGCCCGCTGCGATGGTGCAGATCGAGCCCGAAGCGGTCTGGCAGCTGTCGCTCTGGGGGGCGACGCTCCCCCTGCTCGGACTGCTTCTGCTGCTGCGCTGGTCTGTCGACCGCCTCGTGCCCGGGTACGGGGCGACCACGGCGGTGACCGCGGGGCTGGCGACGCTGCTGTTCCCCTTCGGCACGCTGTTCTTCGCGCACATTCTCTCTGCGACCCTCGGCTTCGCTGCCTGGTGCGTGCTCTTGCGCGAGCGCGACGGGCCCCGCCGCAGCCTCGTCCTCGCCGCCGGTCTGCTCGCCGGCCTAGCGGTGGTCGTCGAGTTCCCACTTGCGCTCGTCGCGATCTGCCTCGGTGTCTACGCTGCGACGCGCCGAGACACGGTGCGGCGTGTGGCGACATACGGCGCGGGGGTGGCCGTCGGCGTGGCACCGCTCCTCGCTTTCGACACCTGGGCGTTCGGATCCCCGTTTCGCCTGTCGTACTCGAACGCCGTGATCGATCCGGGTGCGAGCGGCCACGACATCGTCGGAGCGAACGACCAAGGGCTCTTCGGAGTCGGCGCGCCTAGCCCGCGCGCGCTGCTCGAGCTGCTCGCCTCGGGGAAAGGTCTGCTCGTCCTCACCCCGGTCACGGTTGCGGGGGCCGTGGGCCTCGTGGCGCTCTACAGGGCAGGCCGACGGCCGGAGGCGCTCTTGGCCGGTTGGGTGGTCGGCCTCTTTCTCGTGTACAACGCGTCCTACTACCTCCCCTTCGGCGGCTGGGTCCCCGGGCCACGCTTTCTCGTTCCGGCGCTGCCGTTCCTCGCGATCGGGGTGGCTGCGGCGTACCGGGCGTGCTGGCCGGCGACGATCGCCCTCGCGACGATCTCCGTCGGCTGGATGGTCGCGGCCACGGTGGCCGAGCCGCTGATCGAAGGAGACGACGCGTTCTCGTGGCTCGACCGCATCCGCGAGGGAGATCTTGCGGCGACGCTCGTCACGACGCTCGGAGGCGGACGATCCTTCACCGGTGCGATCCCCGTGCTCGCCTGCATCGCAGTCGCGGTCACGGTCGCAGTCGCTGTCCTCCCGCGCCCACGGCCGACGTGGCAGGCGGGGCGGCTCACTGTCGTCGCCGTCGCCGGATGGCTCGTCGTCGCGGCCGTGACACCTGAGCTCTTGCGCCTCGATGCGGCCTCGGGTGGCGCGGCCGGTGCCCTCGCAGCCGCCGTCGTGATCGCCTCGGTCGGTGTCGCGTGCCGTGCGGCGTGGCGAGACGACCGTTGGCAACTCGTCGCCGCGTCTCCTCTGCTGCTGCTGGCAGCTCCGATCTTCTCGGACCACTCGAAGTGGTCGCTCGGGCTCGCCGTGATCGTGTTCGGCGCACTCGCCACGATCACCGCGGCTCGGGCCCGGCATCGATCGACCCCGGCGTGACGCAGCGCAAGCCCCTGCCCCGTGTCGCTGCGCCTACCCCAGGAGCTTCGCGATGGCGCGGTCCCAGGTCACCTCGGCCGCAAGCGCCTTGCCGGCGAGTCCGAACGACGCCGCCTCTTCCCGGTGCTGGTGCAGGCGATGCAGCGCCGCCGCCACGGCCGTGACCTCCGGCTCCACCACGAGCCCGGTGCTGCCGTCGTGCACGACGTCGAGTGGGCCGCCGGCGTCTGTCGTGGTGACGACCGCCTTCTCGGAGAGGAACGACTCATAGGGGCCCATGCCGAAGTCCTCGTCCAGCGGCGCGTAGAACGTCACCAGGCAGCGCGAGTACAGGCCGGCGAGCGTGTCCTCGTCCACCCGCCCCGCGAAGCGCACCCGGCCGTCGACGCCGCGGTCGCGCGCAATGCCCTCGAGCCGCGGGCGGTCCGGCCCGTCCCCGACGACGACGACCTCCAGCCCGGGCGTCAGAGCCGCTGCCTCGAGGAGCAGGTCGATGCGCTTGGCGCGGTCGAGGCGATTGACCGAAAGCACGTAGCCGGCGTCACCGTCGTTTCGGTAGGCGAGCTGTTGAGGCGGGTGCGGGAGCACCTCCGCGGCGAGACCGGTGGAGCGCTGGAGGCGTCCCGCCACGTTCGCCGAGGTGGCGAAGAGGCGGGTCGCTTCCCCGAGGGCGACCCGGTCGAGGTCCTGTACCTGACGCCGCAGCGCCCGGTCCTGCGGCGACTGCGAGAACTGCCCGAGCGGTGTCCCGTCCAGCTCGTAGGCCTGCCGGAACTGGTGCACGAGCCAGACGCGCTTCTCGGGGTGGCGCACGAGATACGACGGAAACTTCGTCCCGACCACGAGATCGACCGCGTGCCCGTCCGACTCCGTCAGGTCGGCCAACCGCCACAGAAACGCCTGCGTGAGGACACGTTCGCCCGGATACCACTTGAACGGGATCGTCACGAGGTCCGCTTCGTGACCACGAACGCGCAGCTCGGCGACCAGTGTGTCCGTGAAGATCTCGACCCCGCCCCGCGCGAACGGGACCTGGGGCCGGCAGACGAGGATTCTCATCGGCGCTCGGCCCGCAGTGCACGCAGCTCGGCCTCGAGCCGGTCCACCTGCACCTGCAGATCGTCGAGCAGGCGCAACGCCGCCGCGTTGAACGAGCGCTGGTCGTAGGCGAGAGGCTCGACGTACCAGCGCATCAGTTTTCGGAGCACCGCCTTGACGGGGTTGCCGAGGCCGCCCCGCACGCCGGGACGCAGCCGCAGCGGGCGGTCCGCCGAGACGGGCCAGAGCCGCTCGGCCTCGTCGCGCGCGGCGCGCCGGTCAGCCGGATCCGCAGCCCCGGACGGGTCCGCACCGGAGCGACGCACCTCGTCGCGCAGCGCCTCGAACAGCGCGGCGACGTCGACCTCGCGGGGCGCAGAAACGCCTGCTGAGACGCCGCTCTCCGTCGTCTCGTCGGGCACCGGAAGAGCATAGCCGCGGCCCTCGACGCATATAGTCGACTCCCGGAATGCGGTCACGCCCTGCCCTGCTCGGCACGATCGCGGTCGTCGCCGTCGCCCTCGGCGCCGCCACGATCGCCCAGGAGGCCGGTTGCAACCAGACGGCGCACCTGGCGCTGGTCAAGGCCCTCGCGCAGGGGACCGTTCGGATCGACCGTTGGCAGGCCGAGACGTGCGACGACTCGTACGCCGGCGGGCACTACTACTCGAACAAAGCGCCCGGACTCGCGTTCCTCACGTTGCCGTGGCACGGGCTGCTGACGCTGTTCGGTGAGGGCCCCGTATCCACCGCGCGGCTCGGTTGGCCGGAGGCAATGCATCAGATGCCGCGCAGCAGCCTCTGGCGGGAGACGCTCTGGGGGGCCGTGCTGGCGGCCCTGGCGCTCCTGCTGCTCGTCCGCCGCGTGGCAGACAAGCTCGTGCCGGGCTACGGCGCGATCGCAGCGGTCACGGTCGGCCTCGCCACACTCGTGCTCCCCTTCTCGACCCTCCTCTTCTCTCATGTCGCCGCGGCCCTGATCGGGTTCGCCGCCTTCGCCCTTCTGCTCGGCGAGCGCGGCCGGCCGTCGGCGTGGTCGACCGGAGCCGCCGGGCTCCTCGCGGGCATCGGCATCGTCGTCGAGTACCCGCAGGCCATCGTCGCCGTCGCGCTCGCAGGCTATGCAGCCGCCCGACGCCCGCTCGTGGCACGCCTGGCCGCGTACTGCGGCGGGGTCGTCGTCGGGGTGACACCGCTGCTCGTCTACAACGCCGTGGCGTTCGGCTCGCCGTTTCGACTGTCCTACGGGTCGTCGGTGATCGGTCACCACGAGGTCGGCGTCTACGGTGTCGGCACACCGAGCCTCCGTGTCGCCACGGAGGTGCTCGCATCCGGCAAGGGACTGCTCACGCTGACGCCCGTCGTCGCGGCCGCCGCCGCGGGCCTCGTGGCGCTGTACCGGCGCGGACACCGGGCCGAGGCGGTGCTCTGTGGCATGCTCGCCCTCCTCTTCGTCGCCTACGACTCGGGCTTTTTCGACCCGTTCGGCGGCTTCGTCCCTGGCCCGCGTTTCCTCGTTCCCCTCCTTCCGTTCCTGGCCCTCGGGCTCGCGGCGGCATACGCAGAGCGGTCGGCCGTCGTTCTCGCGCTTGCCCTCCCGTCGTGCTTCTTCATGACCGCCGCGACGCTGACCCGCCCGATGATCGAGGAAGCCGACCCCGGCCCGTGGTTCGACGCGCTACGCGACGGCTCGCTCACCCAGAGCGTCGTCACACTCGCCGCCGGCACCGACGGATGGCCGGCGATGCTCCCCTTCCTCCTCCTGGCCGCCTCAGCCGCCGTGCTCGGCGTCGCGTCCCTGCCGGCCCCGCGGGTGCGCCGGGCCGACCTGAGCACGGCAGCGCTCACCCTCCTCCTCTGGGCCGTGGTCTACGACGCGGCGCCGGATCTGCTCGGCACGGACCGCGTCTCCGGCGGATCGGCGGGGTTGGTTGCGGCTCTCATCCTGCTCGCGGCGTCGGCAGCCGCGGTGCTCCTCCATCCGCACAGCGGCCGGCTCGTGCTGCTCGCCTCGGCCCCTATGGTCGTGCTCGCATTCCCGGGCGTCGCAGGCCACACCGTGGTCTCGGCTGCGCTCGCGGCGACGTCGCTGGCCCTGCTGGTCGTCGCTGCGCGGGATGCGGGGTCGGCCGGGCGACTCGCGACGTGAAGGTCGGCCTGAGCCTGCTCACCCTCGTCCCGGGGGTGTCGGGCGGCAGCGAGACCTATGTCCGTGAGCTCGCCCGGGCGCTGGGGAGGGTCGGCGAGCTCGAGTACCGACTCTTCCTGCCCCGGATCGCCGGCGACGTGGACGGCGTCCCTGCAGAGATCGTCACCGAGTACGCCGCGTCCCGAACGACGGCGGGGCGCGTCGTGGCAATGACTCGCGCAGCAGCTCGCGGTGGACGAATCCGCAAGCGCTTTCGCGGCCTGGATCTCCTTCATTTCCCGCTGAGCGTGATGATCCCGCGCGTCTCGAGCCCCCCTGCCGTCTCGACGGTGCTCGACCTGCAGCACGAGTTCCTGCCCGAGTTCTTCCCGCGTACCGAGCTCACGTATCGCCGGCTCGTGTACGGCTGGACGGTTCGGCGGAGCGCGTTCGTGATCACGATCTCGCGCCACGCCGCGGCCACCCTCGTCGACCGGTTGGGACTGCCGGAGGAGCGCGTACGCCCGATCCATCTCGGCATCGACCACGAGCGCTTCAGCCCAGGCACCGAGCCGCGCGGTGAGTTCCTCCTCTACCCGGCCCGGCCGTGGCCGCACAAGAACCACCGCCGCCTGTTCGCCGCGCTGGAGCTCCTCCGGGTCGAGCGCCCCGCGCTCGAGCTCGTCCTCACCGGGTACGAGGGCCCGACCCCTCCCGGGGTTCGATCCCTCGGGCGGGTCGGCGAGGACGAGCTCGTGCGCCTCTACCGCACGGCCGCGGCCGTCGTCTTCCCGAGCCTCTACGAAGGCTTCGGGCAACCTCCACTCGAGGCGATGGCGTGCGGCTGCCCCGTCGCGTGCTCCGACGCAGCATCGCTACCGGAAGTGTGCGGTGACGCGGCGCGACTGTTCGACGCACGCTGGCCCGAGGAGATCGCAGCCGCCGTCGACGACGTCCTTCGCGACCCGGGCGGCTTCTCGCACCGCGGTCTCGATCGCGCCGCCCAGTTCACGTGGGAGGCCACGGCGCGGGCACACGACGCGGTCTACCGCGACGCGGCGTCCTGAGAGCCCAGCGATCGCACCTCGGCCTCGACCAGCAGCTCGACGAGAGCCCGAAACGAGCAGGACGGCTCCCAGCCCAGCGCGTCCCGTGCATGCGACGCGTCGCCGACGAGGTGATGGAGCTCGGCTTTCCCGCGCCGGAGGCTGTCGTCCTGGACGACGTGCTCCGGCCAGTCGAGCCCGAGGTGCGAGAACGCGATCTCGACGAGCTCCTCGACGGTGTGCGTCTCGCCGCTCGCGACGATGTAGTCGTCGGGCTCGTCCTGCTGGAGCATCAGCCACATGGCGCGGACATAGTCCGGTGCGTACCCCCAGTCGCGACGGGCCGCGAGGTCGCCGAGCCGGAGCGTCTCCGTGCGCCCGGCGTGGATCGACGCAGCGCCGTGCGCCACCTTGCGCGGCAAGAAGTCGAGGGGTCGCCGGGGAGACTCGTGGTTGTAGAGGATCCCGGAACATGCGAACAACCCGTAGCGCCGTCGATAGCTCCTGGTGATGAAGTGGCCATACGCCTTGGCGACGCCGTAGGGGGTCAAAGGCGAGAGCGGTGTCGCCTCCGTCTGCGGTGACTCGACCGGCTCGCCGAAGATCTCGCTCGAAGAAGCCTGGTAGAAGCGGATCGAGGGGTCGACCTCCCTGATCGCCTCGAGGAGCGACGAGACGCCGACCGCCGCGAACTCGGCGGTGAGCACCGGCTCCTCCCAGGAGCGCGGCACGAAAGACGGCGCCGCGAGGTTGAAGACCTCGTCGGGTTGCGAGCTGCGAAGCGCCGCCACGAGCGACGCCCGGTCGAGCAGGTCGGCGTCGAGAAGAACCACCCGTGCCCAGAGCTCGGAGAGCGGTCCGTGATCGACGGCGGGCTTTCGGCGGACGATTCCGTACACGTCGTAGCCGTGACCCAGCAGGAGCTCTGCGAGATACGAGCCGTCCTGGCCACCGATGCCGGTGATGAGCGCGCGGATGGCCCTTCACCCCGGGCGCGATGGCGCGTACGTCGTCTCTCGGCCTGCGGCCGGGTCCGGGCCCACCGGGACAATGGTAGACGTGCCGTAGGATCGCCCGGTGCGCGTCGCAATGTCTCTGCTGACCTACGTTCCCGGCGCGGTGGGAGGCAGCGAGATCTACGTGCGCGAGCTGACCCGGGCGCTTCTCCGCACAGGTGTCGACGTCACGGTTCTCGTCAACCCCGAGTCGGCCGGCGCATTCCCGGAGGCCCACGTCGCGATCGCCGGGCACCCAGGGACGGGGCGTTCCGCGAAGCTACGCCGCTTCACCTCCGCGACGCTCCGCCCGGGTCCTCTACGGAGGTCGATCGCAGGGGTGGATGTCGTTCACTACCCGTTGACCGCCGCCCTGCCGTCGGTCGGGAGTCCGTGGGTGACGACCGTCCACGACCTTCAGCATCACGACCTTCCGGATCTCTTCACGTTCGCAACTCGCCGGTACCGCGCCGCCACCTACGATCGGGCAGCTCGACACGCAGATCTCGTCATCGTGCCGAGCGAGTTCGTGCGCGAGCGCACGATCGCTGCGCTCGGCGTCGACCCGGCCCGCGTCCGTGCGATCCACCACGGTGTCGACCATGGGGTGTTCCGACCCGGAAGCTCGCCACGGGAATGGTTCGTCCTCTACCCGGCCCGCACCTGGGCACACAAGAACCATGCGCGGCTGCTCCAGGCCTTCGCACTCCTGCGCCGAGACGAGCCTGAGCTCCGTCTCGTGCTCACCGGCGCCGGCACCGACGCGTTGGCCGGCCCACCGGGCGTCGAGGCGCGAGGAAGCGTGTCCGTGGACGAGTTGGCGTCGCTCTACCGGCGTGCCGCGTGTCTCGTCTTCCCCAGTCTCTATGAGGGATTCGGGCTGCCGGTGCTCGAGGCCATGGCCTGCGGCACACCCGTGGCGGCAGGCCGGTCGGGCTCGATCCCCGAGGTGTCTGGGGCCTGCGCGGTGCTGTTCGAGCCGGTCGATCCGGAGGCGATCGCAGCGGGGGTGAGAGAAGCGCTGCGGCGCGGTCCCGAGCTGGGTGTCCTCGGACCACGGCGGGCTGCAGCGTTCACCTGGGAGCGATCGGCAGCCGCGCACGAGGACGCCTATCGCGCCGTCGCTGCGTAGACGCCGTCCCGCTCGGCGCTCGTCTGGATCGGCTCGAACGCTGCGTCGAGCAGGAGTTGCGGCACATCCCGACCGACGTCCCAGTACGCGAGCATGTCGGCCTTGCGAGTGACGAGCGCGAACGGGCCGCCTCCGCGCCCGTGGTGCTGCTCGGGCAGCCCCGCGCGCGAGCGGGTCGACGCGAGCCGCACGTCGACCGGCACGGTGAACACATGGCGGCCGCCCGGCTTGAGGACGCGGTGGATCTCGCCCAGAGCGCCCCGCAGGTCGGGCACGTGCTCGAGCGTCTCGGAGGTGAGCACGAGGTCAAAGGAGTCGTCCGGCCACGAGAGCGTCTGCACGTCCTCCTCGGGGTACTCGACGTACGTGAGACGGGGGAGCGATGCGAGGAACGGGTGTAGACGGCCGGCAGCGTTGATCTCAGCCACGGCGAGGGAGCGGAAGCTCGGCTCCCGGACGAGCTCGGCTGCGCTGCGTGCCCGGTCCGCGTAGAGCCCGACGAGCGCGTCGGCGAGCAGGCGAACGCGATAGTTCGAGCCGCACATGGCGCAGAGCATGCTCTCGCGCCGGACGAACTCCGGAGGCCATGCTCGGCGCAGCTCGCGGGAGAGGATCCAGGTGTTGCGCACGAATCGCGTCTCCGCGCCGCAGACGGAGCAGCGACCCCGCTCGTCGCCGCGCCGGTCGCGCGGCGGGCGCAGGTGCAGGAGCAGCCACAGCCCGGGGTCCTCCCGGAGCGGCACCGTCATCGCGGGCGCGCCTCCGGTCGCCTGCCGAGGCGGCCGGCGCGAGCGTCGCGCCAGCCGTCCCGCACGGCACGCAGCCCGGCGCGACGGCGCCCGGAGAGGAGTGCCTGAGTGGCGTGGGCGCCGAGCAGGACCAGCCGGCGGCGCCTCGTGCCGAGCCACCCGAGGGGGGCATACCGCTCACAGACCGTCAGCGTGTTGCGCAGGCCGTAGTAGAGCGGGGCGGGGGCGCTTTCGCCGCCCGCCGACGCCGAGACCTGGTGCACGACCCTGGCCTCGGGCACGACGTAGAGCCGAAAGCCCGCCCCCCGGGCGCGCAACGACCACTCCGTGTCCTCGCTGTAGAGGTAGAGCGCCTCGTCGAAGAGCCCCACCTGCTCGAGCACCGGTCGTGGGAAGAGCACCGCCGCGCCGCAGGCGCGATCGGTCTCGACCACGGCGCCGTACTCGGCTGTGACGAGACGTCCGTATCCCCGTTGGCGCCCGGTGTAGCCACGCCGCGGGTCGAACCGCGCTCCTGCGAACCAGATGTGCCCAGGTGGGTCGGCGAAGAGGATCAGCGGGTTGATCGCGCCCACCGACGGCAGGCTCCCGGCCGCCCCGGCCAGCGCGCCGACGGTGTCCGGCTCCACCTCGACGTCATTGTTGAGCACGAGCACGTGCTCCGCTCCGAGCGCGAGCGCGCGCTCCAGCCCGAGGTTGTTTCCGCCGGCGAAACCCAGGTTCGTCTCGCTGCGGACGAGCTCGACATCCGGATGTGCGGCGGCGACCGCGTCGAAGGTGCCGTCGCTCGAGCCGTTGTCGACCACGACGACCCGGAACGGCGCGTACACGGTCCGCGAGAGCGCCGCGAGGCAGGACATGGTGTTGTCCCGCCCGTTCCAGGTGAGGACGACGGCAACGATCAGCGGCCCGCTCACGTGAGCGCCCTCAAGTACCGCCAGGCCGCACGCAGACCGCTCGGTCGCGTCACGAACAACAGCGTCGCGTAGAGGCCGAGCCCGCACACCGCCGCAGCCGCAGGAGGAAGCAGCAGCCCGGCGGGCACGAACCCGGCGGTCGCCAGCGCAGCGACGATCACGGCGGCGAGCGCGAGGCCCCGCAGCGCCGCCCGGATCGCGCCGAGCAGCCCGAGCATCCCGAGCAGCCCTACGAATGCCGAGCAAGCCAGAGCCAGCGCGAGGCCGTAGACGCCCGCGGCGGCGTCGCCGAGCCAGGCGAGCGGTAGCTGCACTCCGAGCACGAGCACCGCGACGAGCGGGAGCTTTCCGCCACGGCCTGCGACGAACACCAGGGGGAACGTCGACGAGACGCCGATCGTGACGAGCATCCACGGTGCCAGCGCCAGGACGAAGTGGCCGAGCTCCTGGCCCACGCTCGAGCCGTACGCGTCCCCGAGCACCGCGTGCCCCAGAGGCTCGCCGGCCACGGCGAACACGCCTGCCGTGGCGCCGACGGCGAGGATCGCGAGCCAGGCCGACGCTTCGACGTGACGGGCGACCCGCGCCGGATCGAGCCCGGTGCGCGTCAGCGGCACCGATGTGACCAGCGCCAGCGCCGACGCGGTTACGGAGATCACCGCCGAGCCCGCGAGATAGGCGTACCCGAGGCTCGTCACCGCCCCGACGCCTTCCCCGGCCGCGAACGGCAGGCAGACGAGGTACGCCGCCTGCAACGCGAGTGGGAACGCCACGCCGGCGGCAAGCCCGCCGAGGCGACGGCCACGGCCCTCCGCCGTGGGGCGGGCTGCCAGCGACGGCATCGCCTCGCGGCGGGCGCGGCGTACGAGCGCCGCCGACGGAAGCGCGACCGCGACGACTGCATTCAGAGCCATCCCCCACGCCACCGCGTCGATTCCGTCCTCGCCGACGCGCCACACGATGAAGGTCAGTCCCAGCACGCTTCCGGCCGCGTACCCGAAAGCCGCCGTCCGGTAGTCGTCGAGCGCGGCCAACGTGCTCGCCGCGAGACCCGCGTAGAGCTGTGCGACTGCAGCCGCGACGAGCCAGGGCAGCGTCGCCGCTGCCGTGTCACGGGCGAGGCCTTCGTCGAACCCTGTCAGCAACGAGGCGATCTGGTCGGCTGCGAGGAACGACGCAACGAGCAGGGGCAGCGCGACCACCGAGACCGCAAGCGCGTAGGAGGTGGTCTCGGCGCCGAGACGGCGCTCGGCGCGCGCGCGCGCGAGCGGCGGCAGGAGCACGGAGCGCGACGAGGTGGCCGCAAGAGCGAGCACCACGAACACGCCGTAGGCGGCAAAGAAGCCGTCCGTCTCGGCGCCGCGCCCGAACTCGCGGGCGATGACCACGCCGGCGACCGCCGCGAGCCCCTGCTGCACGGCGAGAGCCACCGCGGTGACGGCGCCGCTCCCGATCGAGCCCAGACCGGACGACCCGGTACGCTGCATGCTGCTCACCGACGCGAAAGCGTACGCGCCATGCCGACCGACACCATCTGGACCAACGCAACCCTCACCGACCTGCACGGCGATTTCGCCGACGTCTACGGGGGCCGCACCGTCCTCGTGACCGGCGCCGACGGGTTCATGGGGTCGCACCTGACCGATGCGCTCGTCGAGCTCGGCGCCGACGTGCACGCGTTGGTCCGCGCCACCTCCAGCGGAGCGCTCAACAACATCGGCCACCTCCGCGGCCGGCTCAAGGTGCATTTCGCCGACCTCACCGACAAGACGTCGATCGACTACCTGGTGCGTGAGCTCAAGCGCACCGTCACCGACCGGCCCTACGTCTTCCACCTCGGGGCTCAGGCGCATGTCGGCGAGTCGTGGCACCGACCGTACGAAACGGTGATGGCCAACACGGTGGGTACGCTCAACCTCCTCCAGTCGCTCGTCGACTGGGAGCTCGAAGTCGAGAAGTTCGACACTGCGGGCACGTCGGAGGAGTACGGAAACGTGCGCGACGACGTCTCGCATCACCACGACTTCGACGACGCCGGCGCTCTCGTCCTGCACGAGCGCTCCCCGATCAACCCGAAATCGATCTATGCCACGGCGAAGGTCGCCGCCGATTTCCTGACCATGAACTACCACGACGCGTTCGGTGTGCCGGGTGTCGTAACGCGGATGTTCAACAACTACGGGCCGCGACAGAACCCCCGCTACGTGACCGGCACGATCATCACGCAGGCACTGTCGAAGCAGGTCGTCGAGCTCGGCAACCTCGACCCGCTGCGGGACTTCTGCTTCTGCACGGACGGGGTGCGAGGCCACCTCACCGTCGCCGCGCATGGCCGCCCCGGAGACGTCTACGTCTACGGCCAGGGCGAGAACATCTCCATGCGCGAGTGGGCGGAGCTCATCCTGCGCCTCGGTGAGGAAGACGGCCTCTGGCCGGGCGACCGGGAGCTCGTATCGTCACCCGCGCGCTACCGCCCGGGTGCCAGCGACGTGCTAGCGCTCCGCGTCGGGCACGAGAAGCTGACCCGCGAGACCGGCTGGCAGCCGCTCGTCTCGTGGGAGGAGGGTGTGTTGCAAACGATCCGCTGGTACGCCGAGAACCGTGAGCGCTGGCTCGGGCGCGTGGACTGGCTGCCCACGGGGGCGCCGCTCGAGTCGACGACGACGTGACGGATGTCGGCCGGGGCTGACTCACGGGCGGAGCGCGACGTGCTGATCTCGGTCGTCGCCCCGGTCTTCAACGAGGCCACGACCTTGCCCGATCTTCATCGACGCGTGACGGCGGCGGTCGCCCAACTGGGCCGGTACGAGCTGGTGCTCGTCGACGACGGCTCCACCGACGGCTCGTGGGAGGCGATGCGGGAGCTGGCTCGGTCGGACCCACACCTGCGGCTGGTGCGGCTCTCGCGCAACTTCGGCCACCAAGTCGCTCTCAGCGCGGGCCTCGACACGGCCCGAGGGGATGCCGTCGTGTCGATCGACTCGGACCTGCAGGACCCGCCGGAGCTCATCCCACGTCTCGTCGAGCGGTGGCGCGAGGGCTACGACGTCGTCTACGCCGTCCGGTCGAGGAGGCGGGGCGAGACCCGCTTCAAGCTCGCGACCGCGTCTCTGTTCTACAAGACGATCAATCGTCTGAGCTCCGTTCCCATCCCCGAGCAGGCCGGGGACTTTCGCCTGCTCTCGCGCCGTGCCGTCGACGCGCTCGTGGCCATGCCGGAGCAAGCGCGTTTCCTCCGCGGCATGAGCAGCTGGATCGGGTTCCAACAGGCGGGCGTGGCCTACGAGCGCGATGCGCGGCAGGCAGGATCGACGAAGTACCCGCTCCGCCGAATGGTGCGCCTCACCGCCGACGCCGTCACGTCGTTCTCCACGGCACCGCTCCGCATCGTCGTGAGTCTCGGGCTGACCTCCGTCGTGCTGTGCTTGATCGCGCTCACGTGGAGCGTGTACGTGCGCCTGTTCACCGACAAGACCGTCCAGGGCTGGACGTCGGTGATCGTCGTCGTGCTCTTCCTCGGCGGCGTTCAGCTGCTCAGCCTGGGGATCATCGGCCAGTACGTCGGACGGATCTTCGATGAGGTCAAGGGTCGGCCGCTGTACGTCATCGAGGAGCTCGTCGAGGAGGAGACGGCCGACGCGTGACCCGCGTGCTCGTCACCGGCGGTGGGGGCTTCGTCGGCTCTCACCTGGTGGAGCGGCTGGAGCGCGACGGCCACACCGTGGTGGTCTCCCGGCGGCGCGACGTCGACCTGACCTCCATGGAGGACACGAAGCGGCTGTTCGACGACGCCGCGGCGGAGCTCGTCTTCCACCTGGCGGCTGAGGTGGGCGGGATCGGCGCCAACCGGGCCAACCCGGGACGCTACTGGTACGCGAACCTGATGATGGGCGCGCACGTGCTCGAGCAGGCACGGCTGCACGAGACGCCGAAGCTCGTCGTGGCGGGCACCGTCTGCGCCTACCCGAAGCTGACGCCGGTGCCGTTCCGCGAAGACGAGCTCTGGAACGGCTACCCCGAAGAGACCAACGCGCCGTACGGCGTGGCGAAGAAGGCGATCCTCGTCGGGGCGCAGGCCTACCGGGAGCAGTACGGGACGAACGCGATCTTCCTCCTGCCCACGAACCTCTACGGGCCGCGCGACAACTTCGACCTCGTCACGTCGCATGTGATCCCCGCTCTGATCCGGAAGATGCTCGAGTCCCCCGGCGAGGTCGTGCTCTGGGGTGACGGATCGCCGAGTCGCGAGTACCTCTTCGTCGAGGACTGCGTCGAGGGCCTCGTGCTCGCCGCTGATCTCTACGACGGGCCCGAGCCGGTCAACCTCGGCACCGGCGTGGAGACGACGATCCGGGAGACGGCGGAGCTCGTCGCCGAAGCGACGGGGTTCGGCGGGAGGATCGTGTGGGACGCCACGATGCCGAACGGACAGCCACGGCGGAGCCTCGACCCGACGCGCGCCGCACAGCTGTTCGGCTTCCACGCTCGCGTGCCGCTGCGCGAGGGAATCGCGCGAACGGTCGACTGGTACCGCTCGAGCAGATGAGCGGGGTGACACTCGCCGGGCGGCTGCGACCGGCCGTGGGCGCGGTGAGCCGCGCCACCGACGCGGTCACCTCCCACGTCGTCGTCTCGCTGGCGGTGCTCGTGGCAGCCCAGACCGCGCTCACCGTCGTCCTCTTCTTCTCCGTGGCCCACAACGGGTGGCTCACCTACCAGGGCGGCGACCAGCTGTGGCTGGTCACCACCGGCTGGCTCCTCGGGCAGGGCGTGCTCCCGTACGCGCTCGTCGGGTACGGCTGGCCTGCCCTGCTGGCCCCGCTGACCTGGGTCACCGGCGCGTCGTCCCTCTCCCTCCTGCCCCTGACGACCGTGCTCCAGGTGGCCGTGCTGGGGCCGCTCGCGACGCTCGCCGTCTACGACATCGGCGCGCGGGTCGCCGGCCGCGCGGCGGGCCTCTGGTGCGCGACGCTCTGGGTGCTGGCCCCGTTTCTGGCCATCCCGCTGTTCGTCGACCGCTACCAGGAGCTCTGGACCGACCAGGTGCTCGTGCAGGTGGTCGGGCTGACCCAGCTCGCCGACTTCCCCTCCACCGTCGTCGTGCTCGTCTGCGCCGCAATCGTCCTGCGATCGCTGGACGCCGGGGCGCTGCGGGAAGCCGCGCTCGCCGGCGCGCTCGCGGGGCTTGCGCTCGGCATGAAGCCGTCCAACGCGCTGTTCCTGCTCGGCCCTGCGGCGGCGTACCTTCTGGCGCGGCGCTGGCGCTCGGGCGCGGTCTTTGCCCTTTCCCTGCTCCCCGCCGTCGTTCTGCTCGCGATCTGGAAGGACCGTGGCACGGGATCGATCCCGGTGCTGCAGGCTCAGGCAGCGCACCTCGCCGAGAGCGCCGCGGCCCATCTGCCGCTCGGCGCCTCGTTCAGGGATCGCTACCCGCTCCACCTCGAGGACTGGGAGCGGAACATGTCCAACCTGCGCGAGTTCTTCTGGAGCGCGAGACTTGCTCAGTGGGCGCCTCTTGCCGGCGCTCTCGCCGTGGGCCGGAAGTCGGTTCCGGCGGCCGGTCTCCTGCTCGGCTGGGTCCTCGGCTATGTGGTGGTGAAGGGCTCGTCGTCGCTGGCGTCGATCGAAAGCGGGAGCTTCTGGCGGTTCGTCATGCCCGCGCTTCCCGCCTACGTGATCCTGATCGCAGCCATCCCCCTGCTCGTGCCGACGCTTCCGCGACGTCTCGGCGTCCGGATCGCGGCGTCGCCGGGACGGCGGCCCAGGCTGGGGCTCGTGATCGTGGTCGCAACGGTCCTCGCCGCGGTTCCCGCCGCCTTCGTCCTCTCGGCCACGCGAACCCGGGACGCCGCTCAGGCGATCGAGGTGAACGGGCTCCTGGTGCCCGTCGACGGCGACACGGTGCGGCTCCGGGCTCGCCGCGTCGGGGCCGCGCAGCACCTGACCTGGGAAGACTCGACCGGTCCCACGACCCCCTTCTACCGCGTCTACCGCACCGAGGGCAAGGGGTCGGACGTGTCGTGCTCGCACGACGATGCCGACCGCTGCCGGCTCAACATGATCCTCCTCGAGACGACACGCTCGCGGTCGTTCGTCGACCGGTCGCCCGAGCCCGGGGTGACCTACCGCATCGGCGTGGCGGCGAACTGGCTGGACGACCCGGAACAGGGGGACGTGATGCTGATCAGCCCGCCCGTCCGGGCGGCAGCGTGACCCAGAACGGCGCGCGCCTGTGGGCGATCGGCGCCGGCCTCGTCCTCGCCGGATCCGCGCTCGTCTTCACACGGGCGCTCGGCACGAGAGCGAACTACGACGAGGGCGTCTACCTGGCCAGCCTCGACGGGCTGCGCCGCGGGCTGAAGCTCGGCAGCGATGTCTACACGAGCCAGCCGCCGGGCTTCTACTGGGTTCTGCGCCTGCTGGCCGCTCCGTTCGGCTCCTCCGTGGAAGGGATCCGGCTCGGCTTCGCCGCCTTCGCTCTGGTCGGGGTAGGCGCCGCGATCGCGCTCGGCTGGCGGCTGTTCGGCGCCGGCGGCCGGGGTCACCTCCGGCGCGTTCGTGGCGATCGGCCCGCCGTACCCGTCGGTCGCCCCCACGGTCGCCGCCGACGTCCCCGCGGTGGCGCTCGGTCTCGTCTCGCTCGCGCTGCTGGCTCTCGCCCTGCGCGGTCGCTCGATCTGGCCCTGGAGCACCGCGGCCGGTGCCGTGCTTGCGCTCGCCGCGACGACGAAGCTGCTCGCGGCACCCTTCGTGATCCCGTTCCTGGCACTCGCTCTCGCGGCGCGCCTGGGTCGCCGGGTGCTGCCCGCCGCCGCGGCAGGCGCAGGGCTCGTGCTCGCAGCGCTTGCCGTTGCCCATGCCGGCTCGCTCCACGCGATCTGGAGCGCCGTCGTCGGCGATCACACGGGCGCAGCCGAGCTCGGGAGCTACAGCGAGAACGCACGCTGGATCCGCGACCTGCTGGAGCCGAGGACGCCCATCGCCTGGCTCGTCCCGGCCGGTCTCCTGGCGTTCGTCCTCTCGCGCAGCGCCCGGCGAACGTGGCCGCTGTGGACGTTCGTGCCGGCCGCGATGCTCTTCCTCGTGCTGGTGCGCCCGCTGGCCGATCACCACCTGGTGCTGCTCACCGTCGCGTACGCCGTGTCCGCAGGGCCGAGCCTCGCGCTCGGAATCTCGGAGCTGCGGCCGTACGGGCTGCGCGTCGGGGCCACGGCGGCCGTGGCGCTGTTCGTGCTGGCCGGTCTCTACCAGGAGCAGCGTCGCCTGCACCGCAACGACGTCGCCGAGCCGGCCGAGATCGTCTGGGCGACCGAGGCCCTCCGGATCGTCACGAGGCCAGGCGACCTGGTCGTCTCGGATCAGCCCATCGTCCCCTTCCTGGCACGCCGCCCACAGCCCGGGCCGCTCGTCGACACCTCGAACACCCGGGTCACCGGGGGCGGGCTGACAGCTGCGGAGGTGATCGCCGAGATCGACCACGCACAGCCCGCCGCCGTCGTGGTCGGACGCATGCTGCGGACGCTGCCGCCGGTCCTCGCACGACTCGCGGAGCTCTACCCGGTGCGCGTCCACTGCGGCGACACGACGCTCTACCTGCGGGCAGGCGCGCCGAACCCGCCACCCTGTGCGTGAGATCCGGCCGGCCCGCCGCTACGAGGAGGCTTCGTCCGCCGGCCCCTGCTCGAGCTCCTCGACACGGCGGCGCAGGATGGCGAGCTCCTGTGCGAGCAGGGTGCTCTCGTCGTCCAGCTGCGACAGCACCGTCGAGTAGTGCAGCAGCACGACGATCACGAACAGGATCGCCGCGGCGAACAGGACAGCGGGCGGATAGCCGCTGACACCCAGCCAGCCCGCGATCGTGTTGAGGCCGTCGCGCCAGATGGAGAGGACGAGCAACGCGAGGCCGGTCACGAGCCAGAGCAGCGCATAGCGCTCCTTGAGACGCCGCCCGCGGATCAGCTCGAGCACGACGAGAATCAGCACCACCGAGGCGATCGCGGCCGCGATCGAGATGCGAACGGGGGTCACCGGCTCCCCGCCTTCTGGCTGAGCGTCGGCTTCCTGGCCGTGGCCACGAGAAGCGCGAGCGTCACCTTGAGCACGTAGTACATCGACCGGACGACCGTGATCGACGAGCGGCCGTGTTCGCGCTCGCGCATGCTCACCCGCACCTCGACGAAGCGCAACCGGCGACGTGCGATGAGCAGGGACGACTCCACCTCCGGGTAGTCGCTCGGGTAGTCCTCGGCGAACAACGCGATCGCGCGCCGGTTGAAGGCCTGGAAGCCAGACGTCGTGTCGGTCATGCGGCGGCGTGTCAGGGCCGACACGAGCCACGCGAACCAGATGATCCCGACTCGCCGTGCAAGCGGCGGGCGATAGCTGGCGTCACCGTCCATGAACCGCGAGCCGGTGACGATGTCGGCCTCGTCCCGCTCGACCGGCGCAAGCAGCTTCGCCAGCTCTGCCGGGTCGTGCTGGCCGTCGCCGTCGAGACGCACGGCGATGTCGTAACCCCACTGGAGGGCGGCCTTGAAGCCCGTCTGGACAGTGCCGCCGATGCCGACGTTGTAGGGAAGCCGGACGACGTCGGCGCCCGCCGCCCGGGCCGCGTCGGCGGTGCCGTCGGTCGAGGCGTCGTCGACCACCAGCACGTCGATCCTGGAGTCGACGGCCAGGATCCCCTCCACGACGCCACCGATCGCACCCTCTTCGTCGAACGCGGGGACGATCGCGATGATGCGCCCGAGGCTCACGCGCGGCCCACCGGCGTCGCGAGGCCGACGAGGTCGAGCAGGCGCTCCGCACGGTGGCGATACGTGTGCTCGTCGAGCACCCGCTCGCGCGCGCGCGCGCCCATGGCCTCAGCCTGGCCGGGGTCGTCGAGCAGCGACCGGTAGGTGCTGACCGCCGCGTCGGCGTCTGCGACGACGACGACCTCGCTGCCCGGCTCGAGCCAGCGCTCGATCCCGGCGTGCGGATTCGAGACGATCGCGGCGCCGGCGGCCGCGAGCTCGAACGGCCGACAGGTCGAGGAGCCCGGGACCGTCGCATGCGAGCGGCGCGTGATGTTGAGGTTGACACGCGCCGCCGAGATGGCACGGGCGAAGCCGTTGAAAGGCACGTCACCGACGAGGCGTGCGTTCCCGACGTCGCCCTGGAAGTCGCGACCGCCGAGCACGAAGTCGACATCCGGGTCCCGGCGGCTCGGCTCTCCCACCATCGCCGTCATCCACTCGCGCCGGAACTTGTCGCCGTAGCCGTAGAAGAAGACGTCCATCTCCTTCTCGACGGGCTGCGGCGCGAAGAACTCGGGGTCGGCGCCCCAGAAGACCGCCTCGGCGCGTCGTGCACCGAGGTCGAGCAGCCGTTCGAGGCCGCCCTCCGAGTTCGAGACGACCAGGTCGTACTCGGATGGATCCGCTCCGTGGTAGTAGTTGAAGCCGGTGTCCATGCCGCCGAACTCGGGCAGGCTCATGGGCACGTCGCCGTCGTAGAAGACGACGGGCACGTCGTAGCGCTCGCGCAGGAAGGTGGGGACGCCGCGGAGGTGCGCCATCGGCACGGTGAAGACCACGACCGCGTCCGGCTGCTCCTGCTCCACCAGCCTGCCCAGATGGCGCCGCCACCGCGGCGTCACCACGCGCCAGATCGTCTCCCGTGTGAGCCGGTCGAGCGCCGTGTCGTCGGGCGACGCTTCGGAGCGCCGAAGGTAACGGTCGCCCTTGAGCCGCGCGAGCCCGCCGCGCACCGCCGCATAGGTCTCGCCCTCCCGGTAGGTCGGGTTCGGCGCCACGCGCCACCACGGGGATTCCACCGGACGGCCCCGGTAGGGCGTGACGACGAGGTCGACACCCGCCTCGTACATCCCCTTCCACAGCTGCCACCATGCCGGTGTGCAGCCGTAGCGGAAGTCGAGGTCGACCGCGGAGGCGACCGCAAGGATCCTCGGCGATCTCATCGGGGCCAAGTCTAGGGGGGCGGATGACAGGGGGCAGGTGTCAGCCGCGACACCTGAGGTGTCAGCTCGTCGCCTCGAGTGGTTTTCGCAGGATCGCGAGGAAATCGCGGTTCAGATAGGTGACGGCCGGATCGGGAGAGGACACGCGGACGATTTCCAGCCCGGCATGCGAGGCAAGGATCCCGACGATCTCGGGCGAGACGAAGTAGTGGCCACTGACGCTGTATCCCGACTGTGCGGCGAACTGGCTCCAACCGTCCGGCGCGGCGAGGTTGCTCGTGTGGACAAAGGCCCGACCACCGGGGACGAGCATGCGCGAGATCGACGCGATCGCTCGCCACAACGCGTGCAGATCGAGGTGGACGAACACGTCGAACGCGTAGATGAACTCGAAACACCTGTCGAACTGCGGCGGATACGCGCCGCCGTCGAGCTTGACGAATCGAACATTCGACGACTCTCGCAGCGCAATGCGGGCACGTTTCAGCATCGTCTCCGAGATGTCGAAGCAGGTGAGCGTTCCCACCTTGCCGGCGACGAGCGATGCCAGCCGACCGCCGCCGACGCCGATCTCGGCCACGGCCGAGGACGTCGTGATGTAGGGATCGATGTGCTCCTCGACCACCCACTCGACCTCACCCTGGCTGCCCCATTCGCTTCCGACCGAGCCGCCCGCCGGGGCTTGCCTCCCCAAACCACGTCGCAGCACGGGATAAAGCGTCCAGACGAAGCGGTTGTACTGGGCATTCGAGAGATGCCGGGAGAGCACCCGGTCCAACCTGCTCTCGGGGAAGCGAAATGACGTGAGGCGGCTGGTCATGCGGGGGCTCGCGTGACTCGGCGAACGGTGTCTAGTAGGCGCCACGCCCACGAATCACTGCGGGGATGGTCTTCAGGATGATCGACACGTCGAACCATACCGACCAGTTCTCGAGGTACGTGAAGTCGAGGCGGACGAGGTCGTCGAAGGAGAGCCCCGAGCGGCCAGAGATCTGCCACAGCCCGGTCATGCCGGGGAGCACGAGGCAGCGCGCCTTGTGCCAGTCGTCGAGCAGCTGGTGATCGCGCAGCGGCAGCGGCCGCGGGCCCACGAGACTCATCTGACCGCGGAGCACGTTGACGAGCTGTGGCAGCTCGTCGATCGAGAACCTGCGCAGCACCTTCCCGACGCGGGTCACACGCGGGTCGTCGCGGATCTTGAACAGCGCACCGCTGGCCTCGTTGAGCTCCTCCACGGCGGCCTGCAGGTCGGCGGCGCCCGACACCATCGTGCGGAACTTGAGCATCCCGAAGTCCCGCTCGCCGACGCCGACGCGGTGGTCGACGTAGAAGACCGGGCCACGCGAGTCGAGCTTGACGGCGAGCGCGACGAGCACCCAGAGCGGGAGCCCGACGACGACGAGCACGGCGCTGACGGTGATATCGAAGGCCCGCTTCACCGCCCAGTCGACGCCGGTCAGCATCGGCGGGCGCAGCTCGAACAGGGGCACCCCGTGGCCGGGGACGTACTCGCCCTCGTGGCGGAGGAGCTCGGTCGTGTTGGGCGCCAGACGCACCTTGACGCCCTGGCGGTGGGCATGTTGCACGACGTCCAGCACCGTGCGTTCGTCGTATGCGGCCTCGGCGAGCAGGAGCTCGTCCGGACGCAACTGCTCGAGCACGGCGGGCAGATCCTCGACGGACGAGCCGAGCCGGTTCAGACCGGCGACCCCTTCATGCGAGACGACGCCGACGAACTCGTACTCGATGCCGTCACGAACCGCGGCCAGCTGCCGGTACAGACGGTCGAGGCTCTTCCCCTCGCCGACCAGCACCACCCGCCGGCGGATCCCCGCCACCTTCATCGCCTCCAACGAGATGCTGCCGTAGGCCGTGCGCAGGACGCCGATCACGATCGCGCAGGTGACGGCCGCGGTCGGGATGAGACCGCTGGTGCGAAACTCGTAATCGGTGCCGAGACCGAAGGCCAGCACGATCAGTGCGACCGTGATGATGGCCGCCAGGAGCTTGCCGGCACCGGCGCGCCGCTCGCGCGGGGCATAGAGCCCGGCCTGGAGGAAGACCAGCACCGTGATCGGCGCGAGGAACCGCAGCCAGTCCCACTCCTGTTGCCAGAGCAGGCTCCAGAAGATCCCGACCTCGCCGTAGGCCACCTGCCGGAGCACCAGGGCGATGTAGAGGCCGAGCGAGAGACCGACGATGTCGAGGACGATCAGCGCGCCGATGGAGAGCGTGCGGCGCAGGACGGCCTGCAAGGGCCCCCGCGAGAAGAGGTAGACGCGGGAGGCACGGACGTCCGCCGCCGGGGGCGCTGCGGGCGGCCCGGAGCGTGCCTGGGGCGCCTCGGGCGGGGCCTTGACGGGCACGATTGAATTCTACTGCGGGCTTCTGATCGCTCCTCCCCCCCGGGCCACGGCCGTCCAGGCCAGCTCGGGGGCGGAGCCGGCAAGCGACGCAGTCAGCGTGTCGAGATCGGTTGCGCGCCGCCGCCGCCCGAGCGCCGTGAGCGCGGCCGTGAGCGCGCTGCGACGCCGCCTGTCGAGGAGATCCGTGTCGTGCAGGTAGACGTGCACGACTGCGTGCGGAAGACCGCCAGGGCGCAGCACCGCGCGAGCCAGCTCCCCGATCGTGTGCGTCGTGGGCACGGCGAGGAAGCGCTGCTCGGGTGTGACGTCGATCCAGGCGGGCACTGCCAGCTCGGCCCAGCGCTCGTCGGGGGCGAGGTAGCCGGGGCGGGTCGCGCGGGGGGTGCAGTCGACGTAGCCCAGCGCGGCGCACGCCGCCGCCACCGACGTGTCGGTGTACCACCCGCCACCGCAGAAGAGCGTCGGAGCGAGGCCGTGCTCACGCAGCCAGGCGCTCTCGGCGAGCACGCGCTCGCCCGGACGCTCCCGCCCCGTCGGGCGGGCGTGGTCGGGGCCCGTCCAGTGCGTGTGGTGCCCGAACGGGCCGCGCGCCCGCGCCTCGCGCGCCCGCTCCAGCCACGCCCACTCGTCCTCCCCGGCGGACGCGTCCGGCGGACGCAGCAACGCGGCGACGGCGAACCCGCCGGGCCGGCGGGCCTGCAAGCGGGCGAACGCGTCCCACGCGCGATCGTCGAGCGGCCGTTCGACGTGGCAGGAGACGACCGCGTACCGTTCTCCGGACGTGCTCATGACACCCGGACAGATACCACGGGCGCCCTCGTGAGCCGCCGCAACGCGACCCTCCTCGTCGCCTGTGCGGCTGCACTGCCGCGCCTCGTGGCGCTCGCGGTCGAGCGTGGGACGATCCTCCACGAGTACGTCGAGAAGAGCGACACGTTCGCCCGGACCCTCGTGGCGAGCGGTACGTTCGGCTTCCTGCCGGGCATTCCGTCGGCGTACACCCAGCCGCTGTATGCGTTCTTCCTCGCCGGCCTCTACTGGCCGTTCGGGGCCTCGTGGCCGGTGGTGGGGCTGGCGCAGGTCGCGGTCGCCGTCGGTACAGCGCTCCTCGTGCTCGAGATCGGCCGGCGGCTCCGCTCCACCGGGGTCGGCGTCGTCGCCGCGCTGCTGGCCACGCTGCATCCGTACCTCGTATGGCACGACGTGCACGTCAACCGTGAGATTCTCGACGGCTTCCTGCTCGCGCTGCTGACGCTGCTTGCGCTCGAGGCGTACGAGCGTCGCTCCCTCTGGCTGGCGGCGGCCGCCGGGGGGGTCACCGGTCTCGCCGTGCTCGGCAACTCGCGGCTCGTCCTGCTGGCGTTCGTGGTCGCTCCGTACGTCGCCTGGCGGGTGCGGCCGGGCGTGCGGGCGCTCGCGGCAGGTGCCGTCGTGGTGGTCGCGGCGGCGGTTGCGGTGGCGCCGTGGGTGATCCGGAACCGGGCCGAGATCGGCTGTTTCGCGATCACCACCGACGCACGCGCGCTGTGGAAGGCCAACAACGAGAGCACGTACGACGTACTCGCACGAGGCGGTTGGATCGACGACGTCCCAGAGCTTCCCGGCGTCCCTCCATCGCCGGACCGGGCGGCAGAGCTGGGCCCCGAGGCCGCGCGGCAGGTCGACGAGTGCGCGCAGATGCGCTTCTATCGCGGTCGGGTGACGACCTTCTGGCGCGAGCATCCTGGTGAGAAGGCCCACCTCGCAGCGCAGGCGGTGGGGATGCTGTGGCGGCCGACGATCACCACCGAGACGGCGGAGATCGCCGGCGGAAGCACCGCTGCGTTCGCACGCAGGGTGGTCGAGCCGGTGTTCATGATTCCGCTCTACCTCTTTGCCGTCTGGGGGCTGTTCCTCGCGCCACGCCGCTTCGCCGCGCTCGCCGTGCTCCTGCTCTCCTACAACACGCTCACGGCGATGGTCTTCGCCGGGACGGTGCGCTACCGGGCACCGTGGGACTTCCTGCTCGCCCTGCTGGCGGCATTCGGAATCGCGCGACTGGCCGAGATCACTCGAAAGCGCTACCCGCGGGCGAGCGCGGCCCGGTAGAGCTCCTCGGTGCGGGTGGTGCAGCGTTCCTGCGAGAACGAGGCGAGTGCCCGGGCCCGCCCCGCCCTCCCCAGAGCTCGCGCGCGATCGGGATCCTGCGCGAGTGAGACGAGCGCGGCCGCGAGCGCCTCGGCGTCCCCGGGGGGCACGAGCAGCCCGGTCTCGCCGGGGGTGACGATCTCAGGCAGCCCGCCGACGGCGCTGGCGATCACGGCGCGGCCGCGCTCCATCGCTTCGAGCGCCACCATGCCGAAGCCCTCGCCGAGCGAGGGCACGATGACCACCGCAGCCCGCTCCAGCACCTCGCCTGCTCCGGGAACCTGACCGAGGAACCGCACCGTACCGTCGAGGCCGAGAGCCGAGACCTGGGCGCGGAGCTCCTGCTCGAGCGGCCCCGAGCCCGCTACCTCGAGCTCCAGCCCGGGCACCACGCCCGCCGCCTCCGCCACCGCCCGCAGCAGCGTGTCGTGACCCTTGACCGGCACGAGGCGGCCGACGACCGCGAACCGTGGCGTGACGCCGGCATACGGTGGCGGCTCGGGACCCGGGACGATGCCGTAGTGGACGATCTCGAAGCTGCTCTCGGCGAACCCTTCCGTGTCGGCGAGGTAGCGCGCGAGACCGGCGGAGATGGCGATGTGGAGGTCGACGAGCCTGCCGACCGTTCGGTCCGCTGCGGCGAAGGCACGCCTCGAGCGGAACGTATTGAAGCCGTGCTTCGTGCTCGCCAGCACGGGCACTCGAGCCAGCCTCCCGGCCAGCAGCCCGTGAAAGTCAGCATGCACGAGGTGCGTGTGGAGCAGCGCGGGTCGCCGGCGCCGAACGATCCCGGCGATGCGGCGGAAAGCGACCGGATCGGCGGCGTGTGGCAAGCGCACGCTCTCGACCGGCACGCCCGCTCTCTCGAGCCGGGCTGCGAACTCCCAGGCACCGGGCTCGTCCTCGTGCAGGAGGAGGAAGCGGACATCCCAACCGCGGTCGCGCAGCTGCGGCAGCAACAGCAGCAGGTGCGCCTCCGATCCGGAGATTCCGGCCACCTTGCCGATGTGGAGTACGGGCCCGGTCATCGCGTGGCAATCTCGACCACGCGCTGCGCCCAGCCTTCGACCGAGTGGTCGCGCTCGACTCGGGCGCGCAGCTCGCGGCCGAGTGCCACCCGGTCCGTGGCCGCGAGCGCGCGAATCCTGTCGGCGAGGCCTTCGGGGTCGTCGCGTTCGAAGCGAAGCTCGGGCGGGAGGAGCGTGTCGAATGCGGGGTTCGAGGCGAGCACCGGCAGACAGGTCGCGGCGGCCTCGTAGACGACCTTGTCGGTCGCGCCGGCCCGCATGTTGTTGACCAGCACGTCGGCTTCGCGGAGCAGAGTGGGCACCTGCTCGCGCGGCACGGCGTCGGCCAGGGTGATGCGACCGGCGACGGCAAGCTCCTCGACGAGCCGCCCGAGCGCGGCGCGATGCGCGCGTTCCTCGTCCGTCCACGACGGGCCGACGACGTCGAGCCGTGCCTCCGGCACCGACGCGGCCGCGCGCACGATCGTGTCGAGGCCCTTGGCAGGTGATGTCCTGCCGAGCGCGAGCAGCCGCAACGGCGCCCGCGCCGGCCGTTCCTCGCATGCGAAGCCCGCCAGGTCGATCCCGTGCCCGATCGGGACGACCTTGCGCGACGGCAGCGGGAACGTCCTCTCGTCCACCGTGACGACCGCGCTCGACAGGCGCTCGGCGACGGCGAGCAGCCGGCTCGCCTTCCAATGGGTGAACCACAAGAGCACCGGGCAGCCGAGCGGCCGGGCCACCGGGCCGGCGAGGACGGCATAGATGGGGCACATGTGGGCGAGCACGAATGCCCTTCTCGGCCCGCGCGCCAGCTCGCGGCCGAGCGCCGCCTCGAAGCGCACGCCGCGGCCGGCTCGGGTCCCGCTGCGAAAGAGGCGCACGGTGGCGTTCGCCGGGAGGGAGCCGTCGGCGGCGCGGTCTGCGAGAACGCAGACCTCGTCGACGCGCTCGGCCAGCGCCCTGATCTTCGCCACGGTCGCTCCGAGGACAGGGCTGGCCGGGTCGACCTCCTGCGTGACGAAGATGGCCCTCACGTCGCGGTCACCCGGTCGACGAGCTCGCGTGTGCGTCGCGCGTACTCCTCGGGCGTCGCCAGCCAGCTCCCGACGTCACGGCGCGCGCCGGCGCCGAGACGGGCCGCGAGCGCCGCGTCGGAGGCAAGCCGCACCATCGCCTCGGCAAGCGCGCCGGCGTCCTCGGGCGGGATGACGAGGCCGTTCTCGCCGTCGACGACGATGTCCGGGATTCCCCCGGCGCGGGCGCCGATCACCGCACGACCACGGCAGAAGGCCTCGACGACGATGCGCGGGAGCCCTTCGGAGCGGGACGGCAGCAGCAGGGCGGTGGCGTCGTCGAGGGCAGCTGCGACCTCCGGTGTCGAGAGGTGCGTCGTCCAGTGAGCGCGGCCCGGGAAGTCGGCCACGAGTCGCTTCGGCACCTCGCTGAGCTCCCCTCGCCCGACGACGTGGAGCGACGCGGACGGGACGCGCGGCGCGGCCAGCCGCCACGCCTCCGCAAGCACCTCGACCGCCTTGTAGCGCTCGAGCACACCGATGAAGAGCAGCACGGGAGGCTCCGGGAGGGATGTCGGGTCGCGCTCGAGGAAGGCCTCCAGATCCATGAAGGCCGGGAACTCGGCCGCCGGCTCGACCCCGAGGTCGCGCACCAGCTGCGTGGTGAACGGGGACAGCGTCCGCACCGCGTCGGCCCGGCGGATGGCCCGCCTGGCGAGCCGATCGGCGGCGGGGGCGAGCAGGCGTCGCCACCGCGAGCCGTAGAGCCGCGTCGGTGATCCGGGATCGCCGTGCAAGTCGAGGACGATCTTCGCCGGGCTGCGTGCGAGGCGCCGGCCGGCGAGCGCCAGCGCGGTCTCCTGTGCCCCCTGCACGAGCACGGCATCGGGACGGACCCGGCGCAGCTCACGCGCGACGAGAAAGGGGAAGCGGGCGTAGAAGAGAGGCCCGTCGAGCAACGGCAGCGGCCTGACGAGGCGAAAGCGCGGGTCGGAACCGCCGTTGCCGCGCTGCGCTGCGGCGAGGACGTGCACGTCGAGCTCGGCTCCCAGTGCCGCGAACTTGCGCTGCAGCGCCGGCGAGAGCGGTAGCGCGTAGCGGGTGCGGGCCGCCATCAGGAGGCGCGGCCTCACCCGCGCACCACATCCGTGAGCAGGCCCTCGATGCGCCGCAGGATGGCTTCCTCGGAGAGGCCCGCGACGGACGGCGCGGCAGCGGCTGCGAGCTGCTCGCGAAGACCGGGCTCCGAGACGAGGCGTTGCACGGCGGCGGCGACGGCGCCCGCGTCGCCGGCCGCGACGAGGATGCCGTTCTCGCCGTCGCGGACCACCTCGGGCACGCCTCCGACCGCCGTCGCGATCACCGGCGTGCCGACCGCGAGGGCCTCGAGCACCGTGTGCGGCAGGTTCTCCCACGCCGAGGTGAGCAACGCCGCGTCCGCGGCCCGGAACAGGCGCAGCACGTCGTCGCGCGACCCGGCGCCGAGAAAGCGCACCCGCCCGTGCAACCCGCGCTCGGACGCTGCGCGCTCCAGAGACCCGCGCTCGGGACCGTCACCGAGCAGCAGGAGGGTCGACCGGGGCACCTCGCGAAGCGCGTCGAACGCCACCTCGAGGGCCTTCTGGGCCGTCAGGCGTCCCGCGAAGGCGAGCACGAAGCCGTCGACGGCGAGCTCGTCGCGCAGCTGCCCGCGTGGGGGCAGCTCGGGCACGCGCGGGGCGGGATTCGGAACGACCGTCACCCTCCCCGGGTCGAGACCCCAGCCGACAGCGATCTCGCGCAGATAGCCACTCGGAGAGAGCACGAGCGCCGCGCGGCGGAGCGCCGACGTGCGCGAGGCGCGCAGCGCCCACAGGCGCGCGCCGCCCGGTGCGCTCTGGAACTCGTCGAGCGTCCCGTCGAACGCTCCGGTGCGCGTGGCGCGCTCGAATGCCTCGTCGGCCACGAGCTTCACGACCAGCGGTCGCCGCGCGGCCACCGCCCCGACGGCGACGCGGCGCACCATGCTGGTGGCGTAGACGACGTCGGAGCGGCGCGCCCGGCTCGCGACGAGCCGCGCAACCTCGGCATGGCGCACGCCGCGTGGCAGCGAGCGGCGCACCCAGTGCACCGGATACGGCTCGGGCGCAGGGGCCGTGTCGGCCGTCGTCACGACGTCCACCGCGTGCCCTGCCCGGAGGAGGTGCGCGGCGAGTGCGGGCGCGTGGCTGGCGGGGCCGCCCACGTCGGGTGGCCAGATCCCGGACACGAGGAGGGCGTTCACGAGGCCGGGGCGCTCCCGGCCAGGCCGTCCGGGCGTGGCCGGACGTCGTCGCGGACGCGCGCGAGCAGCACGGCCCAGGTCAGAGCGAACGCCACGACGGAGACGAGCACGGCGACGGCAGCCCCGTTCACGCCCCACTCCGCGCCGAGCACGACGGTGAGCGGCAGCAGGACGATCGCCTCGACCCCGTGGGCGACGACGCGCAGCCCGGGCCGCCCGATCGAGACGGGGAAGGACTTCGTCCACCCGAGCACGAGCTGCAACGCCGCCGCGACGAGCACGATCCGTGCAGCCTCGACGGCTCCGTCGTAGTCGTCGCCGAAGACCAGCTGCACGAGAAACGGCATCGCGACCATGAACACGGGCACGGCCACGAGCATCAGCGCGCCGGCCGCGACCATGTACCGGCGGATGCCCTCGACGACGCTCTCCTCCCGGCCCCGCTCCCAGTCGTGCGTCTGCTCGGTGAGCAGGATCAACCGCACGGGCGCGCTCGCCGCCTGCAAGCCCGTCTGAGGTGATTGCGCGACGCGGAGGAGGCCGACCTGCGTCGGCCCGGCGACGACGCCGAGGAGGAGCGGCGCCAGCGTCTGACGCAGCGAGATCACCCCGGTGGCGGCGCTGGAGCGCAGCACGAACGAGACCACCAGCTTCCGGTCCTCGCCGAGTGCGCGCTGTGGCGCACGCGGGAAGCGCCGGAACGCCGAGATGCCGAGCGCCACCGCGACGGCGCTCGCCGCGGCCTGGGCCACGACGACCCCGGCCACCGCCGCCGTGACGCCGAACGAGGCTCCAACGGCGATGCCGACGAGCCGCAAGCCGCCCGAGACCGTCTGGTAGCTGCCTCGGATGTCGTAGCGTCTGCGGAGCAACAGGGCCGACAGCCCCACCCCCTCGACCGAGGCGACGACGGGGAGCAGCGCCGACACGAGCACGGGCCAGAAGAGGCTGTCGGTGTCGAAGACGGCGTCTGCAAACGGCGCGAAGGCCGCCACGAGAGCTCCGGCGAGCAGCCCGCCCGCGACCTTGAGCTGCACGCAGCGGGCGAAGAGACGGTGGAGCCGGCCCCAGTCCTCCTGCACGACGTAGCGAAAGCCGATCTTCGTGAGCGTCTCCTCGACGGTCAGATCGAGCAGCATCTGCAGGAACGACGCCGTCGCAAGCGCCGTCACCCAGAGGCCGAAGTCGGAGAGCCCGAGCATCCGGGCGGCGACGATGGTGCCGAGGATGCCGAGCCCGACCGACGCATAGAGCCCGGCGGCGGTGGCCGAGCGGCGCCAGAGGAGTCGCGACCGCATCTCGACGGGTCAGTCTAGAGCGCGGCCCCGCGGCTTCCGGGCGGATCGACCTGTCGAGCGCCCGAGGGAGTGCGGCTACGCGGCCGGCGGGGCCTGCGCGGTCGCTCCGGCCTCTGCCGGGCCGTCGTCTACAGTGGCGCGGGTGACGGCAGCGACGCAGAGCCGGGCCCCGCTCGGCGCCCGCGTCCGTGCCTTCGCGGCCGGGACCCCCGCCGAGTCGCTGGTACTGGCCCTGGCGGTGCCGCCGCTCTTCTTGCACGCCACCTACCAGCCGCACGTCTCGCTCCCGCTCGCCTCGACGACCGTCGACGTGACGCTCGCGGACGCGGCCGTGGCCGCTGTCCTCGCGGCCGCCTTCGCGCGTGGGCGGCGCAGCGGTTTCCAGCCGCTCCGTGATGCGCGGCGTCTCCTGATCGCCTGGGCCGCCGTCGTCGCCGTGGCGCTCCTCTCGCTCGCCACACCTGCCGTGCTCGGCGAGGAATACGCCTACGGCACCCACACGGTGAGCGCGCTCAAGTTCGCCTGGTACGCGCTGCTCGTCCCCGCCGTGCTGCTGCTCGTGCGCAGCGCTCCGCAGGCGCGCCCCCTCTTCGTGGGCGTCGTCGGCTGGAGCGTCGTCGCGACGACGGTCGGGGCGCTGCAGTTTCTGGGGCTGGTGAGCGAGTTCGAGGGCAAGCGCCCCGGCCAGCGCGAGCCGTCGCTCGTCGGCATCCACGACTTCTCGGCCCTGTCAGGTGCGGCTCTCGTGCTCGGGCTGGCCGGCCTCGCCCTCGGGGCTGCGCGCCCGCTCGGCCCCCGCTGGACGCTGCCGGCGGCTGTCACCGGTGGGCTCGGGCTCGTCCTCTCGGGCGCGATGACCGGCGCTGCCGGCGTCTGGCTCGCGACCGGCGCGATCCTGCTCCTCGCGCGGCCACGCGGGACGGTGGGCCGCCGACAGCTCCTCGCGATCGTCGCGATCGTGCTCACGGTCACGGCCGGGACGGTGCTGATACGCGCCGCGGCGATCGAGCGGTTCGCGGAGTTCCTCGGCCTGCGCGATCGGGTCGAGGACACGCGCGTGGAGAGCTACGCACACCGCACGCTGCTCGCGTACATCGGGCTGCGCATCTGGCTCGACCGGCCGCTGACGGGGTCCGGCTGGCAGGCCTCGAGCGAGGAGTGGGCCTATGCGCCGCACCTCGCGGACGCGCGGGAGCGCTTCCGCGGCGAGCCCGAGCAGGCGTTCCCGTCGCCCGAGCACCCGTGGGGGGTGCAGACGCTCTATCTGCAGGTGCTCGCAGACATGGGTGTGATCGGCTTCCTGGCGCTCGTCGTGCTCTTCGCAGCGGCGGTGCTGACCGCGGTGCGCGGCGCGCGCGGTTCGCCGGTCCCCGTCGTCGGGCTCGGCTGGCTACTGGTCGCGATGGGCGTCTGGGCGGGTATCGGCCTCATTCCGGGCATCCCGCTCGACGCCCTCACGTGGCTTGCATTCGCGCTGGCGGCCGTCCGTGGCTGACGCGCGCCTCGATCCGCTCCCGTCGATGCCGACGTACGCCGTGCGCGCCCCGCTCGTCCGCTGGCTGGCGGAGGAGGCGCGGCGAGCGCACGTCGACCTCGGCCCGTACCGGCTGCTCGACGTCGGCTGCGGCGAGATGCCGTACCGGCCCCTGTTCTCGGCGTATGCAGCCTCCTACGTCGGGGTGGATCCGGTCGAGAACCCGCTCGCGGACCTGCGTGGCCCGATCGAGGCGCTGCCGGTGGAAGACGGGTCGTTCGACGTCGTCCTGTGCGCGCAGGTGCTCGAGCACGTCGACGACCCGGCGGCGGGCGTCCGTGAGCTGCACCGCGCCACCGCGCCCGGCGGCCGAGTCCTGCTCTCCACCCACGGAACGATGGTCTACCACCCGAGCCCCGTCGACCTGTGGCGCTGGACGCACGCCGGCCTGGCGCGCCTGTTCGCGGACAACGGCGCCTGGGCGTCCGTTAGGGTGACACCGGCCTCCGGTTCGACAGCCTGCGTCGCGATGCTCGTCTCCATCTACCTCGATCACGTGCTCCGCCGTGCGCACGTCACGCCCCTCTCGCGTCCGCTCGTGTCGCTCGTGAACCGCACCGCCGCGGCGCTCGACCGTCGGGTCGATCTCCTGCGCGAGCCCAGGCCCGGGACGATCGCCGCCAACTACCACGTCGTTGCGGAGCGGGCGTGAGCCGGGTCGTGCTCGTCACCGGAGGGGCGGGCTTCATCGGCTCCAACCTCGTCCAGGCCTTGCTCGAGCGCGGCGACACGGTGCGCGTGCTGGACAACTTCTCCACCGGCTTCCGCGGCAACCTGGACGCGCTCGGCAACGAGGTGGAGGTCGTGGAGGGCGATCTGCGCTCGTACGAGCGCGTGCACGCGGCCGTGCGCGGCTCGGAGATCGTCTTCCACCAGGGCGCGCTACCGTCCGTGCCGCGCTCCGTGCAGGACCCGCTGACGACCACCGCGGTCAACGTCGAGGGGACGCTGAACGTGCTGCTCGCGGCACGCGACGAGGGGGTGCGACGGATCGTCAGCGCCTCCTCCTCGTCGGTGTACGGCGACACGGGCCCACTCCCGCGGACGGAGAGCCAGGCGCCCGACCCGATCTCGCCGTACGCGGTGGCCAAGCTTGCCGCCGAGCGCTTCTGCACGAGCTTCAGTCGCGTCTACGGGATCGAGACAGTGTCGCTGCGCTACTTCAACGTGTTCGGCCCCAGGCAGGATCCGAGCTCCCAGTACGCCGCGGTCGTGCCCCGCTTCATCAGCGCGATTGCGGCCGCACGGCCGGTCACGGTGCACGGCGACGGCGAGCAGTCCCGCGACTTCACCTACATCGCGAACGTCGTCGAGGCGAACGTGCTCGCCGCAGACGCGGCGGGCGCCAGCGGCGCGATTCTCAACGTCGCGACCGGCAATTCGGAGACGATCAACAGCCTGGCCGACACCATCGGTCGCCTGCTCGAGAGACCCGTCGAGAAAGCCTACGAGCCGTCACGCACCGGAGACGTGCATGCCTCCTGGGCGGACATCTCGGCGGCGCGGGAGACGATCGGGTTCGAGCCGACGGTCTCGTTCGAGGACGGCCTGCGGCGGACGATCGACAGCCTGTTGGGAGGATGACGAGATGGCACACGCGTTCGGCACACTCGACGAGTTGGGTGACGGGTACGGATTCCGCAAGGTGCGACAGGCGCTCGGCGTGACGGCGTTCGGCGTCAACGCCGTCGTGATGCCGCCCGGCTTCGAGGGGTTCCACCACTTCCATGACGAGCAGGACGAGCTCTACTTCGTGCACCAGGGCAGCGCCAGGATCGACGTGGACGGAGAGGAGCGGGTGCTCGGGCCCGGCGGCCTCTGCCACGTCGAGTCGACGACGCCGCGGAAGGTGTCGAACGGCGGCGCCGACGATCTCGTGCTGCTCGTGATCGGCGCCAAGGACGGATACGTCGGGCGGGACGGCCACCTCGTCGACCCGGCCGATGCCGAGCGGCGCGCGTCGTTCGGGACGTAGGGGCCCGCGGCATTCGTTTGCGGGGCCCGGCGCAGCCGTCAGCTGCCGGCCAGGTGCTCGAACACCTCGCGGCTGTCCTTGCGCACCCACTTGCGGGTGTAGAGCCCCGACTGCCAGCGCCCCAGCCCTGCCTCGTCCCGGAGCAGGAACCAGATGAACATGTCGACGCGGGCGCTGCGATGCAGCTTGTCGTAGGCCTCACGCATGTAGCGGGCCTGGTCGTACCAGCTGACGCCGAAAGCGCGGTCAGGCGGGTTGGTCTGGTAGCCGTACTCCGTGACCCAGATGCGCACGTAGCCGTACAGCCGGGTCAGCTCCTTGACGAGGACGTCGAAATTCCCGAGCGTGATGGCGGTCGGAGGCTGCCCCTTCACGACTGGTGGGGACGTCGAGGGGGTCTCGAGCCGCGTGCCGTAGTAGGGGTGGTGGGCGTACGCGTCGAAGCCGGCCGCCCCTGCCGTCTTCATCGCGCGCAGGAACGTGATGGGCGCGACCGAGGGCCGGGAGGAGAGCGGGTTGTTGTTCCCCCGCGGCGCCGTCACGCCGCAGGCGACCTTCGCGGAGACCTGGATCGACTTGACGCCCCGGACGATGGCGTTGCAGATGTGCGCATAGTCACGCGCGCTCTTCACCACCCAGCCGCGCGCGCCGCGGACGTACTGTGGTTTCAGGAAGACCGGGTTGTTGGGCTCGTTCCACGCGATCCACAGACGCACGGCGGGAATCAGGTTCCCGTCCTCGTCCCGCGCGGTGCCGTCGTAGCGCCGGGCGGCGGCGACCGCGAACCGGCGCAGGTCGATGGCGTTCGTCGGCGCCGTGTTCCAGGCCTGCCCTCCGTTCGCCCACGACGGGGTGCCCACGATCGCGAACATCGACTGCACGCCGACGGCCTGCGCGCGCACAACGGCACGGTCGTAGGCGCGCCAGTCGTAGGCGGGATCGTTGGGGTTGGACGGGTTTCCGGGCCTGCGCGACGCGACCCCGTTGGGCCCACCCCAGCGCAGGTTCATGCGCAGCAACCGGGTGTTCATCTGCTTGAGGATGGGGAACACGCGGTCCGGGTTCCCGAACAGGAACTCGGCGTCGTCGTAGATCCCGGGGCGGATGAAGGGACTGGCGTCGACGGTGGGCGCAAGCGCGAGCGCCACGGCGAACAGGATCGCCGCGGCGAGCGCGGGAGCCCTATGCACGCGCGGGTTCCCTGCCGAGCGAGGCGAGCAGCCGGCGGAGTCCCTCCTCGAGCTCGATCTCGGGCTCCCAGCCGAGGAGCTCGCGGGCCTTGGTGATGTCCGGCTGGCGCACCTGCGGGTCGTCCACCGGCAGCGCCTCGAAGACGATCTCGCTCTGCGAGGCGGTCACGCGCACCACCGTCTCCGCCAGCTCGAGCAGCGTCATCTCGTTGGGGTTGCCGATGTTGACCGGCTCGTGCTCGCCCGACTCCGCGAGGAGCACGATGCCGCGGACGAGGTCGTCGACGTAGCAGAAGCTGCGTGTCTGGGAGCCGGTACCGAAGACCGTCAGCGGCTTCCCCTCGAGCGCCTGCCGGACGAAGGTCGGGATGGCACGACCGTCGTGCGGACGCATCCGTGCCCCGTAGGTGTTGAAGATGCGCACGATCGCCGTGTCGACGCCCTGCTGGCGGTGATAGGCCATGACCATCGCCTCTGCGTAGCGCTTCGCCTCGTCGTAGACGCCGCGTGGGCCGATCGGGTTGACGTGACCCCAGTACTCCTCCGGCTGCGGGTGCACCTGAGGGTCGCCGTAGACCTCGCTCGTCGACGCGAGCAGGAACCGGGCCCGCTTCACCTTGGCGAGACCGAGGGCGTTGTGGGTGCCGTAGGAGCCCACCTTGAGCGTCTGCAGCGGCAGCCGCAGGTAGTCGATCGGGCTGGCCGGGCTGGCCAGGTGGTAGACGACGTCGACGTCGCCGTCGACGGTGATGTGCTGCGTCACGTCGTGCGGTTGGAAGTCGAACGCGGCGTCGCGCAGATGCTCCACGTTTGCCAGGGAGCCGGTCTCGAGGTTGTCGACGCACACGACACGGTGGCCGCGCTGCAGCAGGGCCTCACAGAGGTGCGAGCCGAGGAACCCCGCTCCCCCTGTCACGACAGACGTGGGCATGGCGCGATGCTACCCGGCTGCCCGGCGTGGCGACATCATCCTTACGCCTTCCACATCATCTCCGGGAGGGGCCGCCGGGGCCCCTCCCGGAGCGTCGGTTCGTGGGTCAGCGGACCCTCAGCACGAAGGAGCGCTGGTGCGTGTTGCCGAGCTGGTCGGCGACGGCCACCGCAAACCCGTAGCGGCCCTTGACCCGCGGCTTGCCGACGAGCACGCCGGTGCTGGCGTTCAGCCGCACACCGGGCGGCAGGTCACCGTCGGAGAGCTCGAAGGTGAGAGGTGCGGCACCGCCCTTCGTGACGATCTTGGCGCGGTAGGCGACCCCGACCTTGCCCGGCTTGAGCAGCTGCACCGGGATCTTCAGACGCGGGTCGACGAGGAGCGTGAGCGGGAGCGGCGTGGAGTTGCCGAGCGCGTCGGTCACGGCAACCGTGAACGCGTACGTGCCAGCCACACGCGGCTTGCCACTGATCAGGCCGTTGTTCGCGAACGTGAGACCGCGCGGCCAGGCCCCTTCCTTGATCGCCCACGTGTACGGTGCGCGCCCACCGGTCGCGGTCAGCGACAGGGTGAACTGCGACCCGACCACGGCGGGTGGGATCTCCGGCGTCGACACCTTGAGCGCCTCGATCACGTCCACGCTGTACGCCTGGTCGTCCGTGCGCGAGCCGTCGGTGACGCGTACCGTGAAGGCGAAGGTCCCCACGGCGGTCGGCGTCCCGCTGAGCACGCCGTTGGAGGCGAGCCCCACCCCGGTCGGCAGCGTCCCGTTGAGCACCGACCAGGTCTGGGTGCCCCCGCCCGACGCGGTCAACTGGGTGCTGAACGGCGCGCCCTGCACCATCGTCGGCAGCGAGGCCTGCTGGATGGCGAGACCCTCGACCACGCCGAGGTCGAACTGGCGCTGGGAATGGACGGGAGCGTTGGATCCGAACTGGTAGGAACCATCGATGAAGAAGTGCCACCCGCCGGGGGTGGTCGGCGTGCCGGACAACAGGCCGCTACTGCTCAACGACAGCCCGGGCGGGATCGAGCCGCTCTTGACGTAGAACGTGTACGGCGGGTTGCCGCCCGAGACCCTGAACTGATAGCTGTAGGGCTGCCCGACGACCCCGGTGGGCAGCGGCTCGTCGATGACACCGAAGGCACCAGCCCCGGCGACGAACAACGCAGCGGCGACGGCTGACAGGAGGAGGGCGATCTTGAGTCGGCGCATTTGGTCTGGTCTCCCAGTTTCTCGGGGACGCGCGAACGGCGCGCCCGGCTCGCAATCCACTGTGAGGGTACCGAGGGTCGGCACCCCTTCGTTCCATCGACTGTCTCCTTTCGACGCCTGAGTGACATCCCCTGTTAGGGGCGACATGGCGAGGCGCCGCACATTTTCCAGCCGAATCCAGGTGGCGACCGGGCCCTCCGGAGCGGGGCACGCCCTGCTGACGACGCCGAGGGCATCGCGCACGACTGGCATGATCGCCCGGTGAAACGCGACCTCGCGGCAGTGCTCGGGCTCGCAGCGCTGGCGGTCGCACTCACATGGGGAACCTGGGGAGATCCCCCGCAGTGGAAGCCGGACGCGCTGTACTACGAGGCCCAGCTGCTCGAGATCCAGGGCGTCGACCGGCACGAGACACTCGACCGCGTCTTCACGGGCCCGCTCGCCGCACCCAGGCGGGTCGAGGAGCAGACGAAGCCCGAAGCGGTGCCGCGTCTCACCGACCCGGCGTGGGTCGAGTACAGCTCGCAGTTCTACCGCCGCCGGTGGGTCGTGCCGCTGCTGGGTGCCGCAATCGAGCCGGTGTTCGGCACCGACAGCCTGCAGATCGTCTCGCTCGTCGGGTTCGTGCTGGTCGGGCCTCTGCTGTACGCGCTCCTGAGGCGCCGCTTCAACCCTCTGTGCAGCCTGGTCGCGTCGGCGGTCTGCGTAGCGCTCCCGCCCCTGCGCTACTGGGCCGAGCAGCCGCAGACGGACAGCTTTGCGGTCGCCGTCGAGGCGCTCGCCCTGTTGCTGGCCGTCCTCGCGCTGGAACGGGGCGGCCGCTGGCTCCTGCCCTGGTTTCTCGTCGTGCTCGTGCTCGGGCTCACGCGAGACGCAAGCGTCATCGTCGTCGCGGCGGTCGCCTGGGTGGCGGTCAGGGAGCGGACGCGGCGGTCGGTCGCCGTGCTCGGGACGGGCGTGCTCGCCGCGCTCCCGCCGCTGCTCGCCTTCGGCGCACCGCTCCGGGTGGCGATGGCGTACACGTTCAGTGACTTCCGCATCCCGACCGACGCCAGCTGGGGGTTCGTGGCGCGGAACTACCCCAAGGGCCTGCGGAGAGTACAGATCCACGATCTGGACTACTTCGTCGACCATCCGCTCACGGCCCTCGCCGCCGTCGCGGCAGTGGTTGCGCTCTACGCGATCCGCCGGTCCGGCGATCCGTACTTCACCCTCATGCGGATGACGGGCGTCGCGTGCCTCGCCTTCGTCGCGGTGCTGCCGAACTACACCGCACTCCGCCTCGAGCTCGTGTTCTTGCCCGTCATCGCCGTCGGCCTGGCCCTCCTTCTCGCCGCGGGGGAGCAACGGATTCGGCGTCGCGCCGGTGCCTCTCACGGCGCCGCGCCGAGTGTGCCCTGACGCGCCTCAGGCGCGGACCGACGCCTGTTGGCGCCGGAGCAGCCCGAGGGTGGCGAGGGCCGCCAGCGCCACGACGACGGTGGCGAGCGCAAGCCCCGTGTGCGCTGCGTAGGCCGGCGAGAGCAACGGCGTGAGGAGAACGGCAGCGAGGGCGGCGACACGCAGGCCGCTCCGGAAGAGGAGCACCGCGAGCACGATCGCGAGCAGAGCGCCCATGGCTGCGCCCAGGCCGGCCCAGCCCTCCGCCCGACGATCGACCTCGAGCATGATCGGAGCGGCGGTGGAGAGGATCCGCCATCCGATCAGCAGCGCCAGCGCGAGCGCAACACCCTCCGCGCTGATGCGCGGACGTGGCGTGACGGCGACCGCGGTCACGCACGCGGCTGCGACGAGCACGAGGATGACGCCAACCTGCCCTGTCGCGCTCCCACCCCACACCCAGTGCAGCACCGTCTCGGACACCTGGTTTCCCCGCGCCAGCCGATCGAACCAGATCCCGGCGTCCTCGACGTTGCTCAGCGGGTCCGCCACGAGTGACGCCGACGTGATGACGATCGAGACGGCCGCGAGAGCGACCGCCGGGATGGGCCACGCTCGCCATGCCGCGGCGAGGGGTAGCGCGAGGAAGGCGAGCACGGGTACGAGGAAGCGCGGCCCGGGGGTGCCTCCGCCGAAGGGCAGCCAATAGGAGGCGTTGTACAACAGGAACGCGGCGGCGAGGGAGCCGACCAACGACGCCTCTGCGCGCTGACCGTCCCGCCACAGGAGGACGAGGCCTGCGCAGGCGAACGCCCACAGGGGCGCGATCACGAGCAGCCCTGTGCCGGACAGCAGCAGTTCGACGCCGACCCGGAGGCTCGGAACCCCGACGCCGAAAAAGCCGCTCGCGTTCGCGCCGACGACGTCGTGACCGGTCGCTCCCGGATCGAGGACCGCATTCGAGTAGGAGAGGGTGAACGGGGACCCGAAGGCCCACGCGTTGAAGGCCAGGAGAGGCGCGACACCCACGACCACGCCCAGGGCATACACGGCGATGCGTCGCATGTGCCCAGGCCGCGCGCCGGCGTACGCCGCACACGCCACGGCGACGATCGCGAGGGGGAACTCGACTACGACCGCGAGCCCCGCCGCGAGCCCGGCGAGCGCCAGGAGGCGCAGGTCGGACGGGCGGCCTCGCTCGCGCGCGAGAATCGCGAACGTCGCGAATCCGAGGCAGGCGGAAAGAGCGTGGGCGAAGAACATCGTCGCGAACACGCCGACCAGGCTCCCCGCTCCGAGGCATACCGCTGCCACGGTGCCGTAGCCGGGCACGAACCGGTTCGCCGTGCTGCGCACGAGCAGGAGCAGCACGAGCGCGGGAAGCGTCGCACCGAACAGGCCGACTTGCCACACCGACGAGCGCGGCATCTCCAATTGGGCCCTCGGCCACTTGACACCCGCCACGGGGCCCGTGACCACGAGGCCGAGGAGGTCGAGCGTCCGGTACCACGGCTCGGTGACCAACGCCAGCCCCGGGGCCTTCGCCGCGTAGTAGTGCTGGTCGACGTACGAGCTGTCGGCCGTCCACTCGTGCAGGCGGTCGATCCGCGGAGTTCCTTCGGACAGTGCCGTCACCAGCGCCAGATGCGCGTTCTGGTTCGCGCCGGGAGCCTGCTCGAGCATCCCCCAGCCGAGCGCCAGCAGCACGATCGCGAGAACCCCGAGACGCCCGCCCGCGCCGGCAGACACGGTCAATGGCGCGCTTTCGGCCGACCCGGCCGGCCTCATTGCCCGAGCCTGGAAGCGTCGACGTCGAGCAGCTCGCCGATCCCCTCCAGGGCGATGTCCGGAGGCGGGAAGCGCGCGACGATGTCGGGATTCGTGGCGTAGTGACCCTGCCGCGGGAACACCGTCGTCACCCGCGAGCCCCATGCTTCCTTCACTGCGGCGAGAATGCGCACCTTGTCGTCGACCAGGACGTAGTGTCCGGCGGGGTAGCGTCGCGCGATGTCCGCGAGCTCCCGCTCCTTGTGGATGTAGACGAGGACGTGACCGTCGACTTCGTCCAGCAGGCCCGACCGCTCGATCTTGCGCTGCTGGAAGACGGCGTCGCCGTCGGTGAGGATCACCGGGCGCCCGAGCGTCTTCAGGCGATCGATCACATCCAGCGAGCGCGGGTAGAGCCTGTTCGCGAACGGGTAGTCGATGAGGTAGCTCGAGGCGCGGAGGACGTGCGAGTCGTGTGGGTGCGCAACGCGATACCGCTGCAGTGCACCGAGGTAGTCGGCGTAGCCGAGCTCCCGCCGCAGCTCTTCGAAGATCGAGAAGTACGCATCGGCTCTCGCCTCGCCGAGCTCCCGCCGCAGGAACACGCGCAGGTCGTCGATGACGCGATCGTTGTCGAGCAGCGTGTTGTCGACGTCGAGCAGGAACACCAGATCGTTTCGGGTCATGCGGCCAGAGGCTCCGACGCGGCCGACGGGTCCGTCGAGCGGAGCGGCGGGCTCTCGATCCGCTGCATGGGGGCACTGTACGGCTCGGCTGACGGCCGACGCTCTAGTCTTCGCCGACAGGATGAGCACCGCAGGCGACGGCAAGACCGATGGTCGACGACAACTCGCTCGACCACGCGCGGAGGGGTGACGTGAGCGACAACCTGCCCGTCGATGTGATCGAGTTCCTCCGCGGGCCGCACCACGCCGTCATCGGCTGGGTGGGCGTGGGCGGGCGTCCGTTCACCGTCGCCACCTGGTACGACTGGGACGACGGCGAGATCCTCGTCAACATGGATGCCACGAGGCGCCGCCTCGCGTGGCTCGAGGTCGGCGCCCCTGTCTCCCTCACCGTGCTCGACGCCGAGAACTGGTACCGGCACGTCTCGCTCTACGGCGAGATCGCGCACCTCGCCGACGACGCCGGCCTCGCATCCATCGACCGGCTCGCGCAGCGATACACCGGCAGCCCGTTCAGCAACAGGACGAAGGCGCGGGTCAGCGCCTGGATGAGGATCACGTCCTGGCACGGCTGGAGCGACGCCGGGCCATGGACGCCGGGCCGCCCGTAGGCTCCGTCCGGCGCGGCCGAGAGCTCGGGCCCGGTGTTGCAAGAGCGCCAGCTGCTGACCGGAACCCCGATCCGGTCAGTTTCGAAGGATCATGCGGCTGAGGGGATCCGGAGGAGGCACCATGGCCAGACTGAGATTTCAGATTTCGATGTCGCTGGACGGCTTTGTCGCGGGGCCGAACCAGAGCGAGCAAGACCCGCTGGGTGAGGGTGGCATGCGGCTTCACGAGTGGGTGTTCGGGCTGGAGGCGTGGCGCAGCCGCCACGGTCTCGATGGTGGCGACGTGAACGCTTCCACCGAGGTCGTGGAGGAGTCGCTCGCGAACGTGGGAGCCACCGTCATGGGCCGCAACATGTTCGGCGGTCGAGGGCCGTGGGAAGATCAGCCCTGGGATGGCTGGTGGGGAGACGACCCGCCTTTCCAGATGCCGGTGTTCGTGGTCACCCATCACCCCCGTGAGCCGCTCGTCAAGCGGGGAGGCACCACGTTCACGTTCGTGACCGACGGCATCGAATCGGCCTTGGAGCGCGCCCGGGAAGCGGCCGGCGCCAGAGACGTCGCGCTGAGCGGCGGCGCGAGCGTCGCCCAGCAGTACCTGAAGGCCGGGCTGATCGACGAGCTACAGATCCACGTCGTCCCTGTCATCCTCGGAGATGGCACCCGCCTGTTCGACAACCTCGCAGGTGCGGATGTCGGGCTCGAGTGCACGGAGGCTGTCGAGGCACCGGGCGTCGTCCACCTCACCTACCGCGTCGCGAACGAGCGTTAGCGCCCGCGTGCGTGCGGGTCTCAGCGCAACTCCTTGTTCGTCTCCTGGTCGAACCACATGGCGAACAGCGTGAATTGCGTCCCGGAGATGAGCAGCAGGGCGACGAGGACGATCGTCGGGGTCGTGATCAGGTTGCCGAAGAAGAGACGCGAGATCGCGACCAGCAGTCCGAGCGCCAGGCCCAGCACCGTCATCAGCGCGCCGAGGACGTAGAAGAAGACGAGCGGATGGAAGTCACGGATGACGTACTTCTCCTTCAGCCGCCACCAGAAGCCCTTGAACAGGAGCCAGGCGATGCGCGGGGCCACCTTGCGGATGCGGATTCCCGACCGCTCCCCCACGCCGTAGATCGGACGCGACGGCACGTCGCGCACCCGCGCGTTCGCGACGTTCAGATGCACGAGCATGTCGTTCGGGAACCCGTAGCGCCGGTAGACGCGGTCGAGGTCGAGCCGGCGCAGCACGTCGAGCGACAGCGCCGTGTACCCGGCCTGGGAGTCGGCCACGTGCCAGTAGCCCGAGGCGATCTTCGTCAGCAGCGAGAGCGCCGCGTTGCCGAGGTACCGGGCGCGCGGGATCAGCGTCCACGCCTCGCCGGTGAAGAGACGGTTGGCCTTCGTGTAGTCGGACTCCCCGCCCGCGACGGGATCGACGAGCAGGATCAGCTCCGCCGGGTCCATCTGGTTGTCGGCGGCCATCACGCACGTCACGTCGATGCCCTCGTCGCGGCAGCGCTCGTACCCGGTGATGATCGCTGCGCCGACGCCGCCGTTGACCTCGTGCACGATCACCTCGACACGCGGGTCGGGCACCGCGCGGGCCCGCTCTGCCGTCCCGTCGGTGGAGCGGTCGTCGACGACGACGATACGGTCGACGAAGTCCGGGATGCCCTGGAGCGTCTCCGCGACCAGGAGCTCCTCGTTGTAGGCGGGGACGACCACGGCGACGCTCTTGCCGGCGACCATCCAGCCTGAGTTAGGCGCCCGCGGGCTCCTTCCTGCGCGCCACGACCGGCTCGTACAGGTAGGCGGCCAGCAGGCCCGCGAGCAAGCCGAGCAGCCCGCCGACGGCCATTGCGTTGCGGCGGCTCGTTGCGTCCGTGCGGACGGCCAGACCCGCTTCCAGCACGCGTGTCTTCTCGACCTCCTTGGCGAGCGAGAGGAGTTGCTCCGACTCGGTCTGCTCGGCTCGCAGCACCTGACTGCGCTGCTCGTAGAACTGCAGCGTCGTGTTGATGTTCGCCTGGATCAACAGGCGCTCGGCGAGCGACAGGCTCGAGTTGCCCTGCGCCGCCCGCTGCTGCTCCTGAGCGGCTGCGATGCGCTCGTTCGCCTGGTCGATCGAGGCCTGTGTGGACGAGATGTCCGTGGCCAGGAGCTTCATCTTGTTGTCGACGTAGCCGGCGATGTCGTCGAGCACGCTCTGGGCGAACGACGCCGCAGCCTTCTCGGCCTGCCCCCGGGTCGGCGCCCGCACGACGATCTCCACGAGCGGCGACAGCGTGCGGTTCGCAATCTGCCCAACCTGCACGATCGGCGCAGAGGTGACGTTCCCGCGGAGCTGCGCGGGGCGCAGGCCGCTCGCGTCGGCGGCTCTCGCGATCGACGCCTCGGAGCGGATGATCTCGCTCACCGCCTTGGGGTTCGTCTGCAGGCTGACGATCTGGCTGCCGCCACCGGGCGTGAACGGCTGGCCCAGGTACAGCAGTGTCTTCGCCTGGAAGACGTCCCCGCCGCCGACCGACACGAGCAGGCCGAGGATCGCCCCGATGACGAGACCGACGACGGGGAGCCACCACCGCGCGGCGATCCGCTTCCACGCCGAGCCCAGGTCGACCTCGCGCTCGGCATCGAGGTCGACGGTATCCGCACGCCGGGCCTCCGTCATCGCGCCGCGACCCTACCAGCGACCCATTCCCACTGTGCGAGCAAACCTGGGGTGAGCGTCGTCTGCGGCAGCCAGCCCAGCTCACGCTCGGCCTTCGACCCGTCTGCCCTCGTGCGCCGCACGTCGCCGGCCGCGACCGCATGCTGCTCCACCAAGAGCTCGCGACCCGCAAGCCGCTCGGCGATGGCGACCACCTCGGCCATCGTCGCCTCCTCACCGCCGCCCACGTTGTAGATCTCGCCGGGGCGTCCGCGTTCCATGGCGGCGATCGTCGCCCGCACCGTGTCTACGACGTAGGTGAAGCTCCTCGACGCCGAGCCGTCACCGAAGAGGGGGAAGGCGGTACCGGAGGCAAGCGCCTCGAGCAGCCGGGCGAAGGCCATGTCGGGACGCTGTCGCGGGCCGTAGACCGTGAAATAGCGCAGCCCGATGGCCTCGAGTCCGAACGTGCGGGCCTGCGCGTACGCGAGCTGCTCACAGGCGAGCTTCGTCACCCCGTAGGGCGAGATCGGTCGCGGTGTCGCCGTCTCGGACGTCGGATAGGCCTCGGCGTCCCCGTACACGGACGACGACGACGCGTACACGACGCGCACGGCCGCGAGCGCCGCCGCCTCGAACAGCCGTGCGGAGGCGAGCACGTTGCGGCGGACGTAGAGCTCGAAATCGGGCCCGAAGCTCGATCGCACGCCCGGTTGGCCTGCGAGGTGGAAGACGCCGTCGACACCCTCCAGGAGCGCCGGGAGATCGGCCTCTACGAGATCGGCTTCGACGAGCTCGCGCTCGCCGACGTTCTCGGCCTTGCGCTCCGGATCGTACGAGTCCGTGAGCGCGTCGATCGCAACGACATCGTGGCCCGAGACCTCGAGCGTGTCGCGCAGGTGCGAGCCGATGAAGCCGGCCGCGCCGGTGACCAGGTACCGCATGGCGAGAACGGTACCGGGCGCCTCACGCGGGAAGCACGACGAACAGCACCGTCGGCACCGCGAGCGCGGCCACCGTGACGGCTGCAAGCACGGCGCCGAGTCGACCACGGTGTGCCAGCCAGGCGAGTGAGAACGCACCGGCCACGGCGAGCACCGGGGCCGCGTTCAGCACGTACAGGGCCTTGATGTTGTCACCGTCCTGCTTCGGGTACTGAACGAGAAAGCCGACGAAGGAGACGGCCAGAAGCGCGACCGAGAGCACGAGTGTCGCGGCCGCGGCGTCCCGCAGGCGCCAGGCCCGCAGAGCGAGCGCGACCAGCCCGGCGAGGATCGCGACCGTGGCGCCGAGGCCGGCGAGCGATTGGCGGCGCAGAGGGCCCGCGTACCTCGATGGCAGCACGTCCGGCTCGTCGTGCAGCACCGGCGGCACCCGCCACACGCGCCAGTAGTCACCCCACCAGTCCGTGTAGACGGTCGGCACGAGCACATTGCGAAACCACGGCTGGTAGGGACGCCGTGCCACGTCGCCCGCTGCGAGGTCGAGCCAGAACGACGCCGGGCGGCCATGCTGGCGCCACTGCTCGGCCACGGGGCGGCTGTAGGCGAGAGGGCTGCCGTACGTCGCCGCCTTGACGACGAACCACGGGACGATGAGCACCGCCGCCGCCGCCGACGCACCGGCGAGCGCACGCATCGTCTCGCGGTCGCGGCGCCAGAGCCAATCGAGAGTCAGACCGAGCAGCACCGCCACCAGGGCCGCGAACGCCCATGTGCGGGTGAGGTTGGCGAGCCCGAGCAGCGCCCCTGCGAGCACACCGGAGCCCCAGCCGAGCCGGTCACGGCACGCCGCGCGCACCACGACATAGAGCGCGGCCGTCGTCAGGAGCGTCGCGAGTGGCTCCGGGTGGAAGAGCGCCCCGGCGCGGACGAGCACGGGCGTGAGCGCCGCGAGCGCAAGGGCCAGTACGGGCAGCCAGGTACTGCGCGGGAAGAGCTCTCGGGCCAAGCCGAAGGTGAGCCCGGCAATGCCGAGCACGCACATCGCACTGAACAGCTGCACCACCCGGCCCGGCTGGACCACGCCGATCCAGTCCGCGCTGCGGTAGAGAGCACCGGCGACGACGAAGAAGAGCGGCGGGTTGTGCCACACGTCGGTCTCGTCGCGATGCGGGAGGCGGTGCTCGCTGCCGAGCACCTTGGCGTAATGTGCTCCGGCTGTCGCGTCGTAGCCCTGACGCCAGGGAAAGTGCCAGGCATTCCAGAGGAGCACGATCCCGAGCGCGGCGAGGATGCACACCGCGGCGAGGCGCGGTGCGGCCCGGCGGCTCACGCCTCGCCGGGCTCGGCGGCGAGCGGGTGCGGCAGCTCCTCCGCGAACGGCACGAACGTCTCGCCGTCGCGGGTCAGGCACAGGTCGGAGAAGAAGCGGGTCATCACGATCCCCTCCTGGAAGTCGCCGAGTCGCGGCTGCGGGCGCTCGCCCCGCGCGAGCGCGAGCGCGAGCTCCGGATAGCGGCTGCCCGCCGCGAGTGGCAGGGGAAAGGCGCCGCCGAAGCGGGGATTGACGTCGGTCACGGGTAGGGATCCGTCCGGCTCGCGGAAGCACTGCACACATGCAGGGCCGACGATGCCGACGGTCTCGGCCACCCGCGCCCCGTGCTCGATCAGCTCACGGTCCTGGATCGACATGCCCCGGATCGACTCGCCCCCCTTCGACAGGATCATCGTGCGCGGGATGGCGTTCAGGCAGCGCGAGCCGAGGTCACAGAAGACGTCGATCGAGAGCTCGTCACCGAGACACGTCTCCTGCACGAACGAGTCGACCGTCGTATAGCGGAGGAAGAAGGCGAGCTCGTCAGGGTCACCCGCGCCATAGATGTGGCGCGACCCGAACCCCTCACGCACCTTGACGAGGAGCGGGTAGCGCGCGCCGGCGGGCACGTCCTCAGGCAGCCACGACCGCGGTGAGGCGATCCCGTGCTCCTCGAAGAAGAGATGAGCGAGGTACTTGTCGCCCATCGTGCGGCACACATCGGGGGGCGGCACGAGCACGAGCGCCGGCTCGAGAGCGGCGCAGCTCCCCGACAGCAACTCCTGATCGAGATCCGTGAGCGGCACCACGAGCCGGATGTCGTGCTCGCGCACGAGCGCCGCCAGCGCGGGGACATAGGCGTCGTCCGAGACACGCGGGACGAGCGCCATGTGGTCGGCGTGATAGAGCGTCGGCGCGAGCCGGTCGGCGTCGGCCGCGATCGTCGTCGCCCCGGCTCGGCCGAAGGCGCTCACGATGTCGACCCGCTGTCCCGAGCAGGTGAAGAGAACGGCCGTCATCGGCGTGAGAGGCTAACGCTCAGGACGGCCCGCCCGACGTCCCGTCGCCTCCGCCGCGCCACCCGCCGGTCGCACCCTTGTACGTGCCGCCGAGTAGCGCGAGCGGGGTGCGCGCGAGGATCCTCAGGTCGAGCGCCGGGGAACGGTGCTCGACGTACCAGACGTCGAGCTCGATGCGCTCCGCCCAGGGAAGCTCGGCGCGGCCGTGCACCTGCGCCCAGCCGGTGAGACCGGGACGGACGGCAAGCCGTGTGCGCTGGCGCTCTGTATAGCGGTCGACCTGATAGCGAAGCGTCGGCCTCGGACCGATGATGGACATGTCGCCGCGCAGGACGTTGACGAGCTGCGGCAGCTCGTCGATCGACGTGCGCCGCAGCAGCCGCCCCACCCGGGTGATGCGTGCGTCGTCCCGGTCGACCCCGTAACCGGCGCCGAGCCGCTCGGCGTCGACGACCATCGTGCGGAGCTTGAGCAGCTCGAAATCGGCGCCGTCCTTCCCCACCCGCGTCTGCCGGAAGAGCACCGGGCCCCGGTCCTCGAGCTTCGCCGCTAGGGCCGCCACCGCCAGCACAGGGCTCGCGACAGCGAGCCCGAGACCGGCGAGCGCGACGTCGGCCACCCGGTTCATCAGCGGGTGCCCTCCGCCGCCTCCCACGTGGCCGGGACGCCACGACGGAGATAGTTCACGAGGGCGCGAAACGTCGCCCAGGTGACGAGTGTGTAGTAGCGGGCGATCCCGACTCCGACCGCGGCCGCCGCGATCAGCGCGAGCTGGCCGATGAGCACGAGCGCGTACGGCCAGCCGGCGGAGACGAGGGCGACGCTCGACCCGAGCAGCACGAGGTGCAGCAGGCCGCTGCCGTACCGCAGCACGCGGTGCGAGACCACCTCGACCAGGTAGCCGACGGGCAGCCGCCGGAGCATCGAGCCGCGCAACGTGATCTCCCAGCAGTGCTCGAACATCCGTACCTTGCGCCGGTACTCGGCTTCGTTGGTCGGTGTCGGCCGCTCGAATGCGTGTGCGGACGGCTCGTAGACCGCACGCCGGCCGTGCTGCACCATGCGGTACGGAAACGACAGATCGTGGCCCCAGCGGGGATCGACCTCGATGTAGTCGCCACGCTTCAGCGCATAGATCGACCCGTTGCCACCGGTGATCGATCCGAGGCGCGACTCCTGCTCGCGCAGCCACATCTCGTAGCGCCAGTACACCCCCTCGCGGTTCGAGCCGTCCGCAGCCTCGAGGCGGAGCTGACCGCACACGTAGGCGACGTCGGGGTCGGCGAGACTGCCGACGAGCCGCCGCAGGGCGTCTGGCGCCCAGGTGGCGTTGGCATCGGAAAACGCGACCACCGCGCCGGTCGTCTCTCGCACCGCGCGGTCCTGGGCCGCAACCTTGCCGCCGCGCGGGCATTCGAGGAGCCGCACCCGCGGCTCGCGGGCCGCGAGGCCCGCGACCAGCTCGTTCGTCCGGTCGGTCGAGGCGTCGGAGGCGACGACAACCTCGAGCCGCTCGGACGGGTAGTCGAGCGCAAGGAGATTGTCGAGGCGATGCTCGATCACGGCCTCTTCGTTGTGGGCGGCCACGATGACGCTGACCGTCGGCGCGGCGCTCTCGTCGCGGCGCACGGGTCGCGTACGCGCCCGCGCGAGCGCGCCGGCCGCCAGCGGGTAGCCGACGTGGGTCCACGCGAGCGCGCCGAGCGAGCCCCAGAAGAGCGCCTTCGCCAGCACCACCGTGCGAGTGTACGCGGCGCTACCGTTCGCCCTCGTGTCCGAGCGCTCCACGCCGATCCGCGTTCTCCGGGTGATCGCGCGGCTGAACGTCGGCGGCCCCGCATTGCACGTGTCGTACCTCGCCCGCGGGCTGCAGGAGCGTGGCTACGAGACGACACTGGTCGCGGGCGACGTGGGGCGCGGCGAGGAGTCGATGGCCTTCGTCGCCGAGCATGCCGGTGTGGAGGTCGTGCGGCTGGCTGGTCTCTCCCGCGAGCTGTCACCGTTCCGAGACGCGATCGCGACGGTGCAGCTCGCGCGGCTGATCCGCCGCGTCCGGCCGGACATCTTGCATACACACACCGCCAAGGCCGGTGCGGTGGGGCGCGCTGCGACGCTGCTGGCCGGCGGCCGCAGGCCTCGGGTGGTCGTGCACACGTTCCACGGTCACGTCCTGCGCGGCTACTTCGGCACCGCGGGGTCGCTCGTGTTCCGCGGCATCGAGACCGCGCTGGCCCGCGTCACCGACGCGCTGGTCGCCGTGAGCCCTCAGGTGCGGGACGAGCTCGTCCGGCTCGGGGTGGCGCCGGCGTGCAAGTTCGCCGTCGTCCGCCTCGGGATCGAGCTCGAGCTGCGCGTCACGTGCAACGAGACTCCGGCGGCCATCCGCGCGCGTATCGGCGTGGCCCCCGACCGGTTCGTAGTCGGCTGGTTCGGGCGCATGACGGCGGTGAAGCGAACGGACGACCTGCTCGACGCGCTCGCCGCCCTCCGGGAGCGTGGCGTCGACGCGCTGCTCCTGCTCGTCGGCGACGGCGCCGACCGCGAACGGCTGGAGCGGCTGGCGCACGGGCGTGGGCTGGCGCGGTCCGTGCTGTTCCTCGGCTACCAAGAGGACGTGGCGCGCTGGTATGCGGCCTGCGACGCGATCGTGCTCACCTCGGCGAACGAGGGCACGCCGGTGACGTTGATCGAGGCGCTCGCGGCCGGCCGCCCGGTGGTGGCGACCCGCGTGGGCGGTGTCGAGGACGTCGTCGAAGACGCCGTCACGGGGCTGTTGGTGCGTCCGGGAGACACGCACGCGATCGCGGAACGACTGGCGCTGCTGGCAGGCGACCCCGCGCTCGGCCGGCGGATGGGCGACACCGGACGCGAGCGGGTCATGCAGCGGTACGCGGTCGCGCGCCTCGTCGACGACGTCGACCGGCTCTATCGCGCTCTGCTCGCGACCGCCTCCGAGACGACGCGGCGGTAGCGCTCGAACGCGATCTCGCGGTCGGCCTCCTGCACGACGTAGGCTCGCCCCCGCGCGCCCATCTCGTCGAGCGGGTGCAGCCCTGCGATCGCGTCCCGGATCGCGCCCGCGACCAGCTCTGGCCTCCCGGGGGGCAGCACGATGCCGCACCCGGCGTCACGCACGATGTGCACGGTCTCCGACTCCGGGTCGGCGGCGACGAGCACGGGCCGGCCCGCGGCCAAGACCCCGTACAGGCGGCTCGGGACGACGAATCCGGCCAAGCCGCGGGCAAGCCCCACGTAGTGGAGATCGGCGGCCGAGAGGGATTGGGCCAGCATGTCGCGCGGCTGGTACGGGAGAAAGCGGATCGCCCCGGTCACCTCGAGCCGCCGGGCGAGCGCGGTCAGCTCTCCGTGCCGGGCGCCGAACCCGGCGATCACGATGCGCAGCTGCGGGGCGTCGCGCAGGAAGGTGGCCGCGCGGACGAGGCTGTCGAGATCCTGCGCGTGACCGATGTTGCCCGAGTGCATGACCACGAATGCGTCGACGAGCCCGTGCTCGCGCGCCCAGTCGTTGTCCCTCGGCTGCGGGGTGATCTCACCCGTGTCGACCCAGTTGGGGATCACGGAGATCCGGTCGGCCGGAGTCCCCTTCTCCTCGAGCCGCAGCTTCATGGTCTCGCCGATGGCGACGACTCTGTCGGCGCGCTTCAGGTACAGGCCGACGAGGGCGCGGAGCGCCGCGACGAGAGCCCGGCTCTCGAGCCGCTTCAGTCGTTCCGCGATCTCCGGGAAGACGTCCTGGCTGATCACGAGGAGCGGCGCGTCGAAGCGCCGTGCGACGATGAGACCGATGTCGCCGACGATCGGTGGGTCGGTCATGCAGAGGACGAGGTCGGGCCGCTCCTCTCGCAGTGCCGCGAGCACGGAGTCGGTCAGGTACGTGACGTAGTTGGCCGCGCGCAGGTGGAGCTGAGATCGCTCGTATGCCGTCGACTGGACGCGGACGATGCGGACACCGTGCCGCACCTCCTCGGCCGGCAGGTCGGGGTGCCCGCGCAGGCGACCCGTCACCACGGTGACGTCGAAGTCGTCCGCCAGCGCCTCGCAGAGCTGGGCGAGAAGCTGCGCCGTCGCCTCGATTCCGGGCCAGTAGTACTGGTTGAGCACCAGGAGGCGCTGACGGTCGCCCGCCATGCGGGGAACGTTAGACGTGGTCGCGGCCGGCCGCCTCGAGCACGACCGCGACGAACGAGTCCACGCTGGGCTCGTACCCCCAGTGCCTCACGATCTCCCGGCTCCTCGCACCCGCCGCGATCCGGGCGGCGGGGTCGCGCGCGTACCGGCGCAGAGCGGCAGCGGCAGCGTCCACGTCGCCGGCCGCGACGAGGGCGCCGTTTTCCCCGTCGACGAGCAGGTCGGGCGAGGCTCCCACCTGGTCCGAGAGCACGAGCGGCAGGCCGCAGGCGGCGGCCTCGTTGACGACGACCCCCCAGGGCTCCCAGCCGGACATGAGGGCGAAGACGTCAGCGGCGACGTAGGTCTCGACGATCCGCTCCCACGGCACCGCACCCGCGAACACCACGCGGACGCCGAGCTCGTCGGCGAGAATGCGCAGCCGCCCTTCGTCGGGGCCGACGCCCGCGAGCACGACGACGAGGCTGGGGTCGTCCGCCGCGGCAGCGGCGCGGAGCAGCGTCTCGAGCCCTTTCTCCGGTGCCAGGCGCGCCACCGAGAGGACCGCGACGTCGCCCGTCGCGAGCCCGAGCGCCGCACGGAGCTCCGGACGGCGGCCGGCGAGACCGTCGGAGCGCTCGACCCAGGCGGGGACGTCGATCGTGTTGGCGAAGATGCCCACGCGCTCGGGCCGCACACCGTGCGCGACGAGAGACGAGCGAGTGAGGGTTCCCGTGGCGAAGGCACCCCAGGCGCCACGCACGACCCGCGAGACGATCGGTGCGCGAATTGCACGTCTCCAACCCGCGCGAGGCGAAGCGTCGTGTGTCTCGACGATCAACAGATACGGCACGCCGCGGCCGTGTGCCCAGGCCATCGCCGCCTGCGACGCGAACGTGCTCCACCCGTTCACCAGGACGACATCCGGGGTGCTCCGCTCGAGCTCGCGGCGGATGCCGGGGGTGACGGGATACTCGTGCCTGAGCACACGCCGGACGCCGGGGACGCGAACCCCGCGCAGGAAGACGGCGTGGTGGTCGGGCTCGACGCGCCACGTGCGATCCGCCACCGTGCGGGCGGCGTAGAGGACCGTCAGCTCGATCTCGGGGCGTCTGCCGACGCGGTCGAGAAGCGGCGAGCGGTACGGAGTGGGCTCCGGCGACACGACGGTCACGCGCACCGCTGCCTCCTCACCCGGCCCGGCCGCCGAGGCGAGCGCACGACGTGCGCCCACGCGGGCCTCCCGTGCAGCGACGCGACGGCGCGATCGGTCGAGCGCCCCGCGCACGGGGAGGGCCGGATCGACGGCGAGAGCCCGCCTGAGCAGTGCCGCACGGTCGCCCGGGCGCGCACCGAGCGCCGCCCGCATCACCGCGCGTGAGACGGTAACGCGCACTGCCGCGATGTCGTTCGAGTGCCGCCGATCGGCGCGAAAGCGCTCGTAGAGGGTGAGGTATGCCTCGACCGCGTCGGGCGCCGACTCGGGCACCGGCTCGCCTGCGCCCACGAGCCAGGCCAACTCGGCCGCCTCGGGCGACAGCCCCGGCGCGACGGCGCCGATCTGGCGCAGCGCGATCTCGCGTTGGAACGACCGTTGGCCGTCGCGCAGCCGCCTCGAAGCCTGCCGCTCGTGCACCCTGCGCAGCACGAGGGCTTCAGGTCTGTTGTCCCCGCTGTCAACAGTGAGCAGGCGTGTCCAGAGCTCGTAGTCCTGCGCCTGCTCGTAGGCGCTGTCGTAGCGAAGCCCGTGGCGATCGAGAACCTCGCGATCGATGAGCGTCGTCGGGTGGATGAACGGCGAGCCGAAGAGCGCCGCCCAGCGCACGGCCGCGCTGCCGGACGGCATGAGATGGAGCGCACCGGGCCGGTTGTGGTCGTCGATCTCGAGCACGCCCGTGCCGAGAACGCCGAGGCGGGTGCGAGTGATCTGCTCCAACTGGCGTGCAAGCCGGTCGGGATACGAGATGTCGTCCGCGTCGAGGCGGGCAACGTACCGAGCGTTCGCCGTGTCGATGCCGCGGTTGAGCGAGCTCGCGAGGCCGAGCCGTCTCTCGTTGCGCAGCACCACGAGCCGGCGATCGTCGAACGTGGCCAAGACGTCCGCTGTCTCGTCGGTCGAGGCATCGTCGACGACCACCAGCTCCAGCTCACGGAGGGTCTGGCGCAGGACGCTCGCCACCGCCTGGCCGAGAGTGGCGGATGCATCGTGGGTGGCGACGACGACGGAGACGAGCGGCTGCGATGTCACGGGGGTCCGAGAGCTGGGCGGTGAGGGACGATAGCCTCTCGCGCGTGGCACCGAACCTGCCGACGTTCGACATCGTCGTTGCCACGCTGCAGCGGACCGCCGAGCTCGACATGTTCGTCACGTCCCTCGAGCATCAGCAGGGAGTTCGGGTCAGGCTGCTCGTCGTCGACCAGAACGACGACGACGGCGTCGCCGGCGTGCTCGCTCGCCATTCGGCACTTGAGGTGGTGACACTCACATCCACACCCGGTCTCTCGCGGGCCCGGAACGTCGCTCTGCCCCTGGTCGAGGCAGACGTCGTCGCGTTCCCGGATGACGACTGCGTGTATCCGGACGGGCTCCTCGAGCGTGTGGCGCGCATCCTGGCCGGCCGGCCGGAGCTCGATGGAGTGACCGGTCAGGCGGCAGATCCCCACGGAGCACCCTCCGGCCGCTGGCCGACGGTGCGCTCCCCGCTCCGCCTCGACACGTTCTGGAACAAGGCCATCTCCCACACGATCTTCCTCCGCCGGGAGCTGATCGAACAGGTCGGCGGCTTCGACGAGGCACTCGGCCTCGGCTCCGGGACGCCGTGGCACTCGGGCGAGGAGATCGACCTCCTCGTGCGCGCGCTGCGGCTCGGCGCCCGGATCGAGTACGACCCGGCGATCGTGGTCCTGCATCCCGCGCGGCGCCAGACGCCTGCGCTCGGCCATCGGGACGGCGCCAGCGTCGGATACATCCTGGCGCGGCACGACTACCCCGTGCGCGTGGTGCTGAGGATGCTGGTACGGCCGCTCGGCGGCGCGGCGCTCTCGCTGCTGCGTGGCGACGTGACCCGGGCCCGCTTCCACCTCACCACGCTGCAGGGCCGCGTCGCCGGGTACCGCGGCGGTCGCCGCGCAGCCCTCGTGGAGCCGTAGGCGCCGGCCCGAGGCCTACGACACGAGCGATGCGAACAGCTTCGCGTGTCGCTCGAGCCACGGCCCGAGGGCGAAGCGCTCGACGGCTCGGCGCCGCGCGGCGTCGCGATAGCGCGGCAGATCCGCGACGAGGCGCTCGAGGCCGCCGGCCAGCTCTTCCGGCGAGGGCGGCTGCTGCCGCTCCCAGCTCTCGGGATGCGCCACGCCGACACCCCCGTCGTCACCGACCAGCTCCACTGTGCCGCCGCTCGCCGCATAGACGACAGGCACGCCGCAGGCCATCGCCTCGATCACGGCGCTGGGGCACGGGTCGTTCACCTTTGGGTGCAAGTACACGTGCGCCCGCCGCAGGAGTGCCGGCGCGTCGCGCTGTGCGTAGCGACCGACCAGCTCGACCGAGCCGGCGAGCCCGAGCTCCCCGATCAGCGTCTGCGGCGTGGCGGCGAGCCTGCCGGTGACGAGCAAGCGTGCCTCGGGCCGCACGTCGCGGAAGGCGGCGAAGGCGCGGAGACCGAGGTCGAGCTTGTACGGCTGGTACTGGTCGCCGCCGAGCAGGACGACCGGGCCGCCGTCCGGTATCTCTGCCGCGGGCGTGAGCACATCGACGTCGACGGCGTTGTAGAGCACCTCCCACGCACCTCGCGGCTCACCGAGAAAGAGATCGGCGGATCGCTTCGAGAACTCGCTCTGGTAGAGGACGTGGTCAGCGCCGGTCAGCGCCTGCCGGAGCGGGCGGTTCACTTCGTCGGCGCGGCCGCCGGCCCAGGCCGGGTAGCCCACGCCGTCCTGGTTCAACACGACGGGGACCGTCCGCCGCGCGGCGAGGCGGAGCAGCGGCCCGAGGTCACGCGGCAGCCACGTCGAGCCCAGGTAGAGGAGCGTGAAGTCGGACGGCTGGTTCGGGAAGCGGGTCGCGAGCCGCTGGAACTTCGCCGTGCCGCCGCGCACGGGGTCGCCGGGGCCTGGCACCCGGTCGTGGCCGTAGAAGACCCGTAGCCCGTCGCCGCCCCCACCCGGCAGGAGCAGGCGGGCCCACCGTGCCGCCGCCCGCGCATATCTGCCGACGCGGGCGGCGAGTCGCGGGGACTGGTCGTCCGTGAGCTCGGTGCCGGGCACGGGCGACACGGTAGACGACCGCCACGCGTCCTCGAAGCCGGCCATTGTGTTGAATCCCGGCCAGCACCCGTGATGCCGAGACGCGCCTCCGACGACGACAGCACCCCCCTTGACGACGTGCTCGTGCTCACGTTCCGCAAGAGCTTCTGGGCCTCGCGCGATGCGGAGCGCTTCCCGCACCGGGTCTACGGATCGATCGTGCACGGTCACTCGACGAGCATGCTCAACACTGCGCTGCTCGGGCTCAGGGCGCTCGTCGCATTCATCCGCTTCCGACCTCGGCTGGTGCTGTTCGGCTCGGCGCACAGGCTCGTTCCGGCGGCGCTCGCGCTCCGGCGGCTCCGGCTCCTGCCTGCGAGGCTCGTCGTCACGAACCAGGTGTACTTCGGGCCCCGCTGGGGCCGCTACGCCGACCGCGTCGTCGTCTACTCGCGCCGCGAGACGGAAGGCCGGCCCGGCTACCGGTACATCGCGATCCCGGCGGATGGGGACTTCGAGGCCGTCGAGCGCGGCGTCGCCGCCGAGCCCTACGTGTTCGCGGGCGGCAGCACGCTGCGGGATTTCGCCACCGTCGTCGCGGCGGTCGCCGGAACCGGCCTCCGGCTCTTGATCGTCACGGACGATCCCTCGTCGGTCGCAAGAGGAGGGCTGTGCGAAGGCTGCGAGGTGCGCGGGCGGCTGCCGCTGCAGGAGTTCCTCTCGCTCATGGCGCGGGCCACGGTCGTCGTCGTGCCGCTGCACGAAGGCGACGCGCCGCACGGGCACACGACGGTGGCGCAGGCACTTCGGCTCGGCAAGGCGGTGGTGACGACACGGGGCGCGAGCGTCGAGGACTACGTGCGCGATGGCGTGGAGGGCCTGCTCGCCGACCCCGGCGACATCGAGGGATACCGTGCCGCGATTCTCCGGCTCGCGGGCGACGAGCCGTTCCGCAACGCCTGCGAGGCGGCGGCGCGGGTGCGGGCGCCGGAGTTCTCGTACGGGACGTTCGCGCAGTCGCTCGAGGAGCTCTGCCGGGACGTGTTGGCGGAGCGGTAGCGGAGCGCCCACGGCCAGGGCCGCGCAGATCCGGTCGCTACGGCGGGGTCGTCTCCGCACCTGCGGGTGCCCGTCCCGCCACCACGGCCTGCAGCACGTCGAGGTAGCGGTCGGCGACCAGGTGAATCCGGTACGGGTTGTCGGGCAGCCGGGCGATGATGTCGTCGTAGCGGGCCGCGAGCGCGTCGAGTGCCGCAAACAGATCCCCCTCGTATGCGACGCCGTACGGTGCGGCGAGCTCGGCGTTGGCGCCGGAGTCGAGGTAGACGGCGGCCAAGCCGCAGTTGAGCCCTTCGAGCAGCGCGTTCGAGCACGTCTCCCACTTGGCGAGCTGGAGAATCACGTGTCCGCGCCGCAGCGCGTCCGCAAGCCGGCGCGGCCCGCGCGCGCCGAGCACGCGTACGTGCCGGAAGCCTGCATCGGCGGGGGCCCGCCCGACAAGGGTGACCTGCACGTCGTCGCGGCCGCCGAGCCGGCCGTCGATCGACCGGTACTCGGGAAAGCCCTTGTTCTCGTCGCTCGACCAGCTCGAGATGACGACACGCCACGGCTCCCCCGGGCGGTGTGGCGACCACGCGCGCTCCCAGGGGAGGCCCCCCGCGGCTCGCCCGAAGACCGTCTCGTCGACGCCGTTCGCGATCACGCTCGAACGTCCACGGTGTCCCGACGAGACGAACACGTCGCGGCTGTACCGGCTCTGGAAGATCGTGTGCGCCACGTACGGATCGAGCTCGACCTGCTGCGCATCGCCGAGCACGATGCCGCCGACGATCGAGCGCTGACCGGCGGAGCCGCGGCCGAGATAGCCCGTCTTGCGGTGCACGAGCGGAGCACCACGCTCGGCCAGACGCCGTACGGTGTCCAGCTCGAGACCGTCGGTGAGCGCATTGAGGAGAGCGATGTCGAACGGCGCCGCTGCGTCTCGCGTGATTCGTAGGCCGCGCCGCTCAAGCTCGCGGACGAGGCCGCGGAGGAAGGCGTTCGCGCCGCCGTAGGCGCCGCGCCGCGCGCGGAAGTTCATGTAGACGAGCATCAGGGGCGGAGCAGGCGCCGCAGGCGCGCACGACGGCGTTCCCGCTGCGGCTGGTGCGACGGGGCTGCATAGAGAGGCAGGTCGGCCAGGTCCTCCTCGGCCGTCCGCTGCCCTGCGAACGCGACGGGTGACCCTGCGGGGGGCCGCTCGAGGAACGCGAGCAGGTCGCCGACCTGGCGGTCGTACGCGGCGTCGAGCCGAGCCCGGAGCTCGCGCGCGACCGAGGTGCGCAGTCCCGGATCGTCGGCGAGCCGCTCGAGCCCGTCGAGCCAGCCCTGGGGCGAGGCGGCCAGGAAGCCGGAGACGCCGTCGAGCACGAACTGGGCCAGCGACGGTGTCAGGTCGGCGACCACCGGCACGCCGAGGCGAGCGAACGGATAGAGACGTCCGGGGTTGGACGAGGCCTTGAAACGGAGCAGGTAGTCGAACGGCTCGTACGAGAGCGCCGGGTCGAGCGAGGCGGTGCGGCGCAGCGCGCGAGGCAACCCGTGCACCGGCAGGAGGTTCGGGACCAGCCCGACGTCGACATTCGCGAGCTCCTCGAGGATCGTCTGCGAAACGGTCGTGCCGCGCGCCTCGACGGGTGAGAGCTGGACATGGCGCACCCGAACGAGCCGCTCGTCGGGCAGACCGCGGGCCGCGCGCCCGCTGGCCTCGACGTTGTAGATCGCCCGCAGCTCGACCGGACGGCGCCGGCCGAGCTCCTCGAGCGCCGCCCGTACCCCCGTGTCTCCCATCGCCTCCAGGTGCACACGGTTGCCGTGGTAGCCGACCACGAAAACGTCGCGGGGCACGTGCGCCTGCTCACGCGCGGGCACGACGGGGAACATGTAGAGCACGTGCACACTTCTGTTGAGCCGCAGGAAGGCCTCGCGCTGCTCGACGGAGCTGACGAGGAGGAAGTCGGCCGCTCGTGCCGCGTCGACCCACTCCTGCCTGGACTGTTTGGGGTCGGAAAGCCCGATCCGGAGGCGCGGGTTCGCCGCCCGCGCCTCGGCCATGGCGTGGTCGTAGCCGAGAAAGACGGCGACGTCGTAGCGCTCGTAATGCTCCCAGTCGCCCAGGGTGGCGTCGACCCCGGCCTCCTGCAGCCTGCGCGCCAGACCGATGATGCTCGCCTGCGCTCCCGCGCTCTCCGACCTCGTGTTGAGCACGATGCGCACGCCGGAACAGTAGAGCCTTCGGCGGGTATCCTCGGCCCGATGCACAAGCGCCGCACAACGCTCGCGAAGCGAGTCACCCGCGTGGCCACGGCGATCGAGAACCGCGGTGTGCGGGCTACCTACGAGCTGCACGACCGGGTGCTCGCCAACCGCGGGGCACGCCGACACTTCGTGCATGCCCGCCCTGCACTCGACACGACGCAGCAGCGGATCGTCGACGAGCTCCACGTGGAAGGCTTCGTCGTGCTCCCGTTCGGCGAGCTCTTCCCGGAGCCGTCCCGCTGGGATGCGGCTGCGACAGCCGCCGACGCCTTCGTCGCGGAGACGGAGGAAGGGCTGCGCCGCGAGGCCGCCGGGGAAGAGGCCGACCTGCGCCGCTCCGTCAAGAAATACCTCGTACGTCGCAACGCCTGGGGTGTGGAGCTCGCCGCCGACGACCCCTGGCTGCAGCTCGCCCTCGATCCGCGCGTGCTCGACGTCGCGAACACGTACCTCGGCCTGTGGTCGAAGCTCGAGTACGTCGACCTCTGGTACACGCCTCCCGCCGAGGAGGAGGAACGGCAGTCGTCGCAGCGCTGGCACCGCGACTTCAACGACCGGTTGCTGCTGAAGGCATTCCTCTACCTGTCCGACGTCGACGAGCAGGCAGGGCCGTTCGAGTACGTGCCGCGCAGCTTTCCCGGCGGCGAGCTCGGCGGCCTGTGGCCCTGGTACCCGGGCTACGACGGCTATCCCCCCGACGACGAGTTCGCCCGTCGCATGAAGGGAAAGCGGATCGAGACGTTCACGGGACGGCGCGGGACACTCATCTTCTGCAACACGTGCGGGTTTCACCGCGGTGGCTATGCGACGGGCAAGCCGCGTGTGCTGGCGACATGGACCTACTCGTCGCCGGCGGCGCTGAAGGCGCTCTCGGAGCGGAACTACGCGCCACTCACCGGAGCAGCGACGGCCGGGCTGGCAGGCGCCGCGCGTTACGCGGTCGCCTGACGCGGAGCCCCGAGGAATGGCGTTGCGTCGACCGTCACGACCGGGCCACAGCGGTACTTCTCGTTCTTCCACGAGGACGCCGGCGGTGTCCGACGCAGCGTTCGGCGGCGCAGTGCGCCGCGCCACGAGCCGAGTTCGTGCTCCTCGACAGCGCTGAGCCTGCCGGCGGCAGCGCGATCCACCCGGTCACGCGACGAGCGGGGCACGAAGCAGCAGTGGAGACAGCGGAAGTAGCTCGTCTCCCAATCGAGCCGGTCGCCCACGTTCTCCGACGTGTCGTTCGCATAGCCGGGCCTGAACACACGCGTGCCGCCGTGGAGAAGCTGCACGGCTGGCCCGTCCCAGCGCTCGACCGCTGCGAAGTTGAACAGCTTCGTCATCGGGCGTGAAGGCGGCGCCAGATACCCGGTCGCCGTCCCGGCGACGGGGTCGAGGGCGACGCAGTTGAGAACGTTGGACTTGATGCGCCATCGATCGCGGTACATCCCCTCCCGCAGTTCCGCGCCGAGGCGGACGAGACCCGCAGGGTCGTACAGCTCGTCGCCGTCGACCCCGAAGATCCACGTGTCGGTCCCCGCGTAGCGCTCGATCAGCGACTGCGAGTCTCGGACGTCAGCGACGCACTGTACGTCGACGTGGGGGAGCTCACGCTCGAGCCCGAGCAGGATTTCCCATGTGCCGTCGGTCGACCCGTTGTCCGCAACGTGGATGACGTCGCAGAACGCGGCTGCGTTGCGGATCGCGCGCTCGACGTAAATGTCCTCGTTGCGTACGAGCACCGCACCGACAATGGCCACGTCACTCACCCACCAGCTCCTCGACCTGCCATTCGAGCAACGGTCGCACGACGCCCCTCCACTGGCCGGTGAAGATGCCGCGGGCGGAGTCCCCCTCGACCGGGTCCTGCACGTGGAAGGCAACCGCGGCACGCTCCTGGAAGTGGTGGTGGAGCTTCGGGGCCTCGATCGAGCAAACCGCGACGTCGGCGCTGTAGAGACCCTCGTTGAGCAGGTTCCCGGGGATCCAGGCCGTCGCCACGTACTCACCAGGGGGGGTGGGCTCGCGCCAGCGCGCCCCGGTGTCCATGACGTTGAAGGCGACGTCGCCGCGCTTGTCGACGAGCTTGAACTTCGGCAGCACCGGCTCGCCGTGGCGCAGCACGCGGAACGCGATCTGCACTCCGACCCGCCGGCGGACGTCCACGGCATCGAGCGGGGCCCCGTCCTCGCCCACCACGCGGGCCCAGCGGAGGCGCACGAGATCGTCACCGGGTGCCGTCTCGACGTTGTCCCAAACCCGGTTCGAGCCCGAGCCGAGACCCTCCTGGAGGTAGCGCGCGACGACGTCGGCGCTGTCGCCGTCGAGGACGACTTTGCCGTGCTCGAGCAGGATCGCGCGATCACAGAGCTGCGCCACCGTCTGCATGTTGTGCGAGACGAAGATCACGGTCCGGCCGGACTCGCCGAAGGACTCCATGCGGCCGAGACAGCGGCGCTGGAACTCCGCGTCGCCGACCGCGAGCACCTCGTCGACGAGCAGGATCTCGGGCTCCAAGTGCGCGGCGACCGAGAATGCGAGCCGGACGTACATGCCGCTCGAGTAGCGCTTCACCGGCGTGTCGACGAACCGCTCCACACCCGCGAACTCCACGATCTCGTCGAGCTTGGCGGTGATCTCACGCCGCTTCATGCCCAGGATGGCGCCGTTCAGGTAGACGTTCTCGCGCCCGGTCAGCTCCGGGTGGAACCCGGTGCCGACCTCGAGCAGGCTGCCGACCCGCCCTCGGATCTCCGCCGTCCCGAGCGTCGGGGAGGTGATGCGGGTGAGGATGCGCAGCAGCGTCGACTTGCCGGCGCCGTTGCCGCCGATCAAGCCGAGCACCTCGCCCTCCTCGAGCTCGAACGAGACACCGTCGAGCGCCCAGATCTCCTCGTGCTCACGCTTCCGGTGTTCGCGTTTCCCGAGGCGCTTGACCGCCGAGACGAGCGAGTCACGCAGCGTGCCGTAGCTCGCGTGGTACTCGCCGATGCGGTAACGCTTGGCGAGCTCGTCCGCCCTGATCGCGATGTCGCTCATCAGATCGTGTCGGCGAACCGGGGCTCGGAGGAGCGGAAGTACGCGAGGCCGCCGGCGAGGAGCAGCACCGCGACCGCGACACCGAGCGCCGCCTGCGCGGGGTCCGGCGCGGGCGTGCCGATCATGGCCCAGCGCCAGCCGGCGATCACCGTCGTCATCGGGTTGAGCGCGAGGATCCACTGCCAGAGCTCGGGCAGATCGGTGAGCGTGAACGGCACGCCGGACAGGAACGGCAGCACCTGGAGGAAGACGGGGATCACGTACGGCACGTCCCGATAGCGCACGTTGACCGCAGAGAGGCCGAGCACGAGCCCGAGCACGGTCGACGGCCGCGAGGAGGAGGAACGCCGGGGCGAGCAGCACGGCCAGGCCGTTCGGGGGCTCGTCGAACACGATCATCATCCCCACGAGGACGACGAAGCCGAGCACGAAGTCGACGACCGGCGTGACGATCGCCGCCAGGGGGAGCAGCATCCGGGGGAAGTAGACCTTCGTCACGAGATTCACGTTGGACACGAGGCAGCCGGCGCCGCCCGCGAGGGAGGAGGAGAAGTACTGCCACGGCAGCAGGCCGGCGAAGACGAACACCGGGTAGTAGACGCCGCCCGAGTCGAACTTCGCGAACCGCCCGAAGATGACGGTGTAGACGACCGCCATCAGCAACGGCTGGAAGATCGCCCAGACGACGCCGATCGAGGTCTGCTTGTACCGGACGGCGAGATCGCGCCAGACGAAGATGCCGAGCAGCTCGTGGTAGTGCCACAGCTCGCGCAGGTCGAAGCGCGGCCAGCGCGTGGCCGGGCGGATGCGGGTCAGCCGGTCGTCGAGGGCGGTTTGGAGCTCGGCGGCCGCCGCGGACGCGGCCGCGCCGGCTGCGCCCGCCTGGTCGAGATCAGACGCCACGTCGGCTGATCCTACGCGAGGCCCTCCCCGCCCCTGTGCGCCGACGCGGTCAGCGCCGAGAGCGCGACGACGGGGAAAGCCGGCAGCAGGGGCAGCGCGTAGAACGGGTCGGGGCGGCCGCCGAGCGCGTGCGCGGCGAGCAGCACGAGCGCGAGGCCGGCGACGGTGGTCAGCGGGGCCCAGTGTCGCGGACGGCGAAGCGCCAGCGCTGCGGCGGCGACGATCAGCCACGCGAGCGGCGGCGGGAGCACGTTCCGGAGACGCTCGAGTGCCGAGGCGAGCCCCTGCACCGGCTTTCGGTGGCCGAGCCCTTCGTCCCAGCGTTGCACCGTTCGCGTCACGGACGCGTAGCGCCGGGCGAGGGCGGGGTCGGGGAGAACGCGCGCCGGGTCGGCAAGGATGCAACGCGAGATCTCGTCGGTCGCGCACTGGAGGAAGCCGTACGGCACCGCGTCGGGGGCGGGAGGCTGCGCGGCAGGGTTCGGGAAGGGCTTCCCGCCGACATCGACGACGGGCTTCGGCTCGGGCCAACGATCCGGCTTGGTGCGGAACTCGAACGGTGGCAACGTGACGAGCCATTCACGCAGGTTGCGCGCCGAGCGGGAGACGTTGGTGCCGCGCACGACCAGGTCACCGGGTACCCGTATCTCCCGCGCTGCGTCCCGCAGCAGCCCGTAGTCGCTGGAGAGGCCGTCGACACGGTCGACGAGACCGGCGAGACGCACCACCTCGTAGTTCTGTCCGGAGGCGAAGTACGTTCTCGTGCCGACGCCGAGGTCGCGGTAGGGCGGCAACACAAGCACCTGGTGCTGGACGAGCTCCGCGAGACGGCGTGAGGCAGGTCCGTTGTCCGGCTTGATCTCGTGCGCCAGGAACGCCGGGTAGAACGGGACGTTGAGGATCCCCGACCTGGACACGGTCGTGTCGCCGTAGCGCACGCCGTTGTTCACCGCCCACAGCGCGAGCGGTACGACCAGCGCGAGCACGTACGCTCCCGTGCGCAGCAGCCGCACCCGCCAAGGGGCCCGAAGGGCAAGCGGTACGACGGCCACCACGACGAGCGCCTGGTACGAGGGACGCGCCAGAGTGACCGCTGCCGCGCCGAGGCCGAGAGCGACGAAGCGGAGGGCCGTCGGGCGGAGCCACGTGCGCACCAGCCCGAGTGAGAAGAGCGCGAAGCCGGCGGCGACGACCATGTCGCTGGAGGGCTCGTGGAACGGCAGCGCGAACGGCGTCACGACCAGCGAGACGATGGCAGTGAGCACGGCCCCGAGCCGTGAGAACGTGAGCGCTGTCGCCGTCCAGGCGACAACCGTGACCGCGAAGAGCACGCCGGCGAAGAGCTCCAGCGCCTCCGCACCGCCGATCTGCATCGGCACCCCGAGCGCGACGGCGGTGACCGGGCTGCGCACGAGCATCACGAGCGGGAACGGCGTCGACCCGTCGAAGAGGGAAAGGTAGAAGACGAGGTAGTCCCAGGCGTCACGGCCACGCTGCACGGGCCAGGCGAGCGCCTCGACCGCATACACGGCCAGCGCCGAAGCGACGAGCAGCGCGAGCGACCACCGCGTGCCGACGTGCGGCTCGGCGCGTGCCCAGGCCCGGCGAACAGTGCTCACGCGGCGCTCTTCCGCCGTTCGCGTGTCCCGAGCAACCCGGCCAGCCCGAGGAGCGCGAAGGCTGGGAAGAGCGGGAGCATGAATTCGGGCACGGGCGGGACGGAGAGGAGGGTTGCGAACAGGACGGCCGTCGCCGCGAAGGCGATCGCCAGTGCCAGCCACGCCCGCTGCGGGCGCCGCACGGCGACGGCCACCAAGCCCAGCGCCAGCCAGGCGAGCGCCGGTGGGAAGAGGATGCTGGCGCGGTTGAGCCACCGGGCCGCCCACGGCGACCCTCCGGTAGCGGGCAGCGCCAGCCCCCCCACCCTCGTCTCCATGCGCTCGAGTCGCTGCAGGAGAGCCGGATCGGCGCTGACAACGTGGTGCTCGGTCGGCGACGTCCACAGCTCGTCGAAGGCGTTGTCCGGCCTCCCGAGCCAGTAGCTGACGCTCGCTGCCGGGATGGTGCCGCCCTCGCTCGGCCGGGGCAGCGGCTGTCCGTCGACGACGACCGGCGTCTCCGGACGCGGGGGCGGCGGTGCGGCCGGCGGCAGCAGGACGAACGCCTGGGTCAGCTGTGTCCAGAGAGAGCCCGTGACGCCGCGGGCGAACGCGCCCGGGTGGCGCCGGATCCCCTCGAGCGCCGCCCGGCGCAGGACGGAGTAGCCGCTGCCCCAGCCCCAGACCCGGTCGGAGAGCGAGACGAGGTCCTCGTGGTAGCGCGTCGTCGGCTCGCCGAAGAACTGGTCGAGCGAGATTCCGTAGGAGCGGTAGGGCTCACGGACCAGGAGGTCGTGCTGCACCGCCGACGCGAGCTCGCGCGACGCCGGACCATTCCCGGGATCGATCAGCCGATCGGTGAGGTACACGCGGTAGAAGGGCAGCCACGCGCCGCCGCCGCGCGAGAGCGCGAGATCGTCGTAACGAGCCGCGTTCGCCGCGCCCCAGAGCAGGAGCGGGGTCACGACGACGACGGCGCAGACAGCGGCCCAGCGGACGCGCGCCGCCCACGGGCCGGCAAGGAGGAACGGCAGCAACACGAAGAGCACGAGCACCTGGTTGGCAGGCCTGGTCAAGGCCAGCACGGCGATCGACGCTCCGAGCGCGGCGAAGCGGCCGGTGGCGGGGCGCTCGTAGGCGCGGGCGAGCAGGAGCGCGAAGACGGCGAAGACGACCCCCGTGACGGCGTCGCTCGAGTAGCGGTGGAACAGCACTCCGAAGGACGGGTAGGCGAGCAGCGCTGCCACGAGCAGCAGCGCCACCGAGGGCCCGAAGCGAAGCCCGACCCGGAGCCAGAGCACGATCGTCGCGGCGAACGCGAGCGCGATCGCCAGTCGGGCGAGCGTAGGGCCACCGATGTCGAGTGGAGGGCCGAGGAGGGCAGGAGCGACGGGCATCCGCCACATCAGCTCCCAGGGGATGACGGAGTCCCAGCTCCACATCTCGGCGTAGACGCGCATGTACGTGACGTAGTCGCGTCCCTCCGTCACCGGCCAGACGAGGCTCTGCAGCGTGTGGACGGCGAGCGCGGAGACGAACGCGACCACCGCTCCGCGGCGCGTCCCGACGCGACACGTCAGCCAGGCCCACGCGTGCCGGGCGTGGCTCATGCGGGGGCGAGGTCGACGATCGCGTCGACGACCCGGTCGGCGGCACGCCCGTCGATCTCGCCGACGGCCTCCAGGCTCGCCCGCCGCCGCGCCTCCGCGCGCTCGGCCGGCGCGGTCAGGCACCGCTCGACGCCCTCGACCACCTCGCCGAAAGACGAGGCGACGAGGAAGGCATCCGACGCCATCAGCTCGCGGTAGTGCTCCCCGAGCACGTTCTTCTCGGCCCAGCTCACCCCCGGCGGCGCCCCTTCGTCGTAGACGACGCACACGGACGGCCGGTCGTTGACGAGTGCGTCGAGGAGGATCGTGCCGGCGTTGGTGACCACGCAGCCGGCATGCTGCAGCAGCGTGGCAAGGAGCTCCATGTCGGTGAAGCTCGCGTGCTGCACGTGTACCCCGGGCCGGTCACGCGCCGGGGCAAACCGCTCCTCCCAGCGTGCATCGCGCGGATGTGGCCGGAAGAGCAGCGAGACGCGGTCGCGGGCGTGCTCCTCCCACCAGCCGACGATCCGCTCGACGAAGCGCCCCTCGTACGGTGCGTTCGTCGGGGTGTTCCCGGTGACGAGCACGAGCGGAAGCCCGGGGTCGAGCCCGTAGCCACGCAGGAGCGCCTCGAACTCATCCCGCGGCCGCCGCCGGTGGAAGACGTCGGTCTGCGGCCAGCCCGTCACGACCACGCGCCCGGGGGCGATCCCGTGGTAGCGCTCGAGGTCGTCGCGCATGACCCGGTTCTGCACCACGTACCGCTCCAGGTGCGGTGAGAGCACCCCCTTGCCGACGGTGTGGTCCCAGCTCGCCACGTACCCCACGGCCGGGAGGCGCAGCCGCCGTGCGGCGGTGAGGAAGGGCACGCACCCGCGCACCTGCACGTTGGCGAGCACGAGGAGCCCGCAGTCCTCGCGCAACCGCCCCTCGAGTGCCGAGGGAACATGGCGCCGGGCCGAGAAGAACCAGCGCGTCATCGCGCGCTCGACGGCTGCGTTGCGTGGCAGCGGGCCGGCGAGCGACGAGTCGAGGATGCGGTTCGGGTGCCCGGCCATCATCCGCTCCGTGTGGAAGCCGTGCCGCTCGTTGAACCTGATCGCGAGCGGGAAGAACCCGATGCGCCGGTCGAGCCAGGCGTCGACCTTGCGACGGGCCTTCTCCGGTGCGGACGGCTTCCAGGGGAGGAGCTCCTGCCGCGGCACGAGCGGCACGTCGATGGCGTCCCGCCAGCGTGCGGACGACTCCTCGCCGAGCAGGTCGACCGCCACCAGGCGCTCGCCGAGGCGCTCGTGGAGCTTGACGAGGACGTCGCACTGGACGAAGACGCGGGTCGCGAGCTCCTCGGCCAGCACGACCCACACCTGCGTGCCCTTCATCGCGCCGCGGTCACGCCGGCCACCGCCCCGATACGGTCGGCGATCGAGGCGCCGTCCAGCGAGTGCGCACGCAGGGCCTCCGGCGGCGTGCCGCACGCCGGCCAGCCCTCGACGCCGAGCACGTGCAACGTGCGGCCCTGATCGAGACCTGCCTCCGCCAGCGTGCGCCGCAGCAGGTCGCCGAGGGCGCCCACCGGCGCGTGATCCTCGATGACGACGACGTGTCGATGAGGAGCGACGAGGTCTGCCAGCCAGTCCGCATCGACACGGGTCAGCCATGGCATCGCCACCACGGCTGCCCGCGTGCCATGGGCGCGCAGGATCTCGCCGGCGGTGAGCGCCTCGTGCAGCAGCACCGGGCCGTACGAGACGAGCAGCACGTCGTCACCGTGGACGAGGATCGCGCCGCGGCCGGGCGTGACGCCGAAGCGCGTCCTGATCGGTGTCGGCCGGCAGCTCGATGCGGCGCGGGGAGGGGCCGATCGCCAGCCGGATGGCGACGCTGCCCGGCGCTCGCTCGACAGCCCAGCGTAGGAGCGACCGGGTCTCGGCTGCGTTGCCGGGCTGGACCACGGTCATTCCCGGCAGGGCCGCGAGCAGCGACACGTCGCGGACGGACTGGTGCGACTTCCCCGGACCGGCCGGGATCAGCCCCGCGAAATGCAGTGCGTAGACGACCTTCGTCCCCTCGCTCACCTGGTTGTAGATCTGCTCGTTGGCGCGCGAGGCGAGAAAGCTGGCGAACGAGTTGACCACGGGCAGGAGGCCGTGGCGCGCCATCCCTGCGGCGACCGAGACCATGTCCTGCTCGGCGATCCCGACCTCGAGGAACCGCTCCGGGTAGGACAGCTCGAAGCCGCGCACCCGACAGTCGGAGGCGAGGTCCGCGTCGAGCACGACCAGCCGCTCGATCGTTGTGGCGAGCTCCGAGAGCGCCTCGCCGTAGGCGGCGGCGACGAACTCCGCACGCTCCTTGAGCCGTGGCTCGGGGTCGCCTACGCCGCTCGCGGGCTCACCCTGCAACGACACCGCCGGCGTCTGCTCGAGCGGCGTGGGCTCCTCGAGGTGCGGCAGGTCGATCCCGAGCCCCGCCGCGCCTCCCTGGATCCGGGCGAGCAACTCCTCGCGCGCCGCCCCGTAGGCCTCGTCGTCGGGCGCACCCGCGTGCCAGCGGTAGGTGCCGCCACCGTCGGCCAGCGCCTGCGGGTGCTCCATGAACGAGACGCCCTTGCCTTTCACCGTGTCGGCGACGAGTGCCTTCGGCTGCCGCGGATCCCCGGCTGCGAGCTCCGCGAAGACCCGTCGCAGCGCGGCGTGGTCGTGGCCGTCGCAGCGCGCGACGTGCCAGCCGAACGCCCGCAGCTTCGCCTCGAGGTCGCCGAGACCGAGAATCTCCTCGGTCGGCCTGTCGGACTGCAGCTCGTTACGATCGACGATCGCCCACAGGCCTCCGGCGCCGTCATGGGCGGCCGCCTGCAGCGCCTCCCAGTTCTGGCCCTCCTGCAGCTCGCCGTCGCCCGTCATCACGACGACCCGCCCGCCGAGGCCGAGCCGGCGCTTCGCCCAGGCGATGCCGCGGCCCTTGGAGAGGCCCATCCCGAGCGACCCCGAGTTGGCCTCGATGCCCGGGACGCCGACGTCGGGATGGCCGTCGAGACCGCCGAGACGCCGCAGCCGTAGCAGCCGGTCGGCCGGGATCACGCCGAGCGCGTGCAGGACGGCGTACAGGCCGGGCACGTCGTGTCCCTTGGACGAGAAGAACACGTCGCGGTCGGGGCTCTCGAAGCCGACCTGAGCGGTGTTCAGCTCTTCGAAGAGCAGGTGGGCGACGATGTCGAGTGCGCTGAAGCTGGACCCGAGGTGACCGGAGCCGGCGCGCTTCACGGCCACGAGGGTGTTCAGCCGGCACATGTCGGCCAGCAGCCCCAGCCGAGCGTCGGCGTCGCCACCGACGGCGCGCACGCGGTCGAAGGCCTCGCGCGGCAGGAAGCTCAGATCAGCCACGACATGGCTACTCGGCCGCCCACGGATGGGCAGCGAGCACGTCCTCGACGACGTCGGCTCCCCAGCCAGGGCCCGACGGGATCGTGAGCAGGCCACCGCCGATCTGCGGCAGGGCGGTGACGAGCTCATCGCGCCAGGGCACGTCGTCGGCGTCGAACTCGAGGATGCGCGCGTTGGGGATGGCGGCGCACCACTGCGCGGAGATGAACGTGGCCAAGTGGCTGTAGTAGTTGTGAGGCGCGCAGGTGACCTCGAACGTCTCGGCCAGGTCTGCGACTTTCTTCGCCTGGTGGAAGCCGTTCCAGATCACGTCCACCGAGGCAACGTCCAGCGCGCTCGCCTCGAGGAACGGGCGGAACCCGCGTACCGTGTACAGGTTCTCGCCCGAGCAGATCGGCATCGGCGCACGCTGCCGCACGAGCGCGAGCGCGGCCGCGTCGAACAGGTCGATCTCGAGCCAGAGCAGTCCGAACGGCTCGAGGGCCCGGGCCACGTGGAGGATGCCCTCGGGCTCGAGGTTGAAGTTGAGGTCGACGATCGGTCGGGCTGCGCCGCCCGTCCCTCTGCCGAAGGCCTCGAGCAGAGCGACGAGCGCCGCGGCGATGTCACCTGCCTGGATCGTGCCTCCCCCTGCACCGAACCCGGGCATCAGCACGCGCGGCTCGTCGCCGGGCACGACGATGTTGGTCTTGAAGGCCTGGTAGCCGGCCGCGACGACCTCGGCGCCGAGGCCTTCGACCTCGTCGTACGTGGCGAGCTTGGGTGTGCCGGTCACCTCCCAGGCGCGCGCCCGCGTCGTGCCGCAGTGCGACCAGTAGAGCGGGATCGTGTCGATCGTGGGGCCGCCGAAGAGCTCGTGTACGGGCACGCCGAGCGCCTTCGCCTTCAGGTCGAGCAGCGCGTTCTCGATGCCCGCGAGCGCTTTCTGCACGATCGAGCCAGGGCTCTGCCGCGTGTGGCGGTAGAGCTCCCAGTAGATGCGCTCCACGGGCCGCGGGTCGCGCCCGACGACGAGTGGAGCCAGGTCGGAGACGACGCCGGCGAGCCCGTGGGGCGACCCGTGCGAGTCGGTCACCTCGGCCCAGCCGACGAGGCCCTCGTCGGTCTCCGCCCGCACGAAGATCCACGGACGCCAGCCCGCGTCGCAGAACCTCGTCTCGAGGCGCGCGACCCTCACAGCGGCGAACGATACGGACCGGCGCGGTGGGCGGCAGCCGCGAAGCGCACCCGCGCCGGCGTCAATCGGTCGTCGCAGCAGGCCCGAGGCGGATGATCCGGAGTCGACGGTTCGAAAAGAGGACCCGCCCGCGCAGTCCCGGTGCGTTGCGGCAGTTTTGTGGATTGATCACCGCGTACTCGACGCCCAGCTCCCGGGCAAGCCTCGCGCCGTTGCGACCACCCCTGAGCATCGCCCACGCGTCACTCGCAGGAGCGAGATCCTTCCCTGCCACCGTCTGCCACTGCACGAGCGCCCCATACGTCCGCGCGTGGACGAAGTACGGCACGAGGAATGCGTTGCAGATGTCGGCGACGATTGCCGGGGTCTTCGCTCCGCCACCCTGGTGGACCTCGGACGCGAGGGCACGAAGCGCCGTAACTTCTGTCTCGCCGACGTTGCGCCAGTTCTGACCCTCGGGTCCGTTGCCGAGAGGCCGAAGGCCGACGAAGAGCAACGGCACGCAGACCGCCAACCAGGCATAGCGCGGCAGATACGTTGCTGCCACGCCGATGAGCGCGGCCAGGGGCAGCGCGAGATAGTAGGCGCCTCGCGCGTAGTCCCACGAGATCCCGATCATCCACAACAGCGAAGCTGCGACGATCCCGACCGTGAGTGCGCCCACTGCGCGCAGCGCGGGATCGGCGGGCCTGTTCCGGCGTCGCAGCACGACCACCAGCGACAGGAGCGCCAAGACGATCAGCCAGCGCCCGTACGCGTGAACGACGACCTCGAGGTCGAGCCGGCTCAAGAAGTACTTCGCGCCGGGTGGCCGACCGAGGTCGAGGGCCTGCCGAGCGAGATGCACGAGTACGAGCGAGCCGCCGACGGCGGCGATCACGGCCCCGTCGACGAGGACGACCACCACCGTGTCGCGACGCAGCCTGCGGAGGGGTCCGTGCAGACGCCCCGATGCGACCGGGTGCGCCTCGTCACTGGCCAGCGCAGGTCGCAGCCGAAGGAGAAACACGGTCACGAGCACCACCGCGACCAGTACGACGCTGGCGCGGTGAATGGCGGCGGTGGCAACGAGCACGAAGGCGAGGAGGCATTTCGTCGCCCAGTCTCGATGGCCGCGATAGGCACGCCCGAGCACGAGGAGGACGAACGGGTAGACGACGAGCGCGAAGGTCAGCGATAGTCCGTACCAGGGGAGAACGTCTCGGAGCTGATGTGCCACCGCCAAGGTCAGTGCCGCCACCAGCCCGGCGGCTCGGCCCCACAGCCCAGCCACCACGGCAAACGTGGACAACGGTGCGAGCACGAACAACACGGCGATGACCTGTGACAACGAGGCGTCGCTCAGCCCGTCGAAGCGGCCGAGGCTCCCCAACAGCGCCCCGCCGCCCACGTCGTCCGCGAACTTCAAGCTGCCACCCATCCAGTAGGGGTTGACCAGATCGAGGCGGCCGTGCTCGCGCACGGCTTCCGCGTACAGCAGGTAGTGGCCCCAGTCGATCCCGAGCGGTGGAAAGCCACGGATCACCAGATGCGACAGCGCCGCCGACAGCACTGCAACCCCCGCGAGCGCCAGCAGCACGGGACCTTCCAGGCGCCAGTGCCAGGATCGCGGCTCGCGCTGCTCGCCGGCGGCACCGGACCGCAGCGACGCCGCGAGCTCGACTATTGCAGCGGCGAGCACGAACAGCGCCACCGAGAACCTCGTGAGCGTGACGCCGGCCGTCGACAGAGAAACCGCAACGACGACGAATCCGCCGACCGACAGCCCCGGCAGAGCCGCAATCACGATCGACGGCGACCAGGTCGATCGTGGGAGCATCGGCACGAGCAGCAAGCCGCACCCGAGCGCGAGCACCGCCGTCGATCCGGCCAGTGGTCGCTCGATGACGAGCGACACCACTGCCGCAGGAAGAGCGCAGGCAAGAGCCAGCACAGGCCAGGGCCCCGCGAACCCTCGCCTGAGACGCCGGTACGGGCTCACGTCCGCTCCTCGGGGGACATCGGGCACGAGCGCGGGAATGCTACCGGGCCAAACCCGATGCCGAGGCATCCTGGTCGTGGGAGATCGCTGCCCGTGCGTCTCGACGGCCGGCGAAGAGCGTCACCGCGCCTGGTGACGTCGCGAGGACGTATGCCGCGCCGGCGAGCAACGACACGAGCGTGGCATCGGTGCCGGATACGCCGAACGGCGCCAGCAGCGTGACGAAGGCGAGCTCGCGCACGCCGAGGCCGCCGATCGAGACCGGGATCGCGGACAGCAGGAGCACGGACGGAAGGACGATGGCGACGGCGGAGAACGCAAGCTCGACGTCGACGGCTCTGCCCAGAAGCCAGGTTGCCGTGATGAGCATCACCTGGTAGGCGATCCCCGTGACCGTGGTCGAGACGAAGACCCGTGGACGGTCGAGCGAGGCGCGAAGGCCGTAGCCGAAGTCGCGGGCAGCGGGGAGGAGCCGCCGCGGCACGAAGCGCCGGAGACTCACCCTCGGTGACGTTCCGAGCAGGACCCCCACCACGAGCAGCGCCGCCGCCACTCCGAAGACGACGGTGGCTATGGCGAGCGTCCTGACGGCGCTCGCCGGAACGCCGCCGGCGAGCAGGACGGACGTCCACGCGACGACAAAGGCGCAGCCGAGCACGGAGGCCCGGTCGACGATGACAGAGGCATACGCAAGCGCCCGATAGCCTGCAGTCGCGCCGACCCAGCCGCGGACGAGGTCACCGCCGACCGAGGCCGGGAGGAAGTTCGTCGCGAACATGCCGGCGAAGAACGCCTTGACGGCCGTGCGGTGCGACGTCGGCACCGCGACCGCGACCAGGAACGTATGCCATCGGAGGCCCCCGATCACGACGGCGCCCATGACGAAGGCGACGGCGAGTGCGAAGAGCCCCAGGCTCCCGTTCTGGAGCTGGTGGCCGATCTCCGCGAGGTCGACACGGGAGAGGACGGCTGCGAGCAGCGCCACGCTGATCGAGACCCGGAGTGCGTACGATCGAGCGACCCGCCGTGCAGCCAAGCGAAGTCCGGGCATTGACCGGCGATGCTAGACGACGGGATCGGATCGCAGGCCGCGCCGCGTCGGAGCGGTGAGGCCGGCGGGTGGCACAACTCGGCCCCGGACCGTGTGCCCGGTAACGCCCAACGTGCGTGGTCTACGTCGTGCCGGCCTCGGATGACGGCACCGTCCCGGCGGTCTCGCGGTCCCGGCGACGTCGTCTGCGCGGCAGCAGGAGCGTCCACACAAGCCCCGTGAGCGTGATCGCCAGGGACACTGCCGACACGACGACGCCGAGGCGGAAGGACGGAGGCAGGTAGGTCAAGCGAACCTCGTGGGCACCGGCCGGGATGCGGACCGCACGCAGCGCATAGTCGGCAGGAAGCACGTCGACGGCTCGGCCGTCGAGGGATGCCGTCCAGCCGGGATCCCAGCTGTCGCTCACCACGAGCCAGCCTGGACGCCGTGCCTGCACCGACACCACCAGCGAGTTGAGCGAGCTGTCTCGCACCGTGGCCGTCCCTGCCCGGCCGGGACGGCCACCGGAGCACGACATTCCCGCACGGCCGAGCGACGGTCGTTCGAGGATCACAGCGCCCTCGGCCGAGAAACGCGGCGAGACGAACCGCTCGAGTGCCGCGAACGGAGTTGCCTCCTCGACGCAAGCGCCGACCACGTACGCCCGCGGCAGAGCATGTGCGACGCCGAAGATCCGACCGTCCCGGCCCGAATACCGGACCTCGAGCCCTTCCGGGACTCGCGGTCCCGTGATGTCGCTCGGCGGCGAGACCACGGTGGCGATGCCCGCCCGCGCCAGCAGGGCCGGTCGCAGCCTCGAGAGCCGGTAGGCGGGGTTGTACCCGTTGATCAGGGGATGCGACGCGAGGGAGTCGGGTGCGAGGCCATCCCCGAGTACCCGCCAGAGGTCCTGCGTCCGCCGCGGCAGGAGGCTCTCGTAGCCGCCCGCGCTCAGGAGCGGGAATACCATGGCGGTCGAGCCGTGGAACGTCCAGTCCGTCGGGAGGAACCGCTCCTCCCGCCGGCGCTCCAGCTGCCGGATCAGAGGCGTCGGGGGATAGAGGACCTGCACGCCGTTCGGCTGATGCGGCATCACTGCTCGTGCGAAGATCCACGCCTGGCCGACGATCGATGCTGCGACGATCACGACCAGCAGGACTGCTGCCGCAGGCATGTGGGCGGGAAACCGTGACCAGAGGTTGCTCCAACGAGGACCGAGCGTGCTCCGGTGGCGCCGCGCGAGCTCGAACGCGAGCGCAGCAAGGGGTGCTACCGCCAGTGCGAGGACGAAGCCCGTGCCGGAATTGAGGCTGAAGCCGTACGACAGGTGGACGATGATGCGGTCGGCCGTGACGCCGATCAGAACGCCCGCCGCAACCGGCGTGCACACCAGCCGTCGCCGCCGCGGATCCTCCAGCTGTCGGAGCAGGGCCTGCAGGCCGTAGGCGGCGAGCACCGCGAGCGCGAACTGCAGGAGGAACGCGGCCCGGGCGAGGGGTTTGAAGCTCGACATGCCCGGCAGTGCGTGGTCGACGACGAAGGTGACCGGCGTTCGGAGCATGAAGAGAAGCGCCAACCCTCCCAGAACGGCTGCGAACCGCGCCAGCGCCTGGCGCGCCAGGAGCCCGACGACGGCCAGCAGCCCGACCGCGGTACCCGCGAACAGGTTGAGGTGGTACGGGTCGCCCTGCGGGAGTTCCGGCAGCCTGAAGATGCTCCAGAGTGCGCCTGGAGGCAGCGCGTACCGACCGAGTTCGCCGTAGCTCAGCGAGGCGCGTGCGCTCTCGGTCGCGAGGCGGAGGGTGGGCAGGATCGTCACCGCGGTCAGCCCGGCGGTCAGTCCCACGGCCGTCGCGAGCCGCGCCGCGTTGCCCGCGATCGAGCCCCGCTCACGCGCCGCTGCGACGATCGCGAGCACCATCGCGTAGCCGAGAATCGCTGCGACGGCGAGCTCGACGAACAGGACGTTGCCGCCGAAGACGAGCAGGCTCAGCACGAGTGCGAGGCCGAACGCAGCAGACCACGACCGTCGCCGCACCGTCGCATGGGCGAGCATCACGCCGACAGGCATCCACACCTCGACCGCCGTGTAGTGCTCGAGGGCCTGCCACGACACGGCGAAGCTGTTGAGCATCCAGGCGAGCCCGCCGACCAGCGCTGCGGGGAACGACAGGCCGGCGAAGCCGAGCAGGAGGAACATCGCCACCCCCGCCAGGAAGAAGTGGCTCGCCAGCAGCAGGTCGTGCACCCGTGTCGGAGAGACGGTGTAGGTGAGCGCGAGCCGCGGCGGGTACAGCACGCCGCTCTGGCCGTTGGCGAAGAAGGGCGCGCCGCCGAAGCTGTACGGGTTCCACAGTGGAAGCTCGCCCTGCCGGAGCGCCCGGCTCGTGTACACCTGCCACGGGTAGAAGCTCTCGACCTGGTCGCCGTGCCGCACTGTGAACGGGCTGTCGCCCGAGGTCTGTCCCTCCCAGGGGAAGCGCGCGAGTTGGTACTTGCCGACCTCGGAGAACGTCTCGACCCGAAGGATCGGGAGGAAGAACGCGAACGTGAGGGCGCCGAAGATGACCAGTGCCGCGGCGTGCCGACGGGGGGTGAAACCAAGCCACCGACGGGCCGGGGCTCGCCTCGCCCGCTCGTGTCCGCGAGTGCGTGAGTGGTGGCTCATGGAGACGGCTACGGCTCGTCGAGCCGCACGGCAGCCCGGTGGCCAGGATATGCGGTCGTGCCGGACGGCGCCGGGCCGTCTGTTAGCGTGGCGCCCCGTCACCCAGGGCCATGACGGTCACCGTCGGACAGAAGCCACTACCGCTCCTCGACGTGCATGCACAGCACGCGTCGATGAGCGCTGACCTCGATGCTGCGATCGCCGGGGTGCTCGCCCACGGGTGCTTCGTGCTTGGCCCGGAGGTCGCTTCGTTCGAAGAGGCGTTCGCCGCCTACTGCGGGGCCGGGTACTGCGTCGGCACGGCCAGCGGGACATCCGCCATCGAGCTCGTCCTGCGCGCCGCCGGGATCGGGCCCGGCGACGAAGTGATCACGACTGCGATGACGTTCGTCGCGACGGTCGAGCCGATCGTGCTCGTCGGCGCACGGCCGGTCGTCGTCGACGTCGACCCGGAGACCGCCCTGCTCCGACTGGACGCCGTCGAGGCGGCGATCACGCCTCGCACAGCCGCCATCGTGCCGGTGCACCTGTACGGGCAAACGGTCGATCTCGATGCGTTCAGGTCGCTCGCCGAGCGCCACACGCTCTTCCTACTCGAGGACGCGGCGCAGGCCCACGGCGCTTCATGGCGCGATCGCCGCGCCGGTTCGGTCGGCGACGCCGCGACCTTCAGCTTCTTCCCCGGCAAGAACCTTGGCGCACTCGGCGACGCGGGTTGCGTGACGACTTGCGACGAGGTGCTTGCGGCACGTCTCCGCAAGCTGCGCGATCACGGTCGACTCGACAAGTATCGCCACGGCGTCATCGGGACGAACGCACGGCTCGACACCTTGCAGGCGGCGGTCTTGGGCGCGAAGCTTCCCCGCCTCGATCGGTGGAACGAGGCGCGACGCCGTCACGCTGCGCACTACGACGAAGCCTTCTCGTCCATGGAGGAGGTGACTCCGATCCGCGTGTGCGACGGCGCGGTGTCCGCCTACCACCATTACGTCGTCCGGCTCGCGGGCAGGGAAGGTGTTCGGGTCGCACTCGCACAGCGCGGGATCACGACCGGGGTCCACTATCCGGTTCCGGTGCATCGTCAGCCGGCGCTCGAGATGCTCGTCGATGCCGAGTGCCCTGGCGCCGAAGCCCTCGCGAACGACGTGCTCTCGCTGCCCGTCTTCGCCGAGATGACCGACGGCCAGCGGGACTCGGTCGTCACGGCGCTCGCCGAGCTCGTCGCCGCAAGGCGGGCCGGTGTTGCGGCCGGGCGCCGATGAGTCCAGTCCTCGTCACCGGGGGCGCCGGCCTCATCGGGTCACATGTCGTCGATCTCCTCCTCGAGCAAGGCCGGGAAGTCCGCATCCTCGACAATCTCGACGCACAGACCCATCCGGCGGGACGACCGCCGTGGATTCCCGCAGACGCGGAGTTCGTCGAGGGAGACATCCGCGACCGCGACCTGCTCGCTCACGCCCTCACGGGCGTGGACGAGATCTACCACCAGGCGGCATTCGGCGGCTTCACAACGGAGATCTCGAGCTACTACGACGCGAACGCGACAGGTACCTCACGCATCTTCGAGGTGATCGCGGACGAAGGCCTCCCCGTGCGCAAGGTCGTCGCCGCGTCATCCCAGGCGATCTACGGCGAAGGAATGTACCGCTGCCCGGAGCACGGCCCGGTGCAACCGGGGATGCGGTCGCTGGAGCGACTTCGGCGTCGGCAGTGGGAGCCGACATGCCCGCACTGCGGTGCCGAGCTTCGACCCCTGCCGACACCCGAGACGGGACGCTGGAACGGTGAGACGCCCTATGCCGTGAGCAAGCTGGCCGAGGAGCGAACCGTGATCGGGATGGGGAATCGCCTCGGCATCCCGACGGTGGCGCTGCGATATGCCGTCACGTTCGGTCCGCGCCAGTCGGTCTTCAACCCGTACACCGGGATCGTCTCGATCTTCTCGACGCTGCTCCTCAACGACGTGCCCGGGATCGTGTACGAAGACGGGCTGCAGACGCGCGACTTCGTCTTCGTCGACGACATCGCCAGGGCCAACGTGCTGGCCATGAACGACGAGCGCGCTGACGGCCGGGTCTTCAACGTCGGTCGGGAAGAGCCGGTGACGGTCGTCGAGCTGATCGAGAAGCTCGCGACAGCGTACGACCGCGAGCCGAACTACCGCCTCCCCGGCGACTTCCGCCCTGGCGACGTCCGGCACTTCGTGCACGACGCAGCCGAGATCCGCGGTCTCGGCTGGGTTGCGGGGACATCGCTCGAGGCCGGTCTCGAGCGTGCCGCCGACTGGATTCGCAGCCAGGGCTCGCTGCTCGAGTACTACAGCGGGGCGCTCGAGACGCTTCGGGCACGCGGTGTCGTCCAGTCGACCCGGTCCTAGCGCTGCGACGGCTCTGGGACTCCGCCGGGGCGCGCCACGCGGCCGAGCCCGCGCCACGAGTTTCCGTTTCGCGAGCTGATCCGGGTGTCGACCAAGCCGGCGCGCTCGAACCAGCCCGCAAACTCTTGACGACGGATGTAGTGGCTGGTCGGCGCGACGAGGTGGTCGAAGACCACACCGTGCGTGAACCCGAAGTCACGCCGCGAGAGAAAGCTGAAGTAGGGAGAGTAGGGAAACGACGCTCCCGATCTCGCCGCCCTCACGAGCGGCCAGAGCAGAGCCGCGAGCGGGAGCGAGACACCCCACTTGAGCACGCCGCGGGGCAATCGGCTGAGGACGTGCTTCCGCAGCGGGTCGATCACGTGGACGATGAGCCCGTTGTGCTCGCGCCCGTAGACCCAGGCGAAGACGAGACCGCCTGGCCTGACCGTCTCGGCGATCGCCCGGAACCCTCGCTCGGGGTCCGCCAGGTGGTGGAGCACGCCGATCGAGTAGGCGAGGTCGAAGCTCTCGGGCGCGAATGGGAGTGAAAGGATGTCTCCTTGGACGAGGCCGACCTCGTCCCCCAGCCGCTCGCGGGCCGCGTCGATCGCTTCGGAGAGGTCGATACCGACGACGTGCGACGCGCCCCAGGCTCGGGCGTACTCGGCGAAGCCACCGAGCCCGCAGCCCGCATCGAGGACGGTCATTCCCTCGAGGTCGGCAGGCTCGAGCGGCACGACCCAGTCGCGCCATTGCTCCTCCGTGTAGGGATTCGCCTTCGGATAGTGACTCCAGGAGTAGCCGAACGCCGCGGCCGTCCGCCGGCGCTCCTGGTCGAGCTCGGCTTCGGGCGCCAGCCGCGGGACGCCGCGAACGACGGGGAAGGTGTGACCGCCGGCGCAGAGCAGTTTCTCCGCCTCGGCGGAGAAGCCGCGGCCGCAGAGCGGGCAGCGCAGCAGCTCCAGCAGCACGATCGACAGGGTGGTGCTCACGCCGGCCACTGTACTGCGGTCGAGGGCGCTTGCCGGCTGGCGCCGGGTCTAGACTTTCGGCTCATGCAGTCAGGCAGAGCGGGCGCGGTCGAAAGGGCGCTCTCGCGCGGTTTCGCTCCCGCGATGAGAGTCACCGCCTCGATCGAAGTCCTGCCCGGATCCCCGATGCGCGCTCTCGCGGCTCGCGGTGTCCTGTGCCGGCGCGGTCGCGACGACTCTTCCTCTGTCGCCCGTTGATGTGCGGCGTCGTGGGCATCTGCAGCCCCACTGCAGAGCTCGCCGACGCCGACGGCACCCTCGCCGCGATGCTGGCGAGCATTGTTCACCGCGGGCCCGACGCGAGCGGGACGTTCGTGGACGGCGTCGTCGCCCTGGGGTCGAGGCGTCTCGCAATCATCGACTTGAACGGCGGTGACCAGCCGATCTCCAACGAGGACGGCAGCGTCTGCCTCGTCTACAACGGCGAGGTCTACAACTTCCGCGAGCTGCGCGACGGTCTGATCGCCCGTGGGCACCGGTTCCGGACGCGCACCGACTCGGAAACCATCGTTCATCTCTACGAGGAGCAAGGGCCCGGCGTCGTCCGCGAGCTGAACGGCATGTTCGCATTCGCTCTCTGGGACGCCAACCGCCGGCGGCTCCTCGTCGCACGAGATCGGCTCGGCGTGAAACCGCTCTACTACACCTGGAACGGCACCAGGCTCGTACTCGCCTCGGAGGTGCGCGCCCTCGTCGCAGGTGGTTACGTGCGACCCGAGCTCGATCCCGACGCGCTCGTCGAGCTGCTGACGTTCCAGAACATCGTCTCGTTCGGAAGCCTGTTCGCCGGTGTGGAGATCCTGCCCCCGGCCACGATCCTGATGCTCGACGGGAGCGGGTTGAGGACCGAGCGCTACTGGGATCCCGAGCCGCGGCTGGATCACAAGAGTCGCGGCGACGAGCTGGCCGCGCGCGTGCGGGAGACGTTCGACCGGGCGGTCGAGCGTCAGCTGGTCAGCGACGTCGAGGTGGCGAGCTACCTGTCGGGTGGTCTCGACTCGAGCTCGGTCACGGCATCCGCCGTCCGTGAGTTGCCGCGTCTGACGACGTTCACGACCGGATTCGACGTCACCGGGGTGATCGGAGTCGAAGCCGGGTTCGACGAGCGGGAGGATGCCGCCTCCCTGGCGCGCGCCCTCGGAACGCATCACCACGAGCTGCTGCTCGACTCGCACGACCTCGAGATGGTGCTGCCACGTGTCGTCCTCCACCTCGAAGAGCCGCGGATGAACTTCTCGTATCCGAATTACCTCACCGCCGGCTTCGCAAGCCAGTGGGTGAAGGTTGTTCTCTCCTCGGTCGGCGGGGACGAGCTGTTCGGCGGATACCCGTGGCGCTACGAGGTAGCCGGCTCACCGGACTTCCTCGATCGCTACTACGGCACGTGGTCGCGGCTCCTGACGCGTCCGGAGCTCGCGGACGGGCTTGCGAAGCCCCTCGCCGAGCAGCTCGACCTCGACCGGCCGCGCCGCCTCTTCGATGAGGTGATGGCCAGCACGGAAGGCCTCCCGGACGTCGAGCGGATCCTGTACTACGAGCTGAAGACCTATCTTCACGGCCTGCTCCTCGTGGAGGACAAGTTGAGCATGGCGCATGGTCTCGAGTCGCGCGTTCCCTTTCTCGACAACGAGCTCGTCGACCTGGCACTGACCATCCCGGCCTCCGTGAAGCTCCGCGGTGGAGTCTCGAAGGATGTGTTTCGACGAGCGATGAACGGACGCCTGCCCGAGTCGGTGGTGACCCGCGGGAAGACCGGCTTCGTGCCTCCCCAGGGAACGTGGTTCAACACGAGCCGCTACCTCGACGAGATCCTTCTCTCCGACCGTGCGCGCTCCCGCGGCCTCTACAGGAGCGGATTTGTCGAGAATCTGATCGAGGAGCATCGCTCCGGAGCGCGAAATCGCAGGTTGGTACTCTGGACGATCCTGTGCCTCGAGTGGTGGCACAGAATCTTCATCGAAGGAGAGCATGCGAAATGAGCGGGGTCACCGTCGGGCTCGCAGGCTTGGGCTACTGGGGGAGCAAACTTGCACGCAACATCGACGAGGCCCCCGGTTGCAGGCTTGCAGCCATCTGCGACTCGGTCCCGGCGCGCCTGGCCGAGAGTGGCGAGCGGCATCGCGACGCCATCCAGGTCAGCTCGATCGACGCGTTGCTCGGGTTGGACGGGCTCGACGCGGTCGTGCTCGCGACACCCGCCTCGCGCCATGCAGAACACGCACGGGCAGCCCTCGATGCGGGCAAACACGTCCTGGTGGAGAAGCCGCTCGCGCTCTCGGTCGCGGACTGCGACGATCTCATCCATCGTGCGGAGGCAAACGGTGTCGCCCTCATGGTGGGGCACACGTTCGTGTACAGCGAGCCAGTCCGCTTCTTGCGGCACCTGATCGTGACAGGCCAGTTGGGACGAGTCCTCTACGCATACGCGCAGCGTCTCAACCTCGGTGTGATCCGTGAGGATCTGAATGCGCTGTGGAACTTTGGTCCACACGACGTGTCGATCCTCGTATATCTGCTCGGATGCACGCCGGAGCGTGTGCAGGCCCAGCAGTACTCGCTGCTCGACCACGAGCTCGAGGACGTCGCGTTCTTCGTGCTCGAGTTCCCGGACAGGATCGTCGCCCACGTGCACGAGTCCTGGCTCGACCCACGCAAGATCCGGCAGCTGACGATCGTCGGGGACCGCAAGATGGTCGTCTACGACGACACCGACGTCGAAATGCCGTTGCGCATCTACGACAAGGGCATCACGGACTCGAACGGCGACGTGCCGATCGACAGATCCGGATTCGGAGAGTTCAAGCTCGAGACGCGCACCGGCGACATGCTCGCACCACGAATCCCGTCCCGCGAACCACTCCGCATGGAGATCGAGCACTTCATCGGTTGCGTGGCGAACGGGGCACAGCCGGAGACCGACGCCCGTCACGGTCGGGATGTGGTCGCGATCCTCGAGGCCGCGGACACGTCGGCGCGGACGGGCCGCCCGGTCGAGCTCAGCCTGCTGCACCAGACGGTGTCTGGCTGACCGCAGCGTCGGTGAACGTCTCGCTCGTCATCCCGGCCTACAACGAATCCGCGAATCTCCTCCCGCTCGTCGAGGCCTGCGAGCGTGCGCTCGCGGTCGTCGAGGGCTCGCACGAGATCCTGATCATCGACGATGGCAGCACCGACGACACCAGCGAGGTCTTGTCGAGGCTCGAAGCGGAGCGGCCGCTGCTGCGATCGATCCGGCACCGGCCGGGACGAAACATCGGTTGCCATCCCAGCGAGCTCGAGGGCCTGAAGGCGGCGGAGGGGTCGGTTGCGCTCTTCCTCCCGGCCGATCTCCAGATCCTCCCGTCGTGCCTGCCGCGATTTCTGGCGGCGGCCGGTAGCGCCGACATCGTGGCCAGCCGGCGCATGCGGCGTGCCGACAACACTTGGCGGCGTGTTCTCAGCTGGGCGAACAACCGTGTCGAGCGGTTCGTGATCGGAGTCGACATCCATGACGCCCACTCGAGCATGCTCGTCAGGAGGTGCGTGCTCGACGAGATCGTGCCGCTGGTCGTGTCACGCAGCGCGCTCATCCCCGCAGAGCTTCTCGTGCGGGCACGCCAGCACGGCTTACGGATCACCGAGGTGGACGTCGAGCACCATCCGCGTGCCGCGGGACGTCAGACCGGGGCGAAGGTCTCGGAGATCCTGGCCGTCCCGTTCGACATGATGCGGCTCCGGCGGCGCCTGGCGCGCGAAAGTCGAGCAACCGTCTAGCCCTCCGGTGGAGGGCGGAGGACGACGCCACACCCGTCCCCTCGACCACAGGTTCCAACGACGGCGCGTGCTACCGTCGAGCGCCGATGCCGCAGTCTCCCGAGGTGTCAGTCGTCATCCCGTGCCTCGATGAGGAAGAAGCCGTCGGCGACGTCGTCGATCAGGCCTGGCTCGGGATCCACCGCAGCGGCCGGGCGGGCGAGGTGATCGTCGCCGACAACGGCTCGAGCGATGCCTCGGCCGAGATCGCGACAGCTCACGGCGCACGAGTCGTCGTCGAGCGCCGCCGGGGCTATGGCAGTGCCTACCTCGCAGGGCTCGACCACGCCCGAGGCGATTACATCGTCATGGCCGACGCGGACGGCACCTACCCGGTGTCGGACCTCGGGCCCTTCGTCGACCGCCTCGCAGCCGGTGACGACCTCGTGATGGGCACGCGATTCGCCGGCACCCTGGACCGGGAGACGATGCCGTGGCTCAACCGGCACATCGGCAACCCCGTCCTGACGGGCATGCTCAACGTGCTCTTCGGCGTCAAGGTCTCCGACGCACACTGCGGGATGCGAGCGGTGCGTCGGGACGCCCTGGCCCGACTCGACCTGCACTCGACCGGGATGGAGTTCGCCTCCGAGATGGTCTTCAAGGCATTCCGGCGGCGCCTCCGGGTGAGCGAGCTCCCGATCGACTACTACCCGCGGATCGGGGAGTCGAAGCTCAACCGATTCTCGGACGCGTGGCGTCATGTCCGGTTCATGCTCCTCTACAGCCCGAGCTGGCTCTTCCTCGGCCCGGGTCTCGTCTTGGTCGCCATCGGGCTGGTCGGCATGCTGTCGCTCGCACGCGGGCCCGTGGACGTGCTCGGCCGGACGTGGCAGATCCACACGATGCTGGGCTTCGTTGCCTTTACGCTGATCGGCGGCCAGGTCGTGCAGCTCTGGGTGTTCGCGTACACCGTGGCGCGGACACGGTTCGGCGAGGAGGAGCACGCCATCGACCGCCTGCGACCGCATGTGACCGTCGAGCGCGGGGTCGTCGCGGGTCTCCTGCTGGTGCTCGTCTCGCTCGTGATCCTCGGCCGCATCGCCGGCGAATGGGCGCTGAACGGGTTCGGGGAATTGGGCCACGAATACCTCACGGCGCTGGCGTTCACACTCCTCGGGCTCGGCGTGCAGGTCGTGTTCGGCTCGTTCTTCGTCGGCCTCCTCACGTTGCGAACGACCGACGATGCGCCGCCGCGCGGCGTTCTGATAGCGGAGGGCTTCGACCCGGCCAACGTGCCGGTCGCGGCCGGTCGCTGACAGCGGTGCGCATCTGCCTGGTCTACGACCACCTCTACCCTGCGACGATCGGAGGGGCGGAGCGATGGCTGCACGGGCTCTCGCTGGCGCTCGCAGGCGCGGGCCACGAGGTCACCTACCTGACCATGACGCACTGGGAGAACGAGCCCCCGGTGCTTCCGGGTGTCCACATCGTGGGCTTGACGCCGCCGGGGCGCGTGTACGGAGAGGAGCGCCGGGCGCTGCTGCCGCCGCTCCGCTTCGGCTGGGCGATCGCGCGTCACCTGGCGCGCCATGGGTCGCGCTACGACGTCGTCCACGCGGAATCGTTCCCGTTCTTCCCGCTGCTCGCGATCGCCTTGCTCCGCCGCCGCCACGGCTACGCCGTCGTCGTGGACTGGCTCGAGGTCTGGTCGCGCCCGTACTGGCGCCGCTACGCGGGACGGATCGTCGGGACGATGGGCTGGCTCGTGCAGAAGGCGTGTGTTCGGACGCGGCACCGCGCGCTCTGCCTGTCGCACATGCACGCACGGCGACTCGTCGCAGAGGGGTACCGCGGCGAGCCGATCGTGCTTCCCGGTCTCTACGAGGGACCGCTTGCGCCGTCGGTGGCGACCGCGATCGAGCCCCTCGTCGTGTACGCGGGACGACACGTTGCCGAGAAGCGGGTGCATGCCCTCGTGCAGGCCTTCTCAGAGGTCAGCCGGCGACGCCCGGACCTGCGCCTGGAGATCTACGGCGACGGAGTCGAGTCCCGTCGCATCGCGGCGACGATCGGTGATCTCGGCCTCGATCGCGTGGCCATGATGATGGGCCGCAGAGCGGAGACCGAAGTGATGGCGGCCTTCGGTCGCGCAGCCTGTCTCGCGACCGCCTCCGAGCGGGAAGGCTACGGGCTCATCGTGGTCGAGGCTGCTGCGCGGGGGACACCCAGCGTCGTCGTCGCAGGCGAGGAGAACGCAGCGACCGAGCTCGTCGAACCCGGAGTGAACGGCGAGATCGCGGCGAGCGCGGCGCCGGCGGACATCGCCGAGGCCATCGTCCGCGTGGTCGAGAGCGGGGCGGATCTTCGTGAGTCCACGGTGGCGTGGTTCGCCTCGAACGCCGGTCATCTGCGCCTCGAGAACTCCCTCGACGTCGTGCTCGGCGTCTACTCGGAGGTCGGCGGAGCGGTCGAGACGCTCACGTCGCGATGAGCGGTTCCGTCACGCGAGGGCGTGCAGCCCGGGGTACGGATCGACGTCGATGCGTGGGAGCGTCGCAACACCGTTCGCGACGAGCGCCTCGGCACGAGCCCAGTCGTCCTCGTCGTCGACGTTGAAGCCCTCGTAGCCCTGGGTCAGGAAGGGCGCCAGCACACGACCCTCGCGGGTGCCCGTCTGCGTGACCACGCGCGTCCACGCGATCTCGAGCGCGCTGTTCTGGACGTAGACACGCGGCAGCGCCTGGTACTGGCCGGCGTGCCAGGCGAAATCGAGGTTCGACTGGTCGAGGAGCGGCCTCATGGTGCGCCCGTCGGCGGCGACCTCCCACATCTTCCCGGGGTGCTGCTTGACGAGCTCGACGGCGCGGATCGAATCGGCTTCGGGTGTCGCGAGCAGCTGCTCGAGGCCGCGTCTGATCACGTCGGGTCCGCGGAACGGGTTCGTCGCGCGCACGATCGCGAAGAGGTCGTAGCGCTCCGGCAGGCGACCGAGGAGATCCGCGATCCACTCGATGTCGGGCGAGGTGGAGGTGGCGTATTCTTTGGGGCGAAGGAAAGGGACGTCGGCGCCGTACCACCTGGCCACGTCGGCGATCGCCTCCGAATCGGTCGAGACGACGACCCGGTCGAACACCTCCGCCGCGCGCGCAGCGCAGATCGCGTAGGCGAGCAGCGGATGACCTGCGAGCGGCCTCACGTTCTTTCCGGGGACCCGCTCTGATCCGGATCGCGCACCGATGAGCCCGACCGCGCTCGTCATGCTGCCTGCGCCTCCGCGAAGAGCCTCTCCAGCTCCGGACAGGCGACATGGAGCCGCCGAGCCGCGCGCACGACGGAGCCGGTGATCGCGTCGAGCTCCGAAGGCCGCCCGGCCGCTTTGTCGCGAGCCGTGGACGTCGTGAGCGTGGCGGGCATCGCGTCGATGACGACCAGCTGGGACGCCGGCGTCAGCGGCACCCCGTCGGCCGTCGCGACCGCGCACGACTCACCGATCGCCGCCTCGAGGCGATCCCACCAGGCAGGGTCGTCCCGGAGCTCGCCGAGGGTCGCGCCGGAGGCGACCGTAGCGGCCGCAAGCGGGGCCGAGCGAGCCGCCTTCTCCCACAACACGGCGCGCTCGTCGTCGACGACCACGACCTCGATCCCAGCCTCGGAGAGCGGCTCGAGCGCTTTCGCGAGGAGACGTCGTGGCAGATCGTCGGAGGCGGCCGTGACCAGCGGGTCACGAGTCGTCTGCACGACACTGCCCGGCGCTCGGGTGAATCCTTCGTAGCGCGAGATCGATCCCGGTGCGACGCGTGGCCCGAGGCGTCGGCGGACGACTGCCGGGTGCTCGAGACCGTTGAGGAGCGTCAGCACGACGGCGTCCGCAACCGCGAACACCTCGACCCGCTCGAGGGCCTCGGCAAGATCCGGCTCTTTCACCGCGATGACGAGGAGCGACACACTCTCATCGAGGCGCTCGACAGACTCCGGTCGAGCCCGAAGAACGCCGCCCGGCGCCCGCAGCTCGATCCCGCTCGAACGTATCGCGGCCGTGGTCGCCGGCGTCCCCACGCACACCACGCGATGGCCCCCCGCAGCGACACGCGCCGCGACCATGCCGCCGACGCCGCCGAGACCCAGCACGGCGACCGTCACACTCACGTGAGCACCCGAACCAGATGGTACCCGGGTGCTCATGAGGCTCGCGCGAGCCAGAAGTCGGGGTTCCTGTCGACGTACGCGCACGCGAAGGTGCACTCGTCCGTGCTGCCGAAGACGAGAGCGCCTCGAGGAGGGAGTGCCCCGGTGGGGAGGGGTTCGATCCGCTCCCTGGGAAGGTTGTGGACGTCCTCGTACCAGCGGGCGTGCGTGAGAGCCACGAGATCGCCCGGTGCGGAGAAGAAGGGCTCGTGCGCGGCGATGCCTCGATCGAGGAGCACGGGGACGCTTGCATCGAAGCTTTGCCTGCCGGGGCCGTTGGCGAGAAACGCGTGCCCGAACTGGGCCAGGCCGCCGAGCCAGACAACGGAGAGCACGAGCGCGATCGGCACCGCCCACCGCCGACGCTCGCGGAGCGCGCGATCGAGCGCCGCGAGAGCCGGGGTCGCAAAGGCGAGGAGCCCCACCACGAGGGGCATCGAGCGGAGCGTGTGAAAGTGCGAGACGGTCGCCGCGGCCGGGACCGGGCCGAGCAACGTCGCAGCGAGCGCGAAACGCCAGAAGCCGTCGAGCTGCGAGCGACGAACGAGTATCACCAGCGAGGCGCCGGCGAGAAGCACGACAACGATCGAGAGCGACCCTGCACCGACGACGTGATGGTGGTCGTTCGGATCGCCAGAGCGGGCCCAGTGCAGGAAGTTGAGGTAGCCGAGGTAGTTCTCGACGCCTTGCCGCGCGATATTCGGCGCGGACATGCCGGGCTGGACGAAGGACAGGTCGTCGAATCTGCTGGTGAGCGCCCCCGGGTGACGAAGCATGTAGACACCGAGCGGCAGAAGCGTGAGGGCGAACGAGCCCCACGCCGCGAGCACGAAGCGGGTGCGCCGTAGACCGCTCGCAAGGGGCACGCACAGCGCCAGCAGCGGCGCGTAGAGCCGGCCGGCAGCATAGGAGTAGGCAATCGCCCCGAGAATGAGCCCGACGAGCACGGCGCCGCCCAGCGTCCACGAGCCCATGCGTCGGCAACGCTCGACGACGAGGAGCAGCAGCACGACAGCGAGTGGGAGGAGCGCCACCTCGAATGCGAGGCGACCGACTTCGTAGAGCCATGCCGTCGATCCCGCCAGGACGAACATCGCCAGGCCGACGCGCCGGCTCCCCGATTGCCTGGTCGCCAGCAGCGCCAGACCGGCGATGCAGCCGAGGACGAGGACCGCAGCGAGCCCGCGCGCGACCTCCTGGCTCGGCCCCGTGACACGGAAGACCGCTGCCAGCAGATAGACGAACTCCGGGCTCTTGTAGTCGTCGAACGAGCGGAAGTACAACGGCATCCAGGCCCCGTACTGATCGCGCCCCGTCTCTGCGATGGCGAGGGCGTTGGTGGAGATGGCCGCCTCGTCCCGATAGAACCCCGGCGGATTCGACGGGTTCACCCAGAGGTGGCACCCCACCACCAGCAGCACGAGCCCCGAGGCCGCGAGCAGCGCCGGGTCCGCTCGCCACCCCTTCGTCCGCTCCCGAATCGCGCCCATCGGTGCTACGTCTGCGCCGGGTCGGACACGAGGTTCACGTAGCGCGTCTCGGAGTACACCTCGAGCGCCTCGACACCGGCCTCCTTCCAGCCGGTGCCCGACCGCTTGACCCCTCCGAAGCCCATGTGGGGCTCGCTTCCGTGGGTGCCGCCGTTGACGACGACCACACCCGCCTGGGCGTGCTCGGCGAAACACATCGCGCGGTGCAGGCTCGCGGTGTGGATTGCCGCCGTGAGCCCGTAGGGGGATTCGTTGACGACGCCGAGCGCCTCGGAGAGACCGCGAGCGCGATACAGCACCGCCACCGGCCCGAAGATCTCGGTGCACGAGAGCGGCGCGTCGGGCGCCACGCCTTCGAGCACCGTCGCGGCGAGATGCCACCCCGGCCGCTCGAGGCGATCGCCGCCCGAGAGGACGGTCGCCCCGGCGGCCACGGCGGCGTGGACGGCACCAAGGATCCGCTCGGTGCTGTCCTCGCTGATCACCGGCTGCGCCGGGAACGCCGAGGCGGCTTCGACGAGACGCTCCCGGAACGCCTCGTAGACGCCGTCGAAGACGACGATGCGGCTCGCGGCGGCGCAACGCTGGCCCGCGTTCGAGAACGCGGATGCCGCCGCACAGCGGACAGCCAGGTCGAGGTCGGCGTCGTCGCAGACGACGAGTGCGTTCTTGCCGCCGAGCTCGAGGCACACCTTCGCCAACCGCGGAGCGGCGCGCTCGTTGATCGCGCGCCCGACCGTCGCCGAGCCCGTGAAGCTGACGAGATCGACGCCCGCGTGATCGACGAGCGCCGCCCCCGCCTCGGTTCCGAGCCCCTGCACGACGTTCAGGACGCCCGCAGGAAGGCCGCACGCGTGCGCGATGCGTGCGAACAGGTGCGCCGAGACAGGTGTGTGCTCGGACGGCTTGAGCACCGAGCCGTTGCCACACAGGAGCGAGGGAAAGACCTTCCAGGCGACGTTCGGGAGCGGCGTGTTGAAGGAGACGATCAGCCCCGCCACGCCGACCGGCACGCGCATCGTCAGCACCGTCCGGTGTGGCGCGCTCGCCGGCATCGTGCGCCCGTAGGAGCGGCGGCCCTCGCCCGCGACGAAGAGGCCCATCTCGACGGCGGCGTCCGTCTCGCCGAGCGCAAGCTCGAGCGGCTTGCCCGTCTCGGCCACCACCGCGTCGGACAGCTCCTCCCTGGCGTCCCGCAGCGCGAGCGCGATCTCGCGCACGAGGTCGCCACGCGCGACCGCAGTCAGCCCGCTCCACGCCTCCTGCGCGTCCCGCGCGGCGGCGACCGCACGACCGACGTCGTCGGCACCGGAGCGAGCCACGCGGCAGAGCAGCGATTCGTCGTCGGGACGCTGCTTGTCGAGCCACGCGCCGCAGGCGGCGGCCGCCTCCTCGCCCGCGATCAGGTTCGGGATCTCGTCGCGGATCACCAGGCCGACCAGCCGCCGTCGACGACGACGTTCGCACCTGTGACGTATGAGGACGCGTCCGAGGCGAGGAAGACGACCGCGCCCACCGCCTCGTCGGCGCGCATCAGTCGGCCGACCGGCGACCGCGTGGCGAAGGCCTCGACGAACGCGTCGGGCTGTGCGTTCTCGATGCCGTGCGGGGTCAGCGTGTTCACCCGCACGCCGCTGCGGGCCCAGTACGTGGCGAGGTAGCGGGTCAGGTTCAGCACCGCCGACTTCGAGACCGAGTAGGACACCGGCTTGACGAACTCCTGCCCCGCCTGCCGGCGGAACCCGTACAGGGACTGGTCGGGGGAGAGCATCCCGTAGATCGACGCAACATTGACGATCGAGCCTCGACCCGCCCGCGACATCGCCGCGCCGAACACCTGGCACGGCACGACGGTGCCGGTCACGTTGGCGTCGAGGACGCGGTCGAGCGACTCCACCGGGTACGTCTCGAAGGGGCCGACCTCCTCGGCGGGGGCGTCGGGCGGCGCGTCGATCGCGGCCGCGTTCACGAGCAGGTGCGGGACACCCCAGACGCTCTCCACGTCGGCGAGCACCGTCTCGACCGCCTCCCGCTCGGTGACGTCGGCGAGGTAGGCGCGCACCGAGCCGGAGTCGAGCGCCGCGCCGAGGTCGGCGGCGGCCGCACCCGGCTTCGCCGCGAGATCGACGAGAGCGACCCGCATGCCGCGCTCCCAGAGCGCCCGGACGAGCGTCGAGCCGAGCTGCCCGTACCCACCGGTGACCACGGCGACTCGGCCGGTGAGGTCGAACAGCGCGTCCGTCACGCGGCCTCGGTCGGTCGTTCCGCGGCCGGCTCCAGATCCTCGAACGTCACCCGCTGCTCCGGTGCGAGCGGGCGGGCGACGATGCGCCCGACGAGCGCGTCGAGCTCGTAGGGCGGGAGACCACCGTCGGCCGGGGAGACGATCCGCAGGTCGTCGGCTTCGAGCACGTGGCCGAACTGCAGCGCACGCGCGGCGACGAGCTGCTTGCCCATCTTCTGCAGCGGCATCTCCTCGCTCGGGAGCGACCGCTTGACGCCGTCGCCGAGCGCGTCGGGCACCCGCCTGAGATCGCGCACGAGCTTGCGCATCCCCTCGGGCATCAGCGAGAACGCGTGGTCGGTGCCCTTCAGCGTATGGCTGAGCGTGAAGTGCTTCTCGATCACGCGGGCGCCCAACATGTACGCGACGAGTGACATCGCGATCCCGTCCTGATGGTCGGAGAGCCCGACCACGAGCTCCGGGTAGCGCTCGCGCAGCGTGGCGATCACCTGCAGGTTCAGCTCCTCCACGGCCGCGGGGTAGGCGGCGGTGCACTGCAGCAGGCAGAGCTGTCCGTTGACCGGCAGCACGGTCTCCACGGCGCGATCGATGTCCTCGATCGTGGCGCCGCCGGTGGAGACGATCAGCGGCTTGCCGAAAGCGGCGACGTGCCGGAGCAGTGGCGTGTTGCGCAGGTCGCCCGAGGCGATCTTGAACGCGGGCACGTCGAGCTCGGCGAGCAGGTCGGCGCTGGGGACGTCGAACGCCGTGGCGAAGAGGACGAGGCCGAGGTCGCGTGCGCACGCCTGCAGCTCGGCGTACGCGCCACTGTCGAGCTCGAGCGCCTCGCGGTGCGCCCCGTACGTGGCACCGAAGCTGTTCTCGTTGTCGTAGGGGGAGTCGTACCGCGCGCTGGTGTAGAGAGAGCGGTTGTCACGCTTCTGGAGCTTCACCGCGTCGACGCCGCAGTCCCGCGCGGCGACGAGGAGCTGCCGCGCCCGCTCGAGCGAGCCTTGATGGTTGTGGCCGATCTCGGCGATCACGAAACAGCCGGTGTCGTCCGAGATCCGCCTGCCGTCGATGGTCAGCTCGCGCACGTTGGCTCCTGCGGCGTCGGGCCGCGCCGCCGATGGTACCGCTGCTGCCCGGCGATCATCCCCGCTCGCACACGCTCGTCCGGCGGCCACGGTGACGGTCCGACGTCGGACGGGACGCAGGAGCGCCTCCGGGCCGCGGCGCAGGAAGACGCCGGTCCCACAAGAATCGGTCGCCGTGGCCCCGACACTGTCCATCCTGATGCCGGTCTTCGACGAGGCCGCCACGATCGCGGCGGCGATCGACGACGCTCTCACGGCGGAGCTGCCGGTCGGCGGGCGCCAGCTCATCGTCGTCGACGACGGCTCCCGCGACGGGACGCGCGAGCTGCTGATGGCGCGGACGTGGCCCCCGGAGGTGGAGATCCATCTCCACGAGCGCAACCGCGGCAAGGGCGCGGCGGTACGCACGGCGCTCTCCCATGCCACCGGGGATGTCGCAGCGATCCTCGATGCCGACCTCGAGTACCGGGCCGCCGATCTCGCGCCGGTACTGGAACCATTGCTCGCCGGCGATGCCAACGTCGTCTTCGGCACGCGCGCGTGGACGTCACAGTCGGCGTTCAGCTTCTGGTACGTGCTCGGCAACAAGGCGGTCACGCTGACCACCAACGTCCTCTACAACTGCTGGATCTCCGACGTGATGACCTGCCACAAGGCGATGCGCACCGACCTCTTCCGCTCGCTTCCCCTCGAGGAGCCGGGCTTTGCGATCGAACCGGAGATCGCCGCACGCGTGTTGCGCGCCGGCGAGCGGATCCACGAGGTGCCGATCTCGTACAGGGCGCGCGGCCGTGCCGAGGGGAAGAAGCTGACGGCGGTCGACGGGCTCCGCGTGCTCCGCACGCTCATCCGCTGCAGGCTCTTCTAACGCGAGCGCTCGGCGTCGCCGTATGCGGCGACGAGCCCGTCGGTCTCCCGCTGCTCGGAGAACCGCTCCTGCGCCGCAGCTCGCGCCGCCGCGCCGAGCCGGGCCCTGAGCTCGCGGTCCTCGAGCATCCGTTCGAGGGCCTCTCGCAGGCCGGCGACGTCGCCCGGCGGGACGAGTACGCCGGTGACACCGTCCTCGACCGCGTCGCGCAGCCCTCCCACCGCGGTTGCCAGCACGGGTCGTCCGTGGGCCATCGCCTCTCGCGCAGTCATGCCGTATCCTTCGCGTCGCGAGGGCACGACGACCACCGAGGCGCGGTCGTAGTAGGGCCCGAGCAGATCGTGCGCGACGAAGCCGGTCGCCTGCGGTAGCAGCTCGCGCAGCGGTCCGTCACCGACGACGACGAGCGGCAGGCCGCGCGCAGCCTCGGCCAGCTCGCGCACCCCCTTTTCCTCCGACAGGCGCCCCACGAACAGGGCGTGCGGCGGCTCCTCGGGCTCGCAGACGTCCGGAGGGATGCCGACCGCAGTCGGGATCACCCGCACCTCCCGTGCTCCGAGAGCCGCGGCCTCGATCGCCAGGTCGTGTGAGGCGCACACCACGATCTGCGCGCGCCGCACGATCGGGCGAAACGCCCAGCGTGCCCTCGCGGCGAGCGCGACGTCCGACCCCCACAGCTGCAGCACGACGGGCCGGCCCGTGAGCAGGGCCGGCAGGCCGCTCGGGATCCAGTGAGCGTGGACGACCTCCGCTTCCCGAGCGGCACGGCGCGCGGCGCGCGTGAACGACCAGAGAAACAACGGCAGCGCAAGCACCAGCCAAGGCCGGCGCCGCAGGTTGTTCACGACGCCGTCTCCGTAGGCGACCCCGTAGTGACGGAAGGCGGCCGGCGAGACGACCGTCACCTCTGCCCCTGCGCGGCGGAGCCGCTCCACCGTCTGCTCCACGAACACGCCCGCGACGTCGCCCGCATGGCGCGGGTACGACGTGGTCAGGACGGCGACCCTCACGCCCGCGCCGCAGCGAGCCGCCGCATGAAGACGGCGGGCGGCGCGATCGCAAGGAGGGCGAAGACGTAGAAGTAGTAGAAGATCATCGTCAGGTAGAACGCGTTCGCGACGAGCGTGCCGACGAGGGCGGCGGTGAGACCCCAGCCGAGTGGGCGTACGCGGGCCGAGACGCCATCCCCCGCCGCTGCGAGCGCCCGACCCACACGGCGTGTGAGCGCGAGCCGGCCGAACAGGTAGACGATGAACGTGACGAACAGCACGGCTCCGACGAGGCCCGACTCCACGAACGTCGCCACGTAGAACGAGTGTGGCCCGAAGTTCGTCCGGCCGGTGACGAACTCGTAGTAGACGGAGAAGTTGTTGTAGCCGAGGCCGAGCAGCGGATGCTGCTGCAGCACGTCGGGGATGAAGCTGTAGACGAAGAAATGCGCATCGGTGCCCCGCCCTGACGTCTGCAGGCGGGTCTCCAGCACCTTCGAGAAGAAGGCGCTGCGCCGCTCGACGATCACGAAGAGGATGAGCGCCACCCCGAGCAGCGGCACCACGAACTGCGCCGAGAGCAGGCGGCGCCGGTACGGGATCAGAAGGACGAGCATCCCGCACGCCAACCCCAGCAGGCCGCTGCGGGAGAGCGTCGCCAGTTGCATGACGAGGCCGAACATCAGGCCGATGGCGAGCGGGACGCGCAGCCGGTGACCCTGCTCGAGGCGGAGGTAGATCGGGAGGAGGACGAGCAGCGGGATGAGGAGCTCGATGGCGAGATGGTTCGGGTCGCCGGTGAGCGCATTGGGACGGTAGATCCCTTCCCCCTGCACGGCGCCGAACAGGTTGATGTTGCTGATCCCGCCGGTGATCGGGTGCACGAAGATCTCGTCCAGGTTCGCGCCCCCGGTCGCTTCGGCGTACGCCAGCTGCACGAGCCCGTAGAGCGCGTTCGCCCAGATACCGACGCAGAAGACGGCCAGCGCAACCCAGTAGAAGCGCTCCGCTCGCCGGGCCAGGAGCGCGAGCCCGCAGACGAGGAACATGAAGTGGAGGAGGAACTTGATCATCCCTTTCGACCACTGCTCCAGCGCCTGCGTCGTCTCGAGGTTGAAGAAGCCGAGCAGGTAGACGGCGAGAAAGGCGAGGAAGAACGCGAACGCCACCGCTGCGCTGCGCGTCAGCCGGCCGTCGAACCGCTCGATGCGGTGGATGGCGAAGGCGACGAGGAAGAGCGCCGTGAGCACGTCGGAGAGCGAGAGCGAGGCCGCGAACTCCCACTGGATCTTCGCGAACGTGACCGTGAAGATGCTGGCGAAGAACAGCGCATCGACGATCGGTGTCCGGATGGGTCTGCTCACGGGCGCTCGAGTCGAAGTGTGTACCCGGCCCGACGCGCGTCTTCCGCATGACCTTGCGCCTGCTCCACCGTGACGACGCTCGGGTTGGCCACCTCCCAGGACCCACAGCCGTCAGGTCGCGCTTCAGCACCGACGAACCCCTGCCGGAGGAGGTCGTCTCGCACCGCCACGGCGTCTGCGAGCGAGTGACGGTGAGCGTAGACCGCGAGAAAGTTCCCGTCCTCCACGGGCGACGCGAGACGCGCGCATTCTGCGCTGCTCGGGAATCTGGGCATGCCGTCGATCGCCAGGACGGCTGCGGGGTACCCAAGGGCAGCGACGATGACACCGGCCGTCACCGCCGTTCGGAGCCGGGGCGAGGGTGAGCGGCGTGGCGCGAATCCGAGACGCGCCATGGCCTCGTGCAGGAGGATCGGCGCGATCAGCCCCACCGGGATCAGCACCGACCCGACCAGACGGGGGATCGGATTGAGCGCCCCGACCTTCGTCAGTGGAAGGCTCGGGAACGACCACATCACCCAGACGAAGCCGAGCGTCGACAGGACGAGCAGCGCGAGGGTGTAGATCGACAGGCGTCGCTCGCCGGCCAGGAGCGCTGCCGCGAGGGCCGCCAGCGCGACCGTCACGATCGACCGCCACGGCGCCGGATCCGGGAGTGTCCCGAGCACGAGGGTGGTCGCCGGCCACAGGCGGCCGAGGTGATCGAGCAAGCCCAGGAGGCCAACTTCGGGTCCATCGTCACCGGCCAGACCGCGGTGCGTGAACCAGATACGCCACGGGACGGTCGCGAGGAGCGGGACGACGGCGAGCAGCACGATGCGGGGCCAGACGAGCCGGAGTCGCCCGATCGATGCGACGGCAGCGCCGCCCGCGATGCAGACGGCCAGCAAGAGCCCCTCCCGCTTCATGAGCGCGGCCGCGGAGACGAAGACGAGTGTAGCCGGGAACAGCCGTGGTTCGCGGTCGGCAAGCCACGTGACGACGCAGAGCACGCCAAGGCCGAGCAGGCAGTCCATGACGACGTCGGGCCCCGGAGGGACGATCCCGACCCCACGGGCGACGACGACCATGAGCACTGCGGCCCAGAGGAGGAACGGCTGGGTGAGCGGCGCCAGCAGCCTCGCCGCGGCGCCGACGAAGCCGACGAGGAGGGTCCAGTGCAGCAGGTGCAGGGGAATGACCTGGACGCTGCCGAGGAAGTGGAAGAACGTTGCGTGGAGGACCGGTTGCAGCGGCGGGTAGCTCGGCGCGGGGAGCGTCCGAAAGTGCTCCTCGTCGAGTCCTCCCGTGTAGTAGATCGCCTCTGCCTTGGGAATCCAGAACGATCCCGCGTCCCAGTGATAGAGACCCTGGAGCCTCGCGGCACGGAAGACTGCTTCGAGGACGATGATCGTGACCACCACGAGAGCGCCGGTGAGGATCAGCTCGACCTGCCCCTGCGACGACGATCCGGCCGGCTCGCGACGCCCGCGGCGTCGTCCCGTCATGAAGCCGCCTGCCGCGAGCACGCCTCCGGAAACGAAGATCGACGCGAGTGACAGGGGGATGCCCGCGATCACCTCGAGCGTGAGCAGCGACCCGAGGGCGGCGAGCCCCAGCATGTAGGCGAGACCCAGATCACGGGCCAGATGGCGGATCCGTGGCGTGCCCTGCATCGCCGCCAGGAGTCCGAGCCCTGCTGCCGAGAAGGTGGCGACGAAGCCGAGCAGCGCCGCGTAGGTCGTCGCGTTCATGGGCCCTGCGCCTGGGAGCGACGAATGATCGAGACGCCGGCCTCGACGTCCTCCCAGACGACGGAGTGGTCGCCGAGGGCAGAGCGGTCGCAGCGGTAGCAGACCACCCACTCCGCACCGGAACGCTCGTATCGTGGCATCAGCCAGTAGCGCAGGTAGTTCTCGGCGTACGGATAGGTGAACGGATCGTCGAACAGTGACGCGTCGCCGAGCACGACGTCGTAGTCGGCCCCCTTGGGGATCAGCGACCGGGCCGCGTAGAGGCCGTTCTGCGACAGCATCCAGCCGTTCCCCCAGGCGATGTCTCGGTCGGCGAAGTCCAGACGGCTGTTCGCGTCCGCACGAGCCTGGCTGCCGCGGATCGTGTCGACCGCACCGACGGCGCCGGCTGCGAGCATCAGCGCGACGGCGGCTCCGACCAGCACCGTCGCCACCCGGCGCACGGTCGACCCACGGTCCGAGTCACTCACGGGGGAAGACTACGTATCGGCACGGTGGCCCCCGCCGGGCGGACGCGCACCCACCTCCCGCATCAGCTCCGTCATCTCCTCGACGCGTGTCCGCCGCGACAGGCGGTGGCGCCAGGCGTCGTCCAGCTCGAGGTCGGGCAAGCCGCCGTTCTCGAATCGGCCGTGGAGGCCGATGAGTGCCGTCCGCAGGCCGTCGACGTCGTCCGGTGCGACGACCGGACCGGCACCGACCGAGCGAATGAGATCGGCGGCGGCGCCGTCCGGCGGCACGGCTGCAAGGACGGGACGCGCGGCGGCCAGATACTCGAAGACCTTGCCGGAGAGGACACCGCGGCCACGACCGCCGGCGTCGGGGATGAGCAGCAGCAACACCTCGGAGTCGCGCTGCAACGCGAGCGACGTCGCTCGCGGCGCATACGGGATCAGCTCCAGCCGGTCACCGATCCCGAGCCCTTCGGCCCACTCGCGGTCGGCCGGTCGGAAGTCGCCGAGAAAACGGGCCACGACGTCGAGCTTCGAGTCGGCCAGCGCCTGCAGGAACGGCCGTGGGTCGCGCTTGCCGAAAAAGCTGCCGGCGTGCGTGACGCGCATGCGGTCGCCCGCGTGGTACTCGAGCCCCTCGAAGTCGTCGAAGTCGCTGCCGTTCGCGATCGCGCGCACGATCCCCCGCGGATGGAGGGCGAGCGTCTCCTCCGCGATCGCCTCCGAGACACACGAGATCGCGTCGGCCCGGGATGCGACGAGCCTGGCGACCCTTTCTCGAAGGCGCTCCTTCGCCCGCGTGGCCGCGGTGTCGGTACGACGGTGCGGGTGCGCCACGAGCGAGTCGCGCAGGTCGGCGAGCCAGCGCGCGCCGGTCGCACGCTGGACCGCGGCGCCGATCAGGTGCACCGAGTCCCGGCGGCGACGTGGTGATCACCCAGTCGATCCCGTGCGCGGCGCACGAGCCGGATCGCGGCGGGGATCGCGGTCAGGTTCCAGCTCGACGCTCTCGTCGGGCACGAGCAGCCGCCGCGCCATCAGGCGCGTGCTAGACGGAGGCGCGCGCGAGGCCCTACGTGCCGCGGAGCTGCTCGGCCGGCTTGCCGCCACCCGGCCCGAGGTAGCGGGCCCGGTGCACCCAGGCCTGCGTCGGCACGCGCAGGCCGTCGTCGCGGTGCATCCAGCGCGGATCGTCGGGCGCGAGCACGTGGGTCTCGATCCCGAGCGCGGGCAGGTACTGGGCCAGCTTGAGCGGACGCTGGACGCCACCGCCCCCTGCCGGCGGGAAGTAGAAGCTGACGATCAGGACCTTCACGCGGGCGATGGTACTGCCGCCGCGATCCGGGACTCGGCCGGCCGTACAGAGTCTCGCCGTGGCGATTCTCGGCGTCGACGTGGGCGGCACCTTCACCGACGCGGTGCTCGTCACGGACGGCCGAGGTGCGCGACGGCAAAGGTGCCGACCGCAGCGGCACAGGAGGAGTCGGTGCTCGCGGCAGCGCGGCGGTCGGGGCGGCGCCGGGTGCGGCTCGACCGGTTCACGCACGGCACGACCGTGGCCACGAACGCGCTCCTCGAGCGGCGCGGCGCCGCACGGCGTTCGTCGCGACGGAGGGCTTCGAGCACCTGCTCCACCTGCGCCGCCAGGATCGTGCTCACCTCTACCGGCACTGTGCCGCGCACCCCGAGACCGCTCGTGCCGCTCGAGCGGTGCGTCGGAGTCGCGGGAGCGGATGGGCCCCGAGGGCAGTCGTCACGCCGCTCGATCTCGCCACGCTGCCGCCGATCTCGACGAGGTCGAGGCGATCGCCGTCTGCCTGCTCCACGCCTACGCCGACCCGACGCACGAGCGGGCGGTCGCCGCGCGAGCTGCGCCGCCGACACCCGCGCGCGCACGTGGTCGCGTCGCACGAGGTGGCACCGGAGATCCGCGAGTACGAGCGCGCGTCGACGACGGTCGCCGACGCCTACCTCGGCCCGGTGCTCGCCGGCTACCTCGGACGAGCTGGTCGGCGAGCGCGGCCGCGGCAGGCCTGCCGGAGCCGCTCGTGATGCGCTCGTCCGGCGGCGTCGTCACCGCTGGCCGAGGCTGCGGCGCCACCCGGCGTGGGCGCTGCTGTCGGGCCCGGCCGCCGGCGTGGTCGGCGCGGCCTCGTCGCGCGGCGCGCCGGCTTCTCGGACGCGATCGCGTTCGACATGGGTGGCACCTCGACCGACGTCTGCGCAGTCGTCGGGGGCGAGGCGTTGCGCGAGAGCGAGCGACAGGTCGGCGGGCTTCCCGGTCCGGCTGCCGACGCTCGCCGTGCACACCGTGGGCGCCGGTGGCGGATCGATCGTGCGGCGCGACGACGGCGGCGCGCTCCGGGTCGGCCCGGAGAGCGCCGGGCGCCTTCCCCGGGCCGGCGTGCTACGGCCGCGGAGGCGACCGCGCCGACGGTGACCGACGCGAACCTCCTCCTCGGGACGACTGCCGGCGACCGCTCCCCGGCGATCTCCGAGCTCGACGCCGGCGCCGCCGCACGCGCGCTGCGCGGGCATCGACCCGGCCACCGTCGTCGCCGTGGTCGACGCCGAGATGCTCGGCGCGCTGCGTGTCGTGTCGGTCGGAGCAGGGTCTCGACCCGCGTGACTTCGCCCTCGTCGCGTTCGGCGGCGCCGGACCGCTCCACGCCTGCGCCCTCGCAGAGGAGCTCGGACGTGCGCACGGTGCTCGTCCCGCGCACGCCGGCGTGCTAGCGCCGCTCGGGCTCGCGGCGTGCGACGAGCGGCGCGACGCCGTCGCGGGCGTCGTCTGCCCTCTGGAGGCGGCGGGGGAGCTGCCCCGGGAAGGAGAGGCCGATCTGCGCTACGCGGGCCAGTCCTTCGAGCTCACGGTGCCGCTCGGGGCCGACGCTCGCGGAGCGCTTCCACGCCTCGCACGAGAGGCGCTACGGCTACGCCGACCGGGCGATGCAGATCGAGCTCGTCGCCGTGCGGACGGCACGAGGTCCGCCCGGGGCCGCGCTGGAGCTCCCGCGGGAACCCGCGCTCGCCGCGCGGTGGGCGGCCCAGAGTGGTCGAGCTCGACGGCGCCACCTGCTGGGTGCCGCCGGGCTGGGTCGGGAGGACGGACGCCACGGCACGCTCCGACCTCGAGCGGGTGCGCATGATTCCCGTCGATCTGCAGGTGATCGGCGCCCAGCTCGTCGGACGGTCGCCGACGAGATGGGTGCGGTGCTGATCCGCGCGGCGTTCTCGGCGAACATCAAGGAGCGCCACGACTGCTCGACGGCACTCTTCGACGCTGGACGGCCGGATGGTCGCGCAGGCCGAGCACATCCCCGTGCACCTCGGAGCGATGCCGGAGGCGGTCGCGGCGGTGGCAGGCGCACGAGCCGCGACCCGGCGAGGTGTGGATCCTCAACGACCCGTACGCCGGCGGCACCCACCTGCCGGACATCACGACGGTCACGCGCACGCAGCTCGGCTTCGCCGTCACGCGGGCGCACCACGTCGACGTCGGCGGCCGCGAGCCGGGCAGCCTGCCGCCGTGGTCGCGCACGCTCGCGGACGAGGGCGTCGTGATCCCGCCGACGCGTGCTCGACGACCAGACGCTCGAGGCGCTCGTGGCCCGGATGCGGCGGCCCGGAGGAGCGGCGGGGCGACCTGCGCGCGCAGCTCGCCGCGCACCGTCTCGCGGAGCGTCGCGTCGACGAGCTCTGCGCACGACGCGGTCGCGAGCACGTCTCGGCCGCGATGACCGAGCTCGTCGCGTACTCGGAGCGGGTCGTGCGTGCGGCGATCCGCCGCATGCCCGACGGACGCTACGAGGCCGACGACGCGCTCGAGACGACCGACGGACTGCTGCCGATCCGCGCCACGGTCGAGATCGACGGCGACGAGGTGCGCATCGACTTCGCGGGCACGGCGCCGCAGCACGACGGGAACCTCAACTGCCCGCTCGCGGTGACACGCTCGGCCTGCTTCTTCGTCGTGCGGGCACTCACCGACCCGGACGTGCCGGCCTCGGCCGGGGCGTTCGCGCCGGTGACGCGTCACGGCGCCCGCCGGGTGCCTCGTCAACGCCCGGCCGCCGGCGGCGGTGGCGGCGGGGAACACGGAGACGTCGAGCCGGATCATCGACGTCGTGCTCGCGGCGTTCGGCGCAGGCGATGCCCGTTGCCGGCGCAGGGTCAGGGGACGATGAACAACGTCGTCCTCGGCGACGACCGCTTCGCGTACTACGAGACGATCGGCGGCGGCCAGGGCGCGTGTCCCGACGCCGACGGGCCCGTCGGCCGTCCACGTCGCCATGTCGAACGCACGCAACACGCCGGTCGAGGCGCTCGGAGCGCGCGTACCCGCTCCGCGTGGAGCGCTACGCGCTCCGGCGTCGGGGTCGGGTGGCGCCGGCGCCCACCGCGGCGGTGACGGTGTCGTCCGTGAGCTGCGTGCGCTCGCGCCGTTGCGGCTGTCCGTGATCGCGCAGCGGCGGGCGCTCGCACCGCGCGGAGCCGCGGGCGGCTCCGACGGCGCCCGCGGCCGCACGCTCGTCAACGGCGTGGAGCGCCCGGCGTCGGTCTCCCTCGACCTCGCGCCGGGAGACGTCGTCCGCATCGAGACACCGGGTGGAGGCGGCTACGGCTCCGCGCCGGCCAACCGATAGAGCGTCCAGCGGGCATCGCGGAACACGACCGGAAGGTCGGGGCGCACGTCGAACCTCGAGCGGTCGACAACGAGCCACTCGGCCCCGCACGCGCGCGGGATGGCCAGGTCGCCGGTGCGCGCGAAGCGCCGGAACTCCCGTACGCGCTCGCGCGGGCGGTTGTCTCTCGTGTCAGCCACGTGCCCGGGTGGGGAAACGCAGATCGTGACGGGAGCGAAGGCCGCGATCCGGTAGCTCGCCTCCGGATCGGCGTACACGGTGTCCCCGACGGGAACCGAGTCGCGAAGCGCTGCGACGAGTGCCGGTGAGAGCACGCTCTGCCGCGCGCGCGCTCGGCACCGACCAGTGGGCGAGCCCGTGCACGTACGCCGGCAGGAGCAGGAGCGCAGAGGCGAGCGCTGCACGGGTCTCGATCGGTTGTCGCTGGCGAAAGCCGACCACGAGCGCAGCGGTGGCACCCGCGACCGCGATCCACGTGGCCCAGGCTGGCCCACCGTCGGTGATCCGGTAGGCGAAGTCGCCCGGGATACAGGAGCTGAATGATGATGCCGGCAACGAGGGCAGCTGGTGCCGCCACGGGCCCCAGAAGCGCCGCGAAGACACCCATGCCGCCCGCGACGGCGAACGGAAACGGGAAGAAACCCACCAGCCGGCGGGCCTGAGAGATGGAGACCACGTCGGAGAAGGGGACGAACACGAGCGGCACGAGCGCGACGATGGAGACGGCGAGAGCCCCCCCGACCACGAACGCGGCCCACCGCCGGCGTGCTGCGAGCCCGGACAGGGGAACGAGCAGGAGCGCCGCGACGGCGACGAGGCCGGCACGCCCGAAGACGTCGGGCACCACGCTGAAGCTGTCCGCCGAGCGGACGTCGAGCTGGCCCTGGTACTGGCGCAGCGCGCGCAGTCGTTCGGCCGCGTCCGGGGAGACCGACGCGGTCTCGCGCACGACGGGCAGCAGCCATACGAAGAATGCTGCGGCCGGGAGCGCGAGCGCGGCGAGCGCGAGCGCGCCGCCGCGGACGTCGCCCCGTCGCCAGAGCGCGCGCACGAGTACGAAGCCGGCGAACGGGATGCAAAGGAAGATCGCGTACGTGGGGTGCACCACTGCGAGCACGAAGGCGGCCACCGCAGCGCTTGCAAGCAGCCGCCACGAGGGCCGACGCGCCGCGGCGAGCGCCAGCGCGAGCGCAGCCGGGACGAGGAGCTGGCGCGACGCCGTCGCCGGGAGCGCGAGCACCGTGTAGGCGCCGCCGTGGCCGGGCGACATGGCCACGAGTGCCACCGCCGCGGCGGCCGTGACGGCTGCGGGCACCGGCCGCCTGAACAGCGACCAGCCTGCCTCGAGCCAGGCGAGCACCGCGAGCGGCGCCAGGACGCTCGGCAGGTGGAGCACGACCTGCGTCGGATCGGCGCCCGACACGGTGGCCACGAGCGCCAGGAACCCGTGCCAGAGCGGGAAGGCGTAGCCCGGATGGAGGCTGCCGTCGGGAAACTCGTTCAGCGCGTCCAGGGTGAGATCGCCGAGGTCGGTGAGCTTGCGGACGCGCGCCAGGTGGAAGAGCCCATCGCCCCCGACCTCGCCGGCCACGTGCCAGAGGAGGAGCCCGAGCAGGATGCCGAGCACGGCGGCAGCCGGGGCGCCCGGCAGCACGCCTCGGGTGCCGCGGCTGCGTAGTGCAAACGGCAGCGTGGCGGCACCGGCGAGCAGCAGCAGGGCGAGCGTCAGTGTCAGCGAGGCCGACACGGCAAACGTGACCGCCAGGGCGCCGAAGATCGTGGCCAGCCCCCACGCCAGCGGTGCCGCGACGCCGCGCACCCCGAGCGCGCGGGCGATCGCCCAGCCGGGCGCCAGCACGACCGCCGTGCCGAGAACGATACGGACGTACAGAAGCAGGCCGCTCATCACCCGAGCAGCGTGTCCACGTCACCCGTCCGAAGCCAGGCGGCGACCTCTCGGTACGTCGCGCCACGCCGGCCGCGGAAGACGAGGCCACGCAGCACGAGCGACCATCGCAGGAGCTTCCTGGCCCGCTCGGCCGTGCGCTCGCCATCGTGCTTCCTCAGATAGCGCAGGTGGCCACGCACGTTTTCCCGGAACATGCGGCCTCCGTGGGAGGCGCCGCCGACGTGCACGCACGTCGCCTCCGGGGTGAACACGATCTCCCACCCGCGCTCCGCGGCGCGGCGGCACCAGTCGGTCTCCTCGCTGAAGAGGAAGAAGTCGGTGTCGAACGGGCCGACGTCGTCGAGCGCTGCCCTGCGCACCAGCATGGCCGAACCCATCGTCCACTCGACCGCTCGCTCGCTCGCGTGGTCGAAACCCGCCGCGTAGAACGCGTTCAGCGCCCGGGTGCGCGGTGCGAGCTTGCGCAGGAAGAGGTACTCGGTGGCAAGGCGCCACACCGTCGGAAAGCCGCGAACCGAGGGCTGGAGCCCCCCGTCCGGGTACTCGAACTTCGGGCCCACCCACGCCGCGCGCGGGTGCCGCTCCATGACGGCGAGCAGTCGCTCGAGCGCGTTCCCGACGAGCCAGGCGTCGGCGTTGACGATCAGCACGTATTCGCCGGTCGTCTCCGAGACGCCCCGGTTCCACCCGGCTGCAAGCCCGAGATTCGCCTGCTCGACGACGCGCGCCTCCGGGTGGCGCTCGCGCACGAAGCCGACGGTGCCGTCCTCCGAGCCGTGGTCGACGACCACGGTGTCGACGCCACGCAGGGAATCGAGGCACTGCTCGAGCCATGGCAGCCCGTTGTAGGTGACGACCACGGCGGCGACGCCGCCGCCGGGGTCAGCCATGTTCGACGCGCGGCCGTCCAGCGCCGCCACGCAGCCCTTCCCAGAGCAGGATGGCGCCCCCCGGCAGCGCCAGCGCGACGGTGACCAGGAAGAACAGGAAGCCCGCTGCGAAGGCCTGGTCCGCGTCGACGCCGACCGAGCCGAGGAAGCTGACGAAGAACGCCTCGCGGATGGCGAACCCGTTGAGCGTGAACGGCACGATCAGGACGAGGAAGAAGAGCGGCCCCATCACGTAGTAGAGGCGCGGTCCCAGCTCGATCCCCACCGCCTGTGCGGACGCCCAGATCGCGAGCACGCGCACCGCCTGCACCGCGGTCGTGAAGGCGAACGCGCCGAGCAGCAGTCGCGGGTGGCCCCGGTAGTGGTGCACCCCGTCGTAGAAGGAGCGCAACGCACGGTCGAGCCGTAGCATCGCCAGGAGTGGCTGCACGCGGCGCAGCAGCGGGCGCGCCGCCCGGGAGAAGAACAGGAACAGCAGTCCCAACGTGGCGAGGACGAGGACGCCCTCGACCCACAGATACGCCGAGACGTCGTAGTGGCCGATGGCGAGCAGGAAGCCGACGGCCCCGAGCAGGAGTGTCCCCGCCCCGCCCAGTCCCCGCTCGAGCGCCACGATCGCGGTGAGGTCACCCGTGCGCCCCGGATGACGGCGAGCGGACTCGACGACGCGCACCGCGTCGCCGCCGATCGCCGTGGGGAGGATCTGTCCGGCTGTGTAGGAGACGAAGTAGGAGCGCGTGAGCCACGCGAGCCCGTCGTGGATGCGTTGTGCGGCGAGTAGCCAACGCCAGCGGAGTGCCAGGAACGGAACGGTGCCGATCATGATCGCGACGGCGAGCGCGAACCACCACGGATCGGCGTCGACGAGCACGTCCACCGTCGTGCGCAGGTCGATCTTCCACACGAGGTAGACGACCGCAAGACCCGTGAAAACGAGCGTCCCCAGTACCCGCGTGCGGCGGCTCATGCCGGGGAAGGGTACGGGCTCCACCACACGGTGGCGCCCCGGGCCAGGCACGAGGACAGGTCTCGCCGAGGCATGCCCCGGCGCCCGGCTAGCCACGGGAGCCGGCGGCCGCCGGGTGTGTCCGTCCACCCGGCGGCTTCCGTTCTCGACGTGCGGCTCTACGCCGCCTCTGACAGCGCGACGCCTGCCACGGCGGGCGCCTCGGCACGCGCCCGGCGGCTCGGAATCGCAAACGCCGCCAGAGCGCCAAGCGCGACGACAGCAGAACCGACGTAGACGGCCGCGTTCATCCCGTCCACGAACGTGGTCGAGCTGCTGTACCCGCCCGCGTAGGCGAAGATCGCCGCGAGCACGGCGACTCCCAGGACGCCGCCGAGCTCGCGGATGGCGTTGTTGGCGCCCGACGCCTGACCCTCCTCCTCCGGCCGCACGGCCGAGAGGACGACGTTCGCCATGGGCGCGAAGAACAGCGCCATGCCGACGCCCGCGAGGATGAACGGCAGGACGAGGTCGCCGTAGGGCGTCGTGGGAGTCGAGACCGACGCGATCCACGCCAGCGCGACCGCCTGCAGCGAGAGCCCCGTACCGAGGATCAGCTTCGGTGGGATGCGGTCGGAGAGCGCGCCTGCCACCGGGGCGATGAACATCGGCGCCAAGGTCCAGGGCAGGATGCGCAGCCCCGACTCGAGCGCCGAGTACCCCTGCACCGTCTGGAAGAACTGGGCCAGGAGGAAGATCGAACCGAACATCCCGAAGAACATGAACAACGAGGCCGCATTGCCGAGCGCGAACTGCGGCTTGCGGAAGAAGCGCATCGGGAGCATCGGCGCGCGCGAGCGGAGCTCCCACGCGACGAACGCGGCCGTCAGCGCGGCGCCCACCGTCAGCGCCGCCAGGATCTCGGGGCTCGTCCAGCCCTCGCCGTTACCGCGCACGAGGCCCCACACGATCCCGAACAGGCCCGCGCTGGCGAGGCCGACGCCGGGCAGGTCGAGCCGGCGTGCGGGACCCGTCGTCTCCTGGAGCCGTGTCAGGGCGAGCGGCACGAGCACGAGGCCGATGGGGACGTTGAGCCAGAAGATCCACTGCCAGGCGATGCCCTCGACGACCGCACCGCCGACGACGGGGCCGAAGGCGACGGCCAGGCCGCCGATGCCGCCCCAGGCGCCGAGCGCGACGCCCCGCTTCTCGGGCGGGACGGCGGCGCTGAGGATGGTCAGTGTGAGCGGCATCACGATCGCCGCGCCGAGCCCCTGCACGGCACGTGCGACGTTGAGCAGCTCGACGCTCGGGGCGAGCGCCGCGCCCACGGACGCTGCCGTGAATATCGCGAGACCGATCGCGAACAGCCGGCGGCGCCCGAAACGATCGCCGAGTGCCGCGCCGGTGAGGAGCAGCACCGCGAACGTCAGCGTGTAGGCGTTCACCGTCCACTCGAGGCTCTGGAGTGAGGCGCCGAGATCCTGCCGGATGACAGGAATGGCCGTCGTCACGACGAGGTTGTCGAGCGACACCATGAAGAGCGCGACCGAGGTGATCGCGAACGTCCAGATCGTGCGTGCCCGGGGGGTCATCTCCTTCCTCCTTGTTCGTCTCTCTGTTGATCGTGAGTAGTCACTTACATACCGGTCGAAAAAAAACACGTCAGGCGAGCTTGCCGCCGCTGCACCCCTCGATCAGGCGCACGGACCACGGCTCGGGGTCGGTCTGCAGGTCCATGGCCGCGATCACGTTGAGGAGCATTCCCTGTGCGAACCAGCCGGACACGACGGCCGGCGACAGACCCGAGACCGTCTCCACATAGAGGTGGAGCTGCCCGTAGCCACGGCGCATGGCCTGACGGATGTCGTCATCGTCGCACGCCGCGTACGCCTGCATCTGGGAGAGCAGCCGTGTGCGGTCGGAAATCACCATCTGCCGGTATGCCTGACCCATCGCCCGCAGGGCTTCCTCTCCCCGGAGGCCGCCGGCGGCGGCGCGGAAGAGCTCGAGGGTCTCCGACATGCAGCGCTCGACCGTGGCGATGAAGAGGTGCTTCTTCGTGCCGAAGAGGCGGAACAGATACGGCTGCGAGATGCCGGCCATCCGGGCGATCTCGTCGGTCGAGGTGCCGTGGAGGCCGCCGCGCGCAAACGCGGCCATGGCCGCCTCGAGCACGGCCTCGCGGCGCTGCTCCGCCGTCTTTCGCTCAGTCACCGTCGTCATCTCGATAGTGAGTATTCACTTACAAGAGGGATTTGTCAAGGTCGAAGGCACGAACGCAGCGCCGCGCACACGCGCTCCACCTCGTCCTCACCGAGCGAAGCGGCCAGAGGGAGCGCGAGCGCACGGTCGAAGGCGGCGTCGGCGCCGGGGAACGGGCCCTGGTCACGATAGGCGGCGAGCCGATGCAGCGCGTAGGTGCCGATCTGGGCCTCGATGCCCAGCGACCGCAGCGCGACGATGGTCTCGTCGCGGTGCGCGACACCGATGACGTACGCCTGCCAGCCGTGACGGTCCCCCTCGGCCGCCGCGGGTGTCGCGACGAGGTGGGCGAGTCGCTCCTCGTACCAGCCTGCGACCTGCTCCCGCGCCCGGAGAAGCTCCTCCAGCCGGGCGAGCTGGGGGATGCCGAGGGCGCACAGCACGTCTGGCAGGCGGTAGTTGAAGCCGGGCACGGGGAGGTCTCCCTCCGCCGTGAAGCCGTGGTGGCGGAGGCTGCGCACGGTCGTGGCGAGCTCGAGCTCGTCGGTCGTGACCGCTCCCCCTTCGCCGGTCGTCACGATCTTCCGTGGGTGGAAGGAGAGGCAGGCCGCGAGGCCGAGGGCGCCGCACGCCACTCCCTGGAAGCGGGCGCCGAGCGCCCCCGCCGCGTCCTCGACGAGGACCACGTCCTGGGGCACCGCCGTCTGGAGCGCCTCCCAGTCGAGCGGCCGGCCGAAGAGGTGCACGCCGATCACCGCGCGGGTGCGCGACGTGACCGCGGCGGCGACGAGCTCGGGGCGCACCAGGAACGTCGCAGCATCGACGTCGGCGAGCACGGGCCGCCCGCCGGCGAGACGCACGGCGTTCGCGGTGGCGGGGAAGGTGTAGGCGGGCACGATCACCTCGTCCCCGGTACCGACGCCGAGCGCGAGAAGCGCGAGATGGAGCGCGGCCGTCCCGGAGGAGACCGCGACCGCGTCGGCCGTCCCGACGGCGTCCGCCAGGGCCCGCTCGAACCGGGTCACGCGCGATCCCATCGTCAGCTGTCCGCCGACGAGCACCTCTGCCACCGCCGTCAACTCGGCCTCGCCGACATCGGGCCGGGCGAGACGGATCGGCTCGCTCACGCGGCCGGCGCGCCGAGCCGTGCGCGGTACCAGGCGATCGTCCGCTCGAGACCCTCCTCGAGCTCGACGCGCGCCTCCCAGCCGAGCACCTCGCGCGCCTTCTCCACGTCCGGAATGCGGAGCTCGACGTCGGCGTAGTGGAGGGGCTGGAAAACGACGTCGCCCGCGCACCCCGTGAGGCGCTTCACCCGCTGCGCAAGGTCGTAGATCGTCGCTGCGGACCGTGGATTGCCGACGTTGAACGCGTGCCCGACCGCCTCGGGACGCGCCAGACAGAGCAGGAGCGCCTCGACCATGTCGTCCACGTAGCACCAGGCTCGGATCTGGGACCCATCCCCGTGGATCGTGAGGTCGCCGTCGGCGAGCGCCGTCTCGATGAAGGCGCGGATGGCGCCGCCGCCGATCTGCCCGGGCCCGTAGACGTTGAACGGGTGCAGCGTGACCGTCGGCAGCCCGAGCTCGGCGTGGTAGGCGTGCGCCATGTGCTCGCCGGCCAGTTTGGAGACCGCGTACGTCCAGCGCGCCTCGCCGACCGAGCCGATGGAGCGCACCTCGCCCTCGCTGACACGGAACGCCTGGGTGCCGAACACCTCACTGGTCGAGAAGTCGACGAACCGCTCGACCGTGTCGAGGGACGCCACGGCAGCTTCGAGTGCGTTGTACGTGCCGATCACATTGACGCGCATCGTCCGCACCGGGCTCTCGAGCACCGTGTCGACGCCGGCGATGGCGGCGGCATGGACGACGTGGGTCGCGCCGGCGACCGCGGCCCCGAGCGCCTCCGGGTCGAGCACGTCTCCCACGATGAGCCGCACGTTCGGGTGCTCGGCGAGCTCGCTGCCGCGAAGGGCGTCGCGGTGGAGGTTGTCGTAGAGGACGATGTCGTTGGCGTCGGCCAGACGCCTCGCCAGCGCGGTGCCGATGAACCCGGCGCCGCCGGTGATCACGATCCGCCCGCCGGTCGGTGACACCGCGCGAGTGTACCGGCGTATCTTGGGCGTGATGCGGGCGCTCGTCCTTGCTGCCGTGGTCGGGGTGATGGTCGCCTGGGCGGCCGCGCCGGTCGCCGCCACCGGGAGGACGGCACTCCGCGTGGCGTTCTACGAGGACGGAGACGATCCGCGCACGCGGGTCGTCTGGACGTTGCGCTGCGACCCCACGGGCGGCACGCTGCCGCGCCGCGCCACGGCGTGCCGCCGGCTCGCGCAGCTCGGCTGGACGACGCTGCGGCCGGTGCCGCCGGACACGGCGTGCACGGAGATCTACGGCGGGCCACAGGTGGCCACCGTCACCGGCCTGATCGGCGGCCACGCCGTGTGGGCCAGGCTGCGGCGCGACAACGGCTGCGAGATCGAGCGCTGGGAGCGAAACCGCTTCCTCGTACCCGCGGGCGGCGTGCGCTGACCGCGCTCGTGGTGATTCACCACGAGCGCGCGGCGGATCGGCTCAGCAGGAAGGCAGGCCCCGAAGCTCCGTCACGCCGCCGCGGCGAGGAAGCCATCGAGCGAGCGGCGGATGCCCGACGCGTCGAGGCCGTGCGCCGTCCGATGATCCGGGCTGAGGGCCGAAGGGATCCGGCCCCTACAATCGGCGCCCGTGACCGTCGTTCTCTTCGTCGGAGCGGGGCGACACCAGCGGCGGGCGATCGCCCGGGTGCGCCAGCTCGGGGTCCGCGTCGTCGCCGTCGACCGCAACGCAGACGCGCCGGGGCTCTCCGCGGCAGACGTCGGAGAGGTCGTCGACTTCGTCGACGTGACGGCCGTCGTCGAGGTGGGTCGACGCCACGGTGTCCAGGGCGTCCTCACCGTCGCGGCCGACCGCGCCGTCCCGGTCGTCGCTGCAGTGGCCGAGCGGCTCGGGCTCCCGTCGATCGGGAGCGACGTCGCACACCGCATGACGAACAAGGTGGAGATGCGCCGCGTGCTGGGAGCGGCAGGACTGGGGCAACCGCGCTTCGCGCCCGTGCGCGACCTGGGCGACGCACGGGAGGCGATCGCCGAGATCGGCACGCCGGCGGTGCTCAAGCCCGCCGACTCGAGCGGCCAGCGCGGTCTGTCGCGTGTGGAGTGCGAGGCGGATCTCGACGCGGCGCTCGACGCTGCGGTGGAGTCGTCTGCGTCGGGCGAGGCGCTGCTCGAGGAGCTCGTCGACGGGGTCGAGCGGAACACGATGGTCGTGGCCCGTGGCGGGGAGCCGCTCGTGCTGACCGTGTCGGAGCGGCTGCGACCCGAAGGACGAGGCTTCGGCGTCGCGCTGGCGCACGTCTACCCGTGCTCGCTCGAGGGACGCGACCTCGTCGCCGCCGAGTGCGCCGCCGCCGAGGCGGTACGCGCGCTGGGGCTGCACGACGGGATCGCCTACCCACAGCTGCTCTTCTGCTCCGACGGGCGCATCGTCGTCGTCGAGGTGGCGGCCCGGATCCCCGGCGGGCAGATGGGCGACCTCGTCCGTATCGGCACGGGCATCGATCTCGTCGAGGTCGCGGTGAGCCAGGCACTCGGCGAGGATGTTCCCGACGAGCTCGCGCGCCCACGATTGACGCAACCACTCGCGATCCGCTTTCTCACGGCTCAGCCGGGCCCGCTGGCGGCCGGTCGTGTCGTCCGGGTTGGCCCGCTCGAGCCCGTCCTGGCCGCGACAGGCGTCGTCCAGGCGGAGACGTACCTTCAACCCGGTGAGACGGTGCGACCCGTCCAGATCGACGGCGACCGCCGCGGCTACGTGATCGCGGTCGCCGACACGGCAGCGGGCGCGCTTGCACGCGCCGACGCGGCGGCCGCGCTTCTCGACGTGGAGATCGAACGGTGACCCGGGGAACGTGGGGCCTCGACGACTACCGCGACCTGCTCGGCGCGATCGCAGCCGGCGGCTACCGCTACTCGTGGTTCGGCGAGGATCCCGAGCCGGGGCGCCTCTTCTTGCGCCACGACGTCGATCTCGCGCTCGATGCCGCGGTGCGGATGGCGGAGTTGGAGGCCGGACTCGGCGTGACGGCCACCTACCTGCTGATGACCGAATCGGTCTTCTACAACCTCGCCTCGCGCGAGGGTGTCGAGGCGATGTCTGCGTTGCGGGAGCTCGGGCACCGGATCGGCCTGCACGCCGTCTATCCCAACATCGCCCTCGACGACCGCTTCGAGCCGGTCGTCGCCTGGCACAACCCGGAGCCCTCGACCATGACGGCGCCCATCCCTGACGCGATCAACGTGATGGAGGAGCGGTACTTCTCGCCGTCCACCTACCGCTCCGACTCGAACCAGCGCTGGCGCTCCGGCGACCCACGGGACGAGCTTCGCAGCGGTGGCTTCCCGTGGCTGCAGCTGCTCATCCACCCGGAGATCTGGGTCTATGAGGGCTCGACGATGGGTCTGACCATGCGCACGATGCTGAACGCCGAGAAACAGCGAAGGCTCGACCAGCTTCCCGGCGACAAGATCGACCTGTCGTGAGCGAGATCCCGCTCGAGGGCGGGGACGTGAACGTCGGCGAGAACGTCGTCGTGCGTGTCGGCGACACGGTGCGGCGACCGGTCGGACCGCACACACCCGCAGTGCACGCGCTGTTGCGCCATTTCGAGGCAGTGGGCTTCGCGGGTGCCCCGCGCGTCTTCGGGGTCGATTCCGGCGGCCGCGAGATCCTCTCGTTCCTGAACGGCGAGGCAGCGGTCGCACCCGTGCCGTCGTCGGACGACCTCGTCGCTTCGCTCGGCAGCTTCCTGCGCGCGATGCACGACGCACAAGCAGGATTCCGGCATGAGGAACATGCAACATGGCAACGCATGGTCGGAGCGCCCTCGACCGGAGACGTCGTGTGTCACAACGATCTCTTCTGGCCCAATCTCGTCCTCGACGACGACCGAATCGTCGGCCTCGTCGACTGGGATCTGGCGGCACCGGCGCCGCGGCTCTTCGATCTCGCCTCCGCGGCGAACTTCTGGGTTGCGCTGCGCCCCGACGACCAGTGCGCCGCTTGGGGCATCCCGGCCGATCGGCGTCGCGAGCGACTTCGCATGCTCTGCGACGGCTACGGTCTCGATCGCCCGCACCGCCTCGAGCTGGTCGCGGCGATCGAGCAGAAGACTGCGATCGGGATCGCCACCTATCGGCTCTGGGGTCGCGACGAGCGTCGCGCCGGCTGGGCCGAGCTCTGGGATCGGGACGGGGACCGGTACCTGCAGGCGCGTCTCGACTGGTTCACGGCCCGTCGAGACGATGTGAGTGCATGGCTGGACTGACACCGATCACGATCCTCGTCTCGGCATCCGGGGCGCCCGGAACGGCAGCGCTCCTCCGCGGGCTGCGCTCCAACGGCGAGCGCGACGTCCGCCTGGTCGGAACCGACATGTCCGAACGATCGGTGGGCCGTCACCTCTGCGACGCCTTCCACGTCGTCCCGAGCGGGTCAGACCCGGGCTTCCCCGACGCGATGCTCGCCGTCGTCGAGCGCGAGGGCGCCGACTGCGTGTTGCCGCAATCGTCGTTCGATCTCGAAGGGCTCGCCGCGCACCGCGACAGATTCCCGGTGCCGGTGCTCGTCTCGCGACCCGAGACGATCCACCGTTCGAACGACAAGGCGGAGACCTACGCGCTGCTGCACCGGATCGGCGTGCCGGCACCCGAGTTCCGTCGGGTGCGCGGCGGCGCCGAGGTCGAGGCTGCGGCGCGCGAGCTCGGCTACCCGGAGCGCTCCGTCTGCTTCAAGCCGGTCTTCTCCTCCGGGTCGCGTGGGTTCCGAGTGCTCGACCCCGCCGTCGACCGGGCACACCAGCTCCTGCACGAGCGGCCCGGATCCGTTGCGATGCGGCTCGAGGAGGCTCTCGAGCTGCTACCCGCCGACGGCGGGCCCGACCTGCTGGTGATGGAGCTCGCGACGGGCGGCGAGCGCACCATCGACGGCATCGCCGACGGCGAGCACGTCGTGCTCGGCCACCCGAAGACGCGCGAGGCGATGCGAGCAGGGCTCGCGATGTATTTCGTCACGCTCGACGATCCCGCCCTGATGACGATCGCCGACCGCATCGTGGCCGAGCTCGGCATCGAGCACTTCTTCAACATCCAGCTCGTCGGCGGCCAGGTGATCGAGATCAACCCGCGCATCTCGACGATCGTCTACCAGGAGGATCTCAACCTCCCCTACCTCGGGGTGAAGCGCGCGCTCGGCGAGATCGGCCCGGACGACCTCGCGGCTCTCCGCGACCGCGTCCGCCCGGGCCGTACCGCGCTGCGCTACTTCGACCAGGTCGAGTGGGACGCGTGAGCTGGTCCACGCCCCGTGGGGGGAGAACCGCGACCCCCTACCGGAACGATCGCAGAGCGGGCGTGACAGGGGTGTGCCGCGCGTGTGCCGGATGTGTGCCGGCCGATCGCCGCCACGGGATGAGCGCCACAGCCTCGCGGGGTGCACGGTGAGCGGCACGGGCGATCTGCGGGCCCTGCGCCCCGACGGAACCCCGCTGCGGGTCGTGCACTGCCCTGTCAACACCGCCGGCGTGCCGTGGACGAACGTGCAGGCGCTGCGACGACGTGGCATCGACGCGACGCTCGTGGTCTTCCAGCGCTACCGCATGCACCCCGAGGCCGACCTCTCGCTCGAGCGGCACGGCGGCCTGGTGCGCCGCCAGCTGACGCAGTGGCACGCGCTCGCGCGGCTGCTCCCGCACACCGACGTGTTCCACTTCTACTTCGGGCTCACGCTCGTGCCGCAGTCGCTGCAGTTCCCGATCCTGCGCGTGTTCGGGAAGCGCTCGGTGATGCACTACCTCGGCTCCGACATCCGCGGAAAGGAGCCCGGGGAGATCGCGTACGGGAAGAAGGCGGGTGCCGAGATCGTCGGCAGCTACGACGCGATCCGGTGGGTGCCGGAGGCCCATGTGATCCCGCCCGGGATCGACATCGCCTCGATCGAGCCGGTGCCCCCGTCCGACCGGTCGCGGCCCATCGTCCTGCACGCCCCGTCGTCGCGACAGCGGAAGGGCACGGACGACGTGATCGCGGCCTGCGCCGGGCTCGACGTCGAGCTGCGCATCGTCGAGGACCTGCACCACGAGAAGGCGTTCGCTCTCTACCACGACGTGGACATCGTCGTCGACCAGCTCAACGCGGGCTGGTACGGGCTCTTCGCGATCGAGTCGATGGCGCTGGGGAAGCCGGTGGTCACCTTCCTCCATGAGGACGCGGTGGCGCGAACGCGGGAGGCGTTCGGCGTCGACGTGCCGATCCTCAACGCGACCAAGGACACGCTCCGTGGCCGCATCGAGGAGCTGTTGGCCATCGGCCCGGAGGGGCGGCGCACCATCGGAGCCGCGTCGAGAGCGTACGCGGAACGTGTCCACGACGCCGAGCACGTGACCGACCTGATGCTCGACGTGTACGCCTCGATCGCGGAGACGGCCGCGGAGCCCGACGTGCACGACGCCCGCACCCGTGCGACACGGCCGCCGGTCGACGAGGCGGGTGACCAGGCACCCCTCGGTGGCCTCGGCCTGCAACTGCGGCGGCTGGGCGCGCAGTCGGCGATCTACGGCCTCGGCGGCATCGTCTCGCGGATCCTCGCCGTGCTGTTGCTGCCCCTCTACACCCACTACCTGACCCCGACCGACTACGGGCACGTGGAGACGCTGGTCGCACTGACGACCGTGTTGATCATCCTCCTCCGGGGCGGCATCCAGAGTGCGTTCTTCCGCTTCTGGTTCGACGACGACGACCGCGCCTCGCATCTCCGTGTGCTGCGGACGTCGTTCTGGTTCACGATGACGAGCGCGACCGCCGGGCTCATCGCGGGCGTCGTCCTGGCTGCGCCGATCGCCTCCGGCCTCTTTGGTGACGCAGGGCTCGCCAACCTGGTGCGCGCCTCGTTCGTGGCGCTGTGGGCGGCGATGAACTACGAGCAGTTGACCTGGGTCTTTCGCGTCGAGCAGCGCCCCGTCGCCTTCGTCGCGGCCACGCTGGCGAACATCCTGCTCACGGTTGGGATGACCCTGCTGCTGGTGGTCCACTTCCAGGAAGGAGCGGTCGGAGTCATCGTCGGCAACTTCTCGGGCACGCTCCTCGTGTACGCGGCGCTCATCGGCTACCGCCGTGACCAGCTCGGGCTGCAGTTCGACCGACACCTGTTGCGTGAGATGAACCGCTTCGGCCTCCCTCTCGTCCCGTCGGCGTTGTTCCTCTGGGTGACGAACTTCAGCGACCGGTTCTTCCTCGTGAAGCTGGCGGATGCGAGCGAGGTCGGCCTGTACTCGGTCGGCGTGCGCATCGCCTCCGCGATGGTCCTCCTGCTGACGGCGTTCCGCAACGCGTGGCCCGCGTTCGCGTACTCGATCCGCGACGACGCCGAGGCCCGGCGGACGTACGCGTACGTGCTCACCTATCTCGTCTTCGTCTGCTCCTGGCTCGCGGTCGCGCTCGGCCTGCTCTCTCCCTGGCTCGTCGAGTGGCTCGCCACACCGGCGTTTGCCGAGGCGTCACGCGTCGTCGGGTTGCTGGCCTTCGGCGCCGTCGCGTTCGCCGTCTACATCGTCGTCTCGATCGGCGTCGGCCGCATCAAGCGGACGCAGTTCATGTGGGCCGTGACGCTCTCCGGTGCGGCGGTCAACTTCGCGCTCAACCTGATCCTGATCCCCAGCTACGGGATGATGGGCGCCGCGGTGGCGACGATCGCCGCGTACGTGGTCATGGCCGCCTCGATCTCGTGGTGGAGCCAGCGCATCTACCCGGTGCCCTACCAGTGGCGGAGGGTGCTCACCGCCGGGATCGCGGGCGTCGCCCTCGTCGTCGCCGGGAAGTTCGCCGGCGGGGGCCTCCCCGTGGCCGTCGGACTGACGTTGGTCTTTCCGCTCCTGCTCCTCCCGCTCGGCTTCTACCTCCCCTCGGAGCGCCGCGCCATCGGCGCGCGGCTTCGCCTGGCCCGCTGAGGGCGCGGTCAGCCGACCAACGTCTGCTCGAGCAGGAACAGGTTGAGAGAGACGATGACGACGGTGACGACGATCGCCAGCGCGGTCGTCGAGCGGCGGTTGACGAGCGTGCCCATCAACGAACGGTCGCGGCAGAAGAGAACCAGCGGAATGAGCGCGAACGGGATCCCGAAGGAGAGCACCACCTGGCTGATCACGAGCGCGCGCGACGGGTCGATCCCGGCGGCTATGACCAGGAGCGCCGGAACCATGGTGATCGCCCGGCGCAGGAACAACGGGATCTGCCGTCTGATGAAGCCCTGCATCACGATCTGGCCGGCGAGCGTCCCGACGCTCGACGACGAGAGGCCCGAGGCCAGCAGCGCGACGCCGAAGAGGATCGCGGCGCTCGTGCCGAGGTACCTCTCGAGGCCGTCGTAGACGTCGCCGAGATCGTCCCCGACATCCGTCAGGCCACGCCCGTAGAAGACCGAGGCGGCGATCACGAGCATGCTGATGTTGATCAGCCCGGCGAGCCCCATGGCGATCAGGACGTCGACCAGCTCGAAGCGGAAGATGCGGCGCTTCTCCTGCTCGCTCGCACCCACGATGCGGTGCTGCGTGAGCGCCGAGTGGAGGTAGATCACGTGTGGCATCACGGTGGCGCCGAGGATCCCGACGGCGAGCAGCAGGCTTTCGGTGCCCTCGAGCCCTGGCACGAAGAGCCCGTGCACGACCTCGGCGCGGTCGGGGTCGGCCATCACCACCTGGAGCCCGAAGGCCACCACGATGACGCCGATGAAGCCGGCGATCACGGCCTCCAGCCGCCGAAACCCGCGCGCCTGGAGGGCGAGGATCCCGAACGCCGCAGCGCCCGTGAGCAGGGCAGAAGGGAAGAGCGGAAGCCCGAACAGCAGGTTGATCCCGATCGAGGCACCGATGAACTCGGCCAGATCGGTCGCCATGGCGATCACCTCGGCCTGCAGCCAGAGCCCGATGCTCGTGCGCCGCGAGAACCGCTCGCGGCACACCTCCGGCAGGTTCAGGCCGGTGGCGATCCCGAGCTTGGCGCTCATCGACTGGATCAGCATCGCCATGAGGTTCGCCATCAGGACGACCCACAACAGCAGGTAGCCGAACTTGGCCCCGGCCGCCATGTTCGTGGCGAAGTTCCCCGGGTCGACGTACGCGACGGACGCGATGAAGGCGGGGCCGAGAAACGGCCACATGCCGCGTAGCCCGCGGCGACGTCCGGCGAGGGACTCCTGCGCCGCCTCGAGGACCCGTGCCTCGCCCGGCAGGACGTCGTCGAGAGGGTGGTCGGGCGCCCCCCGGTCGTGACCGGCGGTCCAGCGTGATCTCAACGCGGGGGGCCCATGAAGCGGCGCACGAAGGCGAGCGTGAGGATCGCGCCGGGCACGAAGGCGATCGCGGAGACCGCCATCATTGCCTTCGCCGCGGTCGAATCGAGGTCGACGGCCAGCGCGGCGAGCATGCAGAGTGCTCCGATGCCGCACAGCACCGGCCCGACCAGATCGAGTCGGCTCACCGGCTCACTCTACGGGTGGGGTCAGCCGCTGCGGATGGCCAGCGCACCCGTGGCGCCTTTGGCGGCCTCGCAGGCGATCCTAGGCGATCCGCGGAGCGCGTTTCCAGGTCACTTCGCGGAGGCCGGCTCAGGCGACGATCCGGTACACCTGGAAGACCTCCGCGTACTCGCGATTCACGTTCGTCCCGTGCACACGCGCGAGGTTCCAGATGTACTCGCCGTTCGCGTAGCGCCGGTGCTGCTGTGAGGCATAGCGCTGCACGGCGGCGACCTTCCGCTCCACGTGACGCTCCTCGAGCCCGACGTACGCGCCGTAGGAGAAGTCGAAGTTGTTCCACGGGATCTCGTACCCGAGGATCGTCGTGCGCTTGAACGCACGCAGGCCCTCCTGGGCGACCGCCTGGTGGTCCTGGTGGACATCGTGGAGCGACGGCTGGAAGACGATGTCCGGGCGGTGCTCCTCCCAGAGCGCGACGAGCAGCTCGAGAATGTCCTGACGCCGCTCCGGGAAGGTGCGTACGTCGAAGTCGTGGACCGTGAGATGCGTGTCGGGGATGCCGAGCTCTGCCGTGGCCTGACGCACCTCCTCCGCGAGCGTGTCGGGAGCGAACCCCGCCGGAAGCGACCGCGTCGCGATCGAGAAGGCGACATATCGCACGTCGCAGCCGGCCTCGACGAGCCGGGCCATGGTGCCGCCGCAGCCGAACTCGCCGTCGTCGGTGTGCGGGGCGAGCACGAGCGCACGCTGACAGGCGTCGATCACGCGCTATTCGTAGCAGCAACGACGGCGCAGGCCCTAACGTACGCGCGATGGCCCACGAGGACCTGGCCCAGCTCGCTGCGATCGTCGGCGCAGCCGGGATCGCGCTCATCCTGCTGTTGCCGCGCCGCGCCGCGTTTCTCGGCGGTATCTCGCTGCTCGCGGTGGCCGAAGCGCTGTTCGGCGTGGCGCTCGCGGAGGACACGCTCCGGACGCTGCTCGACAGGCCGACAGGCCTCGCGCTGCTCTCGGTCGCGGCCGTGGGCGTCGCGGCGCTCGCGGTCGTCTTCTGGCGCAACCCCGCGATCGTCCCCGTTGCGCTGCTCGCCATGGCGCCGTTCCGGATCCCGGTGGACGTGGCAAACGAGCAGGCGTTCCTGCTGCTCCCGCTCTACGCCGTGCTCGCAGCTGCCACGCTCGCGGCGGCGGCCGCGGCGATCCGAAGGCGTCGGCTGCCCGACGTCCCGCTGTTCCTCGCGGCACCGGTAACGGCGTTCGTGGCGTTGACCGCGGTGTCGCTGCTCTGGTCGCAGGACGTCCGTGCGGGCAGCGTCGCGCTGGCCTTCTTCTACGTGCCGTTCGCGCTCGCCTTCGCGCTCGTCGCCCGCTCGCCGATCACGGCCTGGCTGCCCCGCGCGCTGGCCGTCACGCTTGTCGGGCTGGCGACCGTGTTCGCCGCGATCGGCCTGTGGCAGGCACACACCCGCACGCTCTTCTTCGCCCAGGATCTCGAGGTGGCGAATGCCTACACGACGTTCTTCCGCGTCACATCCGTGTTCAAGGACCCGAGCCTGTACGGACGCTACCTGGTCGCCGCGATCGCCGTTCTGCTGGTCGGGCTCTGGCTGGGACGGGCGCGCGCCGTCGAGGTCCTGCCGCTGACCTTGGTCCTGTTCGCCGGGCTGCAGTTCTCCTACTCGCAATCCAGCTTCGTCGCCCTCTTCGCCGTGGTGCTCGCCGTCGCGCTCGTGCTCGGCGGGCCGAAGCTCCGCTTCGCCCTCGCTGCCGGCGTCACCGTCGCCGTCGTCGCCGCGGGAGCCGTGACGGCAGCCTCGATCGTGGACGAGGGGGCGCGGACCGCCACCAGCGGGCGCTCACGCCTGGTTTCCGTGACCCTCGACGTCTTCCGGGCGCACCCCGTGGCCGGCGTGGGCATCGGCGGGCAGCCTCGGGCGAGCGCCGAGGTCTCGGGGACGGGCACGGTCAAGCGCAACGCCTCGCACACGGCGCCGCTGACGGTGGCCGCGGAGCTCGGGGTGATCGGGCTGGCGGTGTACGGCTGGCTGCTGGTGGCAGGCGCGTTGGCGCTGCTGCGGCTCGCCGGGCGGGACGGGGTGCTCGCGCTCGGCCTCTCGGCCGTCGGCGGAATGCTGCTCGTCCATTCGCTCTTCTACGCGGGGTTCTTCGAGGACCCCCTCACCTGGGGCGTGCTCGCGGTCAGCGCCGCGGCGCTCGCGGCGCCGGTGGAGGAACAGCTGCTGGCAGACTGAAGGGGCCGCCTGTCCCCGGTCAATGCGCCTGCGCCTCATCCTCCTCGCCGTTCTCGTCCTGGCTCTGCTCGCCGGTGGGAGCGTAGCCGTGCTCCTGACGCTGCGCGACGAGCCTGCCGGGGCCCTCGATACCGAGCTCAGCGGGGTCTCGGTCTCGCTCGCTCCCGATCTGCCGTCGCGACCGAATCCAGAGCCGGTACCCACCGCCGACCGGGTGTGCTGGCCGGCGTTCGGCGGGGACCCGCAGCGCACGCTGGCGCGCCCGAACCAGCACCTCGGGTTGCCGGCCCCCAAGGCACTGTGGGCGCGCGGCCTGGGGACGTACATGGAGTACCCACCGAGCTACTGCGACGGGATGCTGTACGTCAGCACGTTCGCCGGCGAGACATTCGCGATCGACGCGGACACGGGACGGGTGAGGTGGAAGCGGCGCGCGGCCGGGGCTATCGCCTCCACCCCGGCCATCGCCGGCGATCGCGTCATCGTCAGCTCGCACGACGGCACCGTGACCGCGCTCGACCGGGCCGACGGGTCGCCGCTGTGGCAGGTGCGCACGCCGGGGAAGGTGGAGTCGTCACCGGTCGTCGTGAACGGGCTCGTCTACTTCGGCTCGACCGACGGCCGCATGTTCGCCGTCTCGGTCGCCACCGGGCGGGTGCGCTGGGCCTACGACACCGGGGGCCGGATCAATTCGAGCCCGTCGGTGTTCGGTCCGCGAGTCTGCATCACGACCTACGCCGGCTCGATCTTCTGCCTGCGCAGGGACACCGGCGAGAAGCTGTGGAGCACCTACGTGTCCCGGGATTCCTTCCGCAACGAGAGCTTCTACGCGAGCCCTTCGACCGACGGCCGGCGTCTGTACACGGTGGCACGATCGGGGAAGGTCGTCGCGCTCGACGCGAGCGACGGCGACGTGCTCTGGACGGGACGCGTCGGCGGTCTCGGATACACGACGCCCGCCGTTGCGGCTGGTCGGGTCTTCGTCGGCGGCTTCGACGGCCGCCTGCGCGCGCTCGACGCCGCCACGGGCCGGGAGCTGTGGCAGACACCCGTGCGCGGCCGCATCCTCGGCGCGCCGGTCGTGATCGGTGACCTCGTCTTCGTCGCGACCCTCGAGCAGCACACGTATGCCGCCCGTGTCTCGGACGGGCACATCGTCTGGCAGCTGCCGCTCGGCAAGTACTCGCCGGTGATCGCCACGGAGCGAACGTACTTCTTCGCCGCGAACGGCATCCTCATCGCCTACCGCGGCCGCGACGTCCCGCCGTAGTCGCCTACGAGGCGATCACCGGGTGCCGGTGGCGCCAGAGCGGCGACCGCTGCTGCCCCGCCGCGATCAGGTTGAAGGCCTCGAGGCGCAGCCGGTACGAGAGCAGGCGTCTCCGCCCGCGGGCGGAGGCCCGCCCGGCGCCACGTACCTCGTAGCCGAGCCGCGCGAGCAGGTCTCCCGCAACTTCCTCGAATGCTGCTACGTCAGGCGCGGGCATTTCCGTGCGCCAGTCGCGCACACCGACGGTCGGTGGCTGGGCGAGCCGCTTCTGGTGCGGCTTTCCGGCCAGGTCGACCGTGCCCGCGTAGTCGAGCATCGCCGGTTCGAACGGCAGCGACGCGAACTCGCAGATCTCCCGGACCGTGGTCGCCGGCTCGGCGGCGAGGCGTTCGTAGCGCACCTCGAGGTAGCGCGCCGGACCGACCAGCTCGCCGAGCGCCGCCGCCGCTTCCAGCTCCATCCGCCACTGGCAGGCGAAGCCGGCAACGTCCCGCGGATGCGCCCACGACCGCGTCACGATCCCTTCGGGCATGGCGAGGAACGACAGCGCCGCGTCGCGTCCGTCACGCACGAGGTGCACGAAGCGGGCATGCGGGAAGAGGCGCTCCAGGAGTGGCAGGTGTTGCATGTACAGTGGCGTCTTGTCGCCCCAGCGCGGCTTGCCCTGCGCTGCGGCGTACGTCTCGAAGACTGCGGCGATCGCCTCACCGGTGGTCATCCCGGAGCGCAGCCGCCCGGCCACCGCGTCCGGCGAGATCCCCAACTCGTTCAGCCGCGGCAGCCGGCGCAGGTCGTCGACGAAGGCCGCGGGGTCGACGATGCCCCGGTGGCGCCGCGCGAGCTGCGGCACGACGTATGACTCGTCCGGAATCGCGAGCGTGCTCGAGCGGTCGATGATCACCCGCAGCAGCGTCGTGCCGGAGCGGCGCACGCCGAGAACGAGCAGCGGAGCGTCCTCGTCGCGATCCACCACGAGCCGGTCGTTCATGACGGCTTCGCCACGACGACGACCGCGCGGTCGGCGTGGCCGTCCGGTGCCCGGACGAAGACGGTGTACAGCCCCGGCTCGGCAGGGGCCGTGAGACGGAGCACCCGCCCGGAGGCGACACCGCCCTTGGCCGCGAAGAGCCACCGGTACTCCGGCATGTCGGTGACCACGCCGAGCGCGAAGCGCGCACCCGGCGCCACCTCCACCCGGTGGCGGCCGAGGACGATGTAGCGCACCACCACGGGCACGGTGCGGCTCGGCCGCGAGCGGTTCCCGGCAAGATCGGTGGCGCGCATGGAGATCTCGAGCACCCCCTGGCGCAGCGGAGACCCCGCGCCGTCGCCTCTCCACTCGAGCTTCCCGACACGCCGCTTGAACAGGCCGACGACCCGGCGGCGGCCATCGGCGAGGAGCTCGGGTGCGGCGCGCTCGCTCATCTCGTACAGCGCTGTGATGCGGTCGTCGAGGCGGTCGCCGTTCGGCGAGAAGACCTGGGGCCGCACCGAGAGAAGCCGGATCACCGGGCGGGTGACGTCGATGCGCATCGGGTTCGGGAGCACGATCGTGCGGCCGTGCTCCGCGAGCCGTACGCGCGGTCGGTACGACGCCTCGGGCAGAACCCGGCCCGCCGCGTCGCGGCCGTCCCAGCGGTACGTGACGCGCCCGACGGGCCGGTGGTCGCCGCGCACGAGGGTGCGCACCGACCGATTCTGGGCGTCGAGGACGTCGACCGTCACGCTTGCGGGCTTGCGCAGCCGAAAGGAGATCGCCGCCGTCTCGGACGGGCAGTCGCACAGCGGCGCGAAGATCTTGTCGACGCGGGTGCCGGCAACCGGTGACGGCTCCACCTTGAGTCGCTCGGTGTAGGCGAAGGCGAGCGCCGACGCCGCGAGCAGTGCGAGCGCGAGGGCCGGCGGGATCCAGCGTCTGCTCACGACGCGGCGATTCTACGGAGGGTGAGAGCACCGGGGACCGCCACCCGCGCTTTGCGCTTCACCTACTGCGCAGAGCCGGAAACCGCTCCCGCGGCTTCCGGCCCGCGTGAAGATCCCTGAAGGCGTCCGCTTCGCGGCCGCAAGCACGGGCACCGGACCGGCACTTTACACTTCACCTACTGCGCAGAGCCGGAAACCGCTCCCGCGGCTTCCGGCCCGCGTGAAGATCCCTGAAGGCGTCCGCTTCGCGGCCGCAAGCACGGGCACTTTCCAACCAAGCCGGCACTTTCTCACCAAGCCTCAATCGGACGGCCGGCAGGCGGCCGCGGGGGCGTCGGTCACACCAGCGTCTGACTAGACGTCGGCCGGGCTGCCGGCGGCGGTGCCGCCACGGGAGGCCAGCCAACGCCCGCCGGCCACCAGCGCCGTAATGGCGGCGGCGGATGCGCCGGCAATGACGATCACGTCGGCGCCGGGTGGATCGACGAGCTTCACGCCGGCCAGCGTCAGCGTGGCGGCGAGCGCTATGCGAAGCGACCGGTCGGGCAGCCGCACGGTGAGGCGGCCTCCGATCAGAACACCGGGGATCGACCCGATCAGGAGCCACCCGGTGGCGCCGAGATCGACGTTCCCGGCGACGAGGTGCCCCATACCGGCCACGGCGAGGAGGATGGCCGCGTGGAAGATGTCCGTGCCGACGATCTTCGCCGCGGTGAGAGGGAAGGCGAACATCATCACCAGCCCGAAGAGCGTGCCGCTTCCGACCGAGGTGAGGCCCACGACGAAACCTCCGACGATTCCGAGGCAGACGGCAATCACCCGGTCGCGAGGTCTGAGGATGAACGGCAGGTCGGTCGCCTTGTAGTGCAGGTAGGCCTTCACGAGGAATGCGGCGCCGCAGACGATCAGGGTGACGCCGAGGATCTCCCTGGCGACGTCCTCGAACCGGTCGCCGTATTCCTTCTTCAGCCACCACGCGAAGGTCACGCCGGCGAGGGAGAACGGCACCGAGCCGAGGAGCATCCAGCCGGTCAGGCGCGCGTGGACATGCCCGAGCCGCCGGTGCTGCACCGCCCCGAAGGACTTGAAGATCGCGCCGTGGACGATGTCCGTCCCGATCGCCATCGTCGGCTTGAAGCCGAACACGAGCACGAGCAGCGGCGTCATCAGCGATCCGCCGCCCATGCCCGTCGTCCCGACGAGAAGCCCGACGAGCAGACCCGCGAGAGAGAGCTTCCACTCCATGGTCTGCCTAGACGAGCCCGAGCTCGACGAGCCGATCGATCACGTGGGCGGCGCTCGCTTCCGGCTCCTCCCCCTCCGTCCGGAGGCGCAGCTCGGGGCTCTCCGGTGCCTCGTACGGCGCCGAGACCCCCGTGAAGTCGGGGATCTCGCCGGTGCGTGCCTTCGCGTAGAGCCCTTTGGGGTCTCGACGCTCGCACTCCTCGATGCCGGTGGCGACGTGCACCTCGACGAACGCCGCGTGCTCCTCGATCAGCGCTCGGGCGCGGGCACGGGCGTCGGCGTAGGGCGAGATCGCCGCCACCACGACCGCTGCCCCGACCCGCGAGAGCCGCGAGGCCACCCACCCGATGCGGGCGATGTTGGTATCCCGGTCCTCCTTCGAGAAGCCGAGTCCCTGCGAGAGGTGGGTGCGCACGATGTCGCCGTCGAGCAGGTCGACGATCAGCCCGCGACGGTCGAGCTCGGCCGCCACGAGATGGCCGACGGTCGTCTTCCCCGATCCGGAAAGCCCCGTGAGCCAGACCGTGAAGCCGGGCGACCCGGCGCTCACCCGTGTGGACCGCCGTCGACGAGGATTGCCTTGAGCGTGTCCGAGCGGAGACCGAGCCGGAGCGTCTCGAGCGGGATGACCTCGTCGGGCGGGATGTTGCCCAGGTTGACGTTGGGCCCGAACTGCTTCACGAACCACGCCTGCGAGTCCTTCGTGGGCGCTTCGAACAGCACATCGTCCACCGCAACCTCGTGCGCGATCTCGTCGATCAGGCCCGTGCGCATGTCGCCGTCGGAGCGGAAGATGCCGGCCGTGCCGCCCTCCCGCCCTTCGGTGATCACCTTCCAGGCGCCGGCCTGGAGCTCTTCCTTGATCCACCCCACCCACTGGTACGGGGCGTAGACGACGTCCGAGTCCTTCGATCCGACCTCCGACAGGACGGTGAAGTCGCGAGCGAAGTCCGTGATCAGCTCGAGCTTCTCCTCGCGCGGTATGTCGAGCGTGCCGTCCGAGATCTCGACATGCGAGAACCGGTTCTCGAGCAGCCAGCTCTTGAACTCGTCCATCTTTCCGCGCGCGTAGACCGCCTCGAACAGCGTCCCGCCGCAGACAACCGGGGTCTCGAACGAGCGGTAGAGCGAGATCTTCTTCTCGAGGTTGTTGGTCACGTAGCTCGTGCCCCAGCCGAGCTTGACGATGTCGACGAAGGCGCCGGCCGTGTCGAACATCCCCTCGATGTCGCGGGTGTTCAAGCCCTTGTCGATCACATGGGTGAGCCCGACCTCGCGCGGCTTGCCCGGCCGCGCGGGTACGCCCAGCCAGCCGTCGCTAAAGCCGGGCATAGAGCTCCTCCAGCTTCCGGAGCGCGCGCTCCTGGACGTCGTGGTAGAGCGAGCCCCCGTGGGCGTCGATGCCCACGATCAGCGGGCCGAAGTCCTTGACCCGGAAGCGCCACAGGCACTCGGGCATGAGCTCCTCCCAGGCGACCTCCTCGATCTCCTCGATCTGGGTCGTCTCGAGCGCCGCCGCCCCGCCGACGATCGCGAAGTAGACCATCCCGAGGCGCCGCATCGGCTCGATCGCCTCGTCGGGGAAGCCCCCCTTGCCACAGATGGCGCGGACTCCGTACTGCCCGCCGAGGCCCTCGGTGAAGCGAACCATGCGCGCGCTCGTGGTGGTGCCGATGCAGACCTTCTCGTAGCGGCCCGGGCCGAGCTTGCGGACGCCCGGCGCCGTGTGCAGGAGGAAAGCGCCGCGCAGGTCCATCGGCGGCTCTTGGCCCTGATCGAAGATCCGGATCTGGGTGCGGTCGCGGATGCCGATGATGTGGCCCTGGACGACGACCTCGTCGCCCGCCCGCAGCTTCAGGATCTCGGCAGGGTCGGCGATCGGGAAGGTGACCTCGTGCGACGCCATGCTCAGAACTCCCGGTCGAAATCGGTTGTCCCGTCAGCAGCGATGTGGACCGACGCACGGCGCGCCGCCCAGCACTGGTAGTTCACCGCGACGGGGTTCAGGGTCATGTGGGTGTCGGCATGCTCGATGTGGCACTGGAGCACGGTGACGTCGCCGCCGAGACCCATGGGGCCGATCCCCGTCTCGTTGAGGAGCTGGTAGAGCTCGTCCTCGAGCTGCGCCACGAGCGGGTCTTGATTCCGGGTGCCGACGGGGCGTGCGATGGCCTCCTTGGCGAGGTGCATGGCGTAGTCGGCGGAGCCGCCGATGCCGATGCCGACGATGCCGGGCGGGCACGGCTTGCCGCCCGCTCCGACGATCGAGTCGAGCACGAACCGCTTGATCCCCGCCACCCCGTCGGCGGGCACGAGCATCTTGAGAAACGTCATGTTCTCGGAGCCGGAGCCCTTGGGCACACACTTCACGTCCAGTCCGTCCCAGTCCGGCGCGAAATCCCAGTGCACGATCGGCACCCGGTAGCCGACATTCGGCCCGGTGTTCTCTCGGGTGAGCGTGTGCACGGTGTTGGAGCGCAGCGGGTGCTCGACCGTGGCGCGCGCGGTGCCATTCTTGAGCGACTCGTAGATCCGCGCCGGGTGCAGGGGGAAGCCCTCGCCGACACGGCAGTAGTACACGGCGATGCCCGTGTCCTGGCAGACGAGGTTCTTCTGCTCGTCGGCGATCTGCACGTTGCGGAGGATCGTCTCGAGGACGCGGATCCCGGTCTTGGACGTCTCGCGCTTGCTCGCAGCAGCGAGCGCGTCCCGCAGGTCCTGGGGAATGTCCTTCAGCGCCCACACGTACAGATGCGCCGCGGCGTCCTCGACGACGCGGGCGAGGTCTGTGCCGACGATCACCGTCATGCGGCCTTCGCCCTCTCTGCGGCGGCCCGGCCGGCGCGGCGGCCGAAGACGACGCATTCGAGCAGGCTGTTTCCCATCATGCGGTTGCGGCCATGTGTGCCTCCTGCGATCTCGCCGCAGGCGAAAACTCCGTCGACCGTCGTCTCGGCAGCGGTGTCGATCACGAGGCCGCCGTTCTGGTAGTGAAGCACGGGGTAGGTCATGATCCTCTCGCGCAGCGGGTCGATGCCCGCGCCACGGTAGCGCCTCAGCATGTACGGGAGCGAGACGTTGGCGTCGGCCTCGGCGATTCGCGTCGTGTCGAGCCACACGGCCGGGCGCCCGTCGGCGGTCTCGACGCCGCGACCGGCTTCGACCTCGTCGAAGATCGCCTGCGAGACCGCGTCGCGCGGGCCGAGCGAGTCGGTGAACTCCTCACCGTCGCTGTTGAGCAGGACGGCGCCGTAGGAACGCGTCGTCTCGGGGATCGAGTAGCCCTGCATCGTCGCCGGCCAGGCGCCGCCGTTCGGGTGGTACTGGAGCGCGTCCAGGTCCCGCGCCTCGGCGCCGGCCTCGAGCGCGATCCGCGTCACCTCACCGGTGGCGTTCGGGTGGTTCGTGGAGAGCTCGCCGCGCTCGCGGGCCTCGGCGAAGCACCGGCCCCCCGACGCGAGCACGACCGTGCTCGCCTCCAGCGTCACGGCGCCGTCGGCCGTCTCGAACTCCGCTCGCCACCCGGCCCCCCCGGGGCTCAGCTCGCGGAGCGCATGGTGGTCGAGCACGACGCCCGAGCCGGCTTCGTACACCTCACGCAAGGCCTTCGTGATCGCGTTCCCCGTGCGGTCACCGACCTGGAGCAACCGCCTGCGCGACGCGCCCCCGCAGCGCGCGAGCCGGTAGGCGCCGTCCTCCCTGGTGAACTCGACGCCGAGCTCCTCCAGCCAGTGGATCGCATCCCGCGCGTCGCCGGTGAGGGTGGCCACCAGCGCGGGATCGGCCGTCTCGTGCGAGGAGCGCATCACGTCCTCGGCATGCAGGGCGGGCGAGTCGTCGGGCGCGAACGCCGCCTGGATGCCACCCTGAGCCTTGGACGAGTTGTTGGCCTGCAGCGTCGTCTTGGTCGCCACGGCCACATGTGCGCCTGCCCGCGCAGCGGACACGCCGGCGGCGAGGCCCGAAGCCCCGCTGCCGATCACGAGCACGCCGAAGGAGGTCGCGGTTGCCACCGGCAACCAGTCTAACAGCGATCGACTAATACATCACATTACGACTATTTATCCAATAGTGTGATCGGCAAGAGGCCGCTAGACTCGTGCGATGGGAGCGGACACGCTGGCCGACATCGTCAAGCCGAACTTCATCGAGGTCGCCCCGGAGGACACCCTCGGGGAGGTGGCCGAGCGCATGACAGCGAAGAACGTCGGCGCCGTGGTGGTCAAGGACTTCGGTCGCCTGATCGGGATCCTCACCGAGCGTGACATGCTGAAGGCGATGGCCGCTCGCGTGCACACGAGCGAGGCGCGGGTGCGGCAGTGGATGACCGAGGAGCCGATCACTGCGACGCTCGAGACCCGTCTCGGCGACGCCGCACAGGTGATGCTCGAGCACGGCTTCCGGCACCTGCCGGTGGTGGACGAGGGTCAGGTCGTCGGGGTCGTCAGCCTGCGACGCGTCGTGGCCGCGACCCAGACCGCCGGCGCCGCCTGACGCGCTGAGCGCGGCTCCGCCGCTACCGTAACTCCATCGACTGGTCGCTCGCACACGCCCTCAACACCGGTCTCGCGACGCGCGACTGGCTCGAGGACCCGGTCACCCTGTTCGCCGCGGCAATCGTGCCCGCGGTCGCCGTCGCGACGGTGGCGCTCTGGCCGCTGGCCCGGCCGTACGGCGATCCGCGCTGGAAGCACGCGTGTCTTGCGGCGCTCACGAGCGCCTCGCTCGCCCTCCTCGTCAATCAGGTGATCGCGCACGCGTGGCCGCGCCCGCGACCGTTCGGCGCGCATCCGGACGCGACGCATCTCCTCGCCCCACCGACGCTCGACCCGTCGTTCCCCAGCGACCACGCGGCGGCGGCCTTCGCGATCGCCGTGGCGCTGCTCTTCTTCTCGCGCCGTGTCGGCGCCGTCTTCCTCGCAGCCGCCGTCGTGATCTCGGTGTCTCGCGTCGCGCTCGGCCTCCACTATCCGAGCGACGTCCTCGCCGGTGCGCTCGTCGGAACGCTCGTGGCGACGTTCGTCGTGCACGCCGGAAGGCCGTGGCTCGTGCAGGCCGCGGCGCTGCTCGGTCGTCTCACCGACCCCGTGCTCGCGCGTGTGAGACGGCTCGCCACGAGGCGCTAGCCTCACCAGATCGTCCGCAGGAGGCGATCGACGTCCTCCGCGGTGGCCGGGCGCGGGTTTGCTCGGGCTCCAGGCCGTGCAGCGATCTCGACCGCGACGGCGGCGAGTTGGCCCTCCGGCACATCGTGGTCGCGGAGGCGCCCGAAGCCTCCGAGCGCAGCGAGCTCCTCGCACCGCGCCGGCCCGTCGCCGCCGAGCGCACGCCCCAGACGGGCCACCGCCTCCGGCACGGCAGGCGCGTTGAAGCGCAGCGCCGCGGGCAGGCACAGTGCGTTCATCGTCCCCTGGGGCAGGCCATACCGGCCACCGAGGCCCTGCGCCATTGCGTGCGCGAGGCAGAGACCGCTCTCCGCAAGCGCGAGCGCACCGTGCATCGCCCCCTCCAGCAGCCGGGCGCGGTCGGGGAGCGAGGAGGGGGCGGCGACGACCCGCGGCAGCGCCTCGGAGATCGCCTGTGCGCCGAGATCGGCGTGCGACGCGGCCTCGTCGTTCGTCGCCGGGTGATAGTACGCCTCGGCGCAGTGCGCCAGTGCGTTCATCGTCGTCCCGACCGTGTCCGGGACCGGAAGCTCGAGCGTCAGCTCCGCGTCGTAGACGGCGGCGACCGGCCTCGCACGCTCGTCGCGACCGCCACCCTTGCGACCCGGCTCGAGCAGCATGCCGTAGTAGGACGTCCACTCGGCACCGGCGTACGTGGTCGGTACGGCCACAACCGGCACGCGCTTGTGGTGATTCACCACAAGGTCGTCGCGCAGCAACGCGGCCGCGACGGCCTTCGAGGTGTCGATCGCCGCACCGCCGCCGAGGCCCACCAGCCCGTCGGCGTCGACCTCCACGGCGCGGGCCGCGGCCGCTTGCACCGTCTCGGCCGGGACGTGCGGGCGAACCCCGTCGAAGACGGCGACCACCGGAAGCGCGAGCTGTGCGGCGGCGACGGCACCGCGACGTGTCGTGACGAGGAGCGGGCGCGTGATCCCGACCTCGGCGAGGACGTCTCCGAGCTCCGCGACCGAGCCGGGGCCGACCTTGATCAGCCTGCTCACGGCTTCAGGCGGTCACGGGAGAATGCGACGAACGCGTCGGCGACACGCGTCGCCACCCTGCCCGTGGCGCGCGCGAGGGAGATCTCGCGCCGCGCGTCCATCCCTTCCACCCGCGCTTCGGCCAGCCGCCCGGCGGCCAGCTCCGACTCGATCGCGGCGCGTGAGATGAACGCCACCCCATAGCCTCCGACGACCGCGCTCCGCACCGATTCCTGCAGCCCCAACTCGAGGCGCACGTCGAGGTCGCGCAGGCGCACTCCCTGCTTCCGGAGCTCGTCCTCGATCACCTGGCGTACCCCCGCCCCCTCCTGCATGACGACGAGCGCCTGCCCACGGAGCTCTTCCAGCTCGATCGTCCGCCCGGCGAACGGGTGACCGGCGGGGCAGGCGAGAATCACCTCGTCGCGCAGGAACGGCTCGAACCGCACACCGCGGTGCCGGCGGGCGGCACCGACGATGCCGAGCTCGAGCTCCCGCTCTGCGACGCGATCCACGACGGTCTGCGTGTCGTGCACCTCGAGCGCGACGCGCACCTCCGAATGCGCCCGCTGAAACTCGCACAGCAGCAGTGGCAGCACGATCGCTGCGGGGCCGGTCGAGGCGCCGATCGAAAGCTGGCCGACGAGGTCGCCGTCCGCCTCGGCGGCGACCTCGTCGAGGAGTTGCTCCTCGAGGGTGAGCAGCCGCTGCGCGCCGCGGTACAGCCTCCAGCCGGCCTCCGTCGGCTCGACACGGCGCCCGGAGCGGTCGAGCAGCTGCGTGCCCAGGCGCTTCTCCAGGGCCCGCACCTGGAGCGAGACCGCCGGCTGCGTGACGCCGAGACGCTCGGCGGCCTGGGAGAAGCTGCGCCGCTCGACGACGGCGCAGAACGCGGCCAGCTGCCGTGTGTCCATAAGACAAGCTTATCGGAGCGTGTGAAGAGGCAACATATACATTGCAGTATTATACTAGCTAGTATTATGATCGTTATGCTTTCCTGCATAATGCAGTCGTGTATAACGAGAATCCGTTCACCTTCGGGGCGCTCGCCGTCGACGACGCCTTCGTCGACCGGGAACAGGAGCTCGTCGCTCTCGGCGGCGACCTGCGCAGCGGCCAGGATGTCGTCTTGCTGGCTCCGCGCCGCTACGGCAAGTCCTCCCTCATCCTGCGGGCGATGCACGACGTGGGCCGCAAGGGTGTGCTCGTCGCGTATTGCGACCTTCTGCGCACCCCGACGAAGGAGCGGTTCGCGGCCGCGCTGGCGAAGACGATCGTCGACGATCTCGCTTCGCCGGTGGGCCAGGTCGTCGAGCGTGCAGCGGCGCTCTTCCGCGGGCTGCGGCTCCGGCCCCTGATGGAGATCGACCCCGACGACGGGGCGATCCGCTTCTCGTTCCAGGCAACCCACGGGACGACGGACATCGACGACACGATCGACCGGTTGTTCGAGCTCCCCGGCGTGCTCGCTGCAGAGCGGAAGAAGCGTGTTGCGCTCGTGCTCGACGAGTTCCAGGAGGTCGTCCGGCTGGACGAGACCCTGCCCAACCGCATGCGCGCCGTGTTCCAGACCCAGCCCGAGGTCGCGCACGTGTACCTCGGAAGCAAGCGTCATGTGCTCGAGCGGATCTTCAACGACCGCAACGAGCCCTTCTGGCGCAGCGCACGGCAGATGGAGATCGGCCGTATCCCGTCCGAGGCGCTGGCGACGTTCGTGCGCGGGCGTTTCGTCGAAACCGAGCGGGACATCGACGACGAGGCGCTCGCCTCCCTCCTCACGACCACCGACGGCCATCCCTACGCGACACAGGAGCTCGCGTTCTTCACCTGGTCGCGCGTGCCACGCGGGCACGGTGCCCACCTCACAGACGTGGAGGCTGCGCTGCGCGACGTGCTGCGGGCGGAGCACAACAACCTGGCCAGGATCTGGGAGGCCGCCACGCGCAACGAACGCCTCGTGCTGCTGGCGCTGCGCGCCGAGCCGGCAAGCCTCTACGCGGAGGACACGCGTGCCGCCGCCGGCCTGCCGGCGCCGACCTTCGTGCAGCGCGCGGTGACAGCGCTGCTTCGCGAGGACGTCGTGGAGAAGACGCCCGACGGGCGCTACCGGCTCGCGGAGCCCTTTCTGGCCGAGTGGCTCGCACGCGAGCAGGCAGGCATCACGCCGACGGAGGCAGCGGCATGAGGGTCTGGGTCGACGTCACCAACTCCCCGCACGTGCCGTTCTTCCGGCCGCTGATCGCGATCCTGCACGATCGTGGTCACGACGTCGACGTCACCGCCCGTGACTTTGCGCAGACGCTCGAGCTGCTGGACGCGGCAGGCATCGGGCACGAGGTCGTCGGCCCACCCCACGGCGGCGCCACCCGGGTCGGGAAGGCGCGGGCCATGGCCTCGAGGCTGCATGCCCTGCGCCGCTGGGCCCGCGGGCGTGGGATCGCCGTCGCGCTCTCGCACGCATCCCACGAGCTGCCGCTCACCGCCCGCGGGTTGGGGATCTCCTCGGCGTACGCGTTCGACTACGAGTTCGCGCGGGCACAGCATGCGCTCGGCTGTCGTGCCGCCACCCGCGTCGTCGTGCCCGAGGCGATCCCACAGGAGCAGCTCGACCGGCTCGGCGCGCGATCCGCCAAGGTGCGCCGCTACGAGGGGCTGAAGGAGGAGTACTACCTGCACGGCTTCCATCCGGACGAGACCGTTCTGGCGACGCTCGGGCTCGACCTGACACGAGTGCTCGTCGTCGTCAGGACGCCGCCGGAGGTGTCGCTCTACCACCGGCACGGGAATCCGCTGTTCTCCGACGTGCTCGAGCGGCTGGGGTCGGACCACGCAGTGCGTGCGGTGGTGCTCACGCGCACCGCGGCGCAGCGGGAAGCGGTCACGGCGCGTGGCCTACCCGGTCTCGTCGTGCCCGAGCGCGCCGTCGACGCCCAGAGCCTCGTCGCACTCGCCGATCTCGTCGTCTCGGCCGGCGGCACGATGAACCGGGAGGCCGTCGCGCTCGGCACGCCGGTGGCCACGACCTTCGCCGGCCGGCTGGGCGCAGTGGATGCAGGGCTCGTGGCCGACGGCCGCCTGCGCGTGCTCGGCAGAGCGAGCGACCTCGTCCTCGTGAGGAAGCCGGCCACCTCGATGCCCGCCACGCGCGATCCGGCGGTGATGCTCGATCTACTCCTCTCGGCGCTGGGCTAGCAACGGTCAGGCAGATGTCGAGGCGACGCGCTGCGGGTCGGCCACGATGCGGTTCAACGCGCCGACGAGCTCGAGCGTCTCGCCGTCCTCCACGAGCTCCTCCAGCTGGCCGAGCTCGCTCTCCAGCCACTGCGGATCGACCGGCGCGCGGCTGACCCGGAGGATCTTCGGGTGTGCGCTCGGCGTGACCGCCTCGTCGTCGCCGACGAGCACCTCGTGCAGCTTCTCGCCGGGCGCCGGCCCGATGAACTCGATCGCCACATCCGTGCCGGGCTCCTTGCCGGAGAGCCGGATCATCTTCTCGGCCAGATCGACGATCCGGACGGCCTCGCCCATGTCGAGCACGTACACCTGACCGCGCTCGGCCAGCGCACCCGCCTGGATGACGAGCTGCACGGCCTCGGGAATGGTCATGAAGAACCGGGTCATCTCCGGGTGGGTCACCGTGACCGGGCCGCCGCGCGCGATCTGGCGGCGGAAGATCGGGATCACCGAACCGGACGAGCCGAGCACGTTCCCGAAGCGGACGGCCACGAACCTGGTCGACACGTCCTCGCGGTGCCCCCAGGTCTCCACGATCCACTCACAGAGCGCCTTGGACTGCCCCATCACCGTGCGCGGGTTGGCCGCCTTGTCGGTGGAGACGAGCACGAAGCGCTTGGCACCGAACTCGACGGCCACGTCGGCGACGGTGCGCGTTCCGAGCGTGTTGTTCCGCACCGCCTCGACGGGATTGGCCTCCATCATCGCCACGTGCTTGTAGGCGGCCGCGTGGAAGACGAGCCCGGGCCGGTAGCGCTCGAACACCTGCTGCATCTTCGCCTTGTCCTTGACATCCGCGACGATCGCCGCGGCCGCCGTGAAGCCCCGCTCCCGCACGAGCTCGCGCTCGATCTCGAACAGCTGCGGCTCGCTGTGATCGACGAGCAGGAGGGTCGTCGGCCCGACGCGGGAGATCTGGCGGCACAGCTCCGATCCGATCGAGCCGCCCGCGCCCGTGACGAGCACGATCTCGCCGGCGAGGTACTCGGCGATGGCATCGAGGTCGACCTCGACCGGGTCGCGGCCGAGCACGTCCTCCACCTCCACCGGTCGGAGCTGGCGAGTGAGGTCGAAGTCGCCCGAGACGAGCTCCCCGATGCCGGGCAGGGTCTTCACGGGGACACCGGCCGCGCGGCAGGTCTCGACGATGCCGGCGCGGAACGCACCGGTCGCGGAGGGAACGGCGATCAGCACCTCGTCCGGCCGGCGGTCGCGCAGCAGCTGAGCGAGCTCGGACGCAGTACCCACCACCCTCACGCCGTGAAGGCGCAGGTTGCGCTTGCGCGGGTCGTCGTCGACGAGCCCGATCGGCGTGTAACCGAGCGCCGGATTGCGCTGCATCTCCTTCACGACGAGCTGCGCGGCGTCACCCGCCCCGACGACGATCACCTCCCGTCCGCGGGCCACGATCCGGCCGGGGAGCGGCCGCTCGATGAGCGTGCGCGCCAGGAGTCGCGACCCGGTCACGAACGCCAGGCCGAGCAGCAGGAAGATGAACCAGATGCCGCGCGGCACCGCCGCCCGGTGGATGTCGAACAGCGTGAAGACCAAGAACACCGCCACGACGGCGAGGACGACCCCGCGCAGGATCGCCCACATGTCCCGCGTGGAGACGTAGCGCCACCACCGGTTGTAGAAGCCCGAGAGCGCAAACACGGGCAGCGAGACGCCCACGACGAGCAGGACGATCTCCCAGTCGAGATAGCGGTCGTAGTACCGCGGTCGCACCTGGTCGAAGCGCAGGCTCCACGCCAGCCACCAGGCGGCGGCGACGAGCGCCCCGTCGGCGGCCACTTGCCAGAGGCTGTGTCGACTGACCGGGCTTCTCACCCGCCCCGACCCTCCTTCGTCAGCCTCGGGCGCCGGCCGCCGCCAGCACGGTGGCGACGACGTGCTCCTGGACGTCGGCGCCGATGCCGCCCCACATCGGCAGCGCGAGATTCTCGGCCGCCGCGCGCTCGGTCTCCGGCAGCGAGCCGGGCTTCCACCCGAGGTGGCGCAGCGCCGGCTGGAGATGCAGCGGCGTCGTGTAGTAGGAGGCCGACGAGATCCCCGCCTCGGCAAGCGCCGCAGCGATGCGATCACGATCCGGCGAGCGGACGACGAACAAGTGGTACACGTGCCCGGGCTCGTCCACCGGCAGCTCGACGGCCTCGCCGAGCCCGAGATCCGCGTAGCGGGCCGCTGCTTCGCGGCGCGACCGGTTCCACTCCTCGAGATGTGGCAGGAAGATGCGCAGCGCAGCGGCCTGGACGGCGTCGAGGCGCGAGTTGGTGCCCACCAGCTCGAAGGTCTGCTTGTCCCGCGAGCCGTGGAAGCGCAGCATCCGTACGCGCTCCGCGACGTCACCGTCCAGACAGGCGACCAGGCCACCGTCGCCGAGCGCGAACAGGTTCTTGGTGGGGAAGAAGCTGAACGTGGAGCAGACGCCCGTGGTGGCGATGCCGTCCGCGCCGAACGCCTGCGCGGCGTCCTCGATCAGCGGCAACCCGAGCTGGGCGAGCGCCACGAGCGCCGCGGGGCGCCCGAACAGGTGCACGGGCATGATCGCCTTCGTGCGCTCGGTGATCCGCGCGGCAACGTCGTCCGGATCGAGGTCGAGCGTGACCGGGTCGACGTCGGCGAAGACCGGGGTCGCTCCGGCGCGAGCGATCGCCTCCGCGGTGGCAAAGAAGGTGAACGCCGGGCAGATCACCTCGTCGCCGGAGCCGATCCCCATCGCCTCGAGAGAGAGAACGATGGCGTCGGTGCCGTTGGCGACGCTGATCGCATGCGGCACGCCCAGATAGGCGGCCGCTTCGGCCTCGAAGGCCTCGACCTCCGGGCCGAACACCAGCCGGCCGGATTCGAGCACGGCAGCGATGCGGCGCAGGAGCTCGGGAATCAGCGGCGCGTACTGCGCCTTCACGTCGATGAGCGGAATCACCCTGGCCATTGTAGGGGCGACCCTGGGGCCGCCCGTCGTCTCATGCTGCGCGACGTCGCCGCTGGAGCTTCCACACGAGGAACGCGATCCCTGCCACGACGAGGACGAGGACCGCATAGTCGACGAGCTCGAAGGACTGGTGCAGATCCTCCCAGCTCGCTCCCGCTGCCCAGCCGGCGCCGGCGAAGACAAAGCACCACACGGCCGAGCCGATCGCCGTCAGTACCACGTACGGGCCGAACGGGTAGCGGAAGACGCCCGCGGGCACCGAGATGAACGACCGCACGACAGGTGTCACCCGTCCGAGCAGCACGGCCCAGTTGCCGAAGCGGTCGAACCACGCCTCGGCGCGGTCGAGCTTCGCCTCGTCGAGATGAAGCCAGCGGCCGTGCCGCTCGAGATACGGCCGCCCCCCGTAGTCGCCGATCGCCCAGCCGCCGATCGCGCCCACGAGGTACCCGATCGTGCCCGCGAGGGCCATGACCAGGTAGGCGGGGAAGCCCGAGGAGAACTCGTGACCGAGTAGCGTCACCGACTGCCCGGCGAAGGCGCCCGCAGCGACGGCTCCGGCGTAGATCATCACCACTTCGCTCGCGGCCGGCAGCACCGCGTCGACCATCATCAGGACGAAGACGGCGTAGACGCCGTAATTGCCGATCGCGTCGGTGACCGCGTCGGTGAGGTCGCTCAGGATCGAGGCCGCCGGCACCGGCGCATGCTACGCGCACCGGTCGCGGCACTCCTCCGCTACTGCGCCGCCGCCGGGATGCGACGCACGACGAGCGCTGCGGTTTGCTCGGTTCGCCCCAAGGTGTTCACGGCGCTGACCCGGACGAGATAGCGGCCACTCTTGACCGGCTGGCGGCCGCGGCCCAGGCCGTCCCAGGTGACCGCGCCGTCGCCGGCCGAAAGGAGTCGCCGCGAGAAGGTGCGGACGACCGTCCCGTCGGCCGCCTCGACGGTGACGCCGACACGTGCAGGTCGCGCGAGCTTCCACAGGATTCCGACCTCGGCGCCCTGAGGCGGCAGACGCAGCACCCTCTTCTCGAGGCGCACGAACCCGAGCGTCGTGTTGACGACGAAGGCACGGCTCATGGCCGTCGTCCGACCGAGCTCGTCGGTCGATCGCGCCGTCAGCGTCCAGCGCCCCTCTGCCGGCGCCACCGCGGCTGTGCCGTCGGCGGGCACGGGCGGGAAGGGAACCGGGTAGGCGCCCGGGTCGTGGGCGGCCGAGTCGGTGAACGCGACCGTTCCGTCGGGCCGTGTCAGCGTGACGACCGTGCTCGTCGCTGGGCGGACGAGGCGATAGGAGAGGGTCTCCGTATCGTCGACTCCGTCGCCGTCCGGTGAGACCAGCGCCCGGGGCACGGGCAGGAAGACGCCGACGTACATGAACATCAGCGCGGAGCCGACCGCCCGCTCGCCGGCCGGGTCGGAAGGACGGTTCAGCAGTGTCCCGTCGAAGGCCAGCGTCGTCGACCCACCTGCGTCGAAGGCCATCGCGGTGACGGCGCCGAGCCGAACGAGAGCCTGGGCGAGCTCGAAGTTCGTCATCCCGACGCTGAAACCCGGCTGTCGTCCGTCCACGGCGACGAGCAGCACCTGGCCGTTCGCACGCTGGCCCACCGCCGATCGCGGCGCGCGCGGATTGAGCTGGCTCGGCGTGAAGAGCTCGTTGGCTCGGAAGACCGCCTTGCCGTCGCGCACGATCACGGGCCCGCCACCGACGGCGTCGGTGAGGTCCGCCCATTCCGGGCTGAGATCGAGGCGGACGGTGACGCTCTGACCCGGCAAGGCCTCACTCGTGACCGCGACGGCCCCGGCTCCCTGCGCCAGCAGGACGGCACCGCCGACGGGAATCGGCACGGGCGTGTCGGCACGGACGACCTCCGTCACGGTGGCGGGCAGGTCGACAGCCGGCGTCGGGAGCGGGAACGGGAACAGCACGGCAGCGGTGCCGCCCGCCAGAGCGGGTGTCGCCGCCCCGTAGGCAGGTGTGAACACCGCGGCTCCGCCCGCCGGCGCCAGGTCGTTGAGCCGCGCCAGCGGATGCAGGGCGGCAGCCGCGCGCCACGTGCCCCGGAGCGACACGCGCCGCACCTCGAGCGAGCCGTCGCTGAGCACGCCGGCCGTGGAGCGGTTCGCGTTGGGCGCGAGCGCGAGCTCTCCGTCCCGCATGAACATCCCCGAAGGGCGCCCGGACTGAACGGCGGAGAAGTCGGCGTTGACGCCGGCCGTGACCGCCGTCGCCGCAAGGCGCTTCTGCATCGCGGTGACGCGCTCGCGGTTCAAGACGGTGTCGTTCGACAGGACGGGTGCCAGGGTCGTCGACCCGCCCGGCCTCGGCCCCACGAGCACGTTGAGCACCACCGGGCCGTTCGGGGTGAACTGGATCGTCTGCCCGTACGTGACACCCGGCCACAGCGTCGTCCCCTGCGCCGCGGCGGCCGTGGCGAGGACGCCCACGAGCGTGGCGGCGACTGCGAGCAGGATGCAGAGACGGCGGCTGCTGGCCATGACCCCGCCCGAGGGTAGCGGACGGCTTCGCCGCACAACGGTCGCGCTAACAGGATCCGAACGCCGCTCGGAGCGGGTTCGCGGCCGCTCGGGCGCGGCCGGCTACGGGCGTACGCCGGCCGCCACCGCCCTGCGGTCAGGTCACCACACCTTGACGTCGCGGTACAACGTGTCTCGCTGCACCGGGGTCTTCCCGAGCGCCCTGATCAGGTGCACGAGCTCCTCGGTGGATGTGCGGTGGGTCGTGCCGGCGGCGGAGACGACGTTCTCCTCGAGCATCACCGAGCCCATGTCGTCGGCGCCGAAGCCGAGCGCCACCTGGCCGATCTTCAGGCCCTGCGTCACCCAGGACGACTGGATGTGGGGGACGTTGTCGAGGTAGATGCGCGAGACGGCCTGGGTCAGAAGGTAGTCGAACGAGGTGGGCATCTCCTCGTCGCGCACGACGGCGTCGAGGCGGTTGCCGTCCCGTTGGAAGGTCCACGAGATGAACGCACGGAAGCCGGCTGTCTCGTCCTGCAGGTCGCGGATGCGGCGCATGTGCTCGACGCGCTCCTCGAGCGTCTCCACGTGGCCGTACATCATCGTCGCCGTCGTCGACATGCCGAGGCGGTGCGCCTCTCGCATCACGCCGAGCCACTCGTCGCTCGTCGTCTTCTTGGGGGCGATCACGTCACGGACGCGGTCGACGAGGATCTCGGCGCCTCCTCCCGGCAGCGAGTCGAGGCCGGCGTCGCGCAGCCGGGAGAGCGTGTCCGGAATGGTCAGCTTCGAGCGGCGTGCGACGTGCTGCACCTCGGACGGCGAGAGGCAGTGCAGGTAGATCGGGTAGCGCGCCTTGATCGAGCGGAACAGGTCCTCGTAGTAGTCGATGCCGAGGTCGGGATGGTGACCGCCCTGCATGAGCACGCCCGTGCCGCCGATGGCCAGCGTCTCCTCGATCTTCTTGAAGATGACCGGCTTCGGCAGCAGGTAGGCGTCACGCGTGTCGCCGGGGCTGCGGTAGAAGGCGCAGAAGTCGCAGTCCGTGTAGCAGACGTTCGTGTAGTTGATGTTCCGGTCGACGATGAACGTCACGCGCCGCGGGTCGTTCTTGCGGTTGCGCACGCCGTTGGCCACGCGTCCCACGGCGACAAGGTCGCGCGAGCGAAGGAGCGTGGCGGCGTCCTCGTCGGTGATGCGCTCGCCCGCACCCGCCTTCTCCAGGACGTCCCCGACGGTGGGGGGCGGCGCGAGCGCGGTCATCGCGCCGTCACCTCGTCGCGGACGAACCTGAGCTCCGGCAGGTGGTCGAGCTCCCCGACGTCACGCGCCATCTCGAGAAACGTGTAGAGCCCGGCTCGCTCGCGCGGCCCGAAGCTGTAGCGGAGCTTCTCGAAGTACCGGGCCAGGAATCCCGCCGGGTAGCCGTAGCGGACGCTCGCCTCCCGCGCGAGGAGCTCGGGCTCGGCACGCGCCATCCGCACCGAGGCGACGAGCGCATGCTCGAGGTCGCGCAGGCCGTCCGCCACCGGCTCGGGTGCCGCCCACACGGCGAACACCATCGGCAGGCCGGTGCGCTCGAGCCACAGGCGTCCCAGATCGTGGTGTGGCGTCGGGTCCTCGAAGGCGCTCTTCAGCGCAGCGTCGCCGATGAGCAGGGTGGCATCCGCGGGCTCGCCGAGCGGCACATGCTCGGCCTGCGGCAGCAGCACTCTCGTTAGGACGACCGAGGTAGCGCTCTCCGGCGTGACGGCGACCGAGCGCACACGGCCGAGCGGCAGGCGGGTCACGAGCTGGATCGAGTCGACGGCGCCTTCCGACGAGACGCACAGGCGCGGCAGCAGCCGCAGGCTGTCGGCGTGCCTCGCGTATTCGATCGAGGAGATCGGTGCCAGATCGAGCGTCCCCGCGACGAGCATCCGGTTCAGGTCGGTGGGGACGCCGACCACCTCCTCGACGTCGTGCTCGAGCCGGAAGAAGACCGGCGCCATGTTCACGTACGAGATGCGGCCGAGACGGATCACGTGGCTCGCACTCACCAACGCCGGAGCTCGTTGTAGAGCGTGTCGCGCTGCACGGGGACTCGGCCGGCCTCCTGTACGAAACGCACGAGCTCGGAGACCTTCTGCTCGGTTCCGGCGCTTGCACCCGCCGCCTGGAAGATCTCCTCGCGCACGACGGTGCCCTGCACGTCGTTGGCGCCGAAGTGGAGCGCAACCGCCGCCATGGGCATGCCCATCATGATCCAGTAGGCCTTGACGTTCGGGACGTTGTCGAGCATCAGCCGGGAGAACGCGAGCATCTTCAGGTCGTCGGCGCCGGTCGTGTGCCTGAAGCCGCGGCGCTCGAAGACGGTGTTCTCCGGGTGGAAGGCGAGCGGGACGAAGGCCAGGAAGCCTCCGGTCCGATCCTGCTGGTCGCGCAGCCGGATGATGTGGTCGACGCGCTCCTCGTAGGTCTCGACGTGGCCGTAGAGCATCGTGCAGTGCGTCGGGATCCCCATGCGGTGCGCCGTGTCGTGCACGTGGAACCAGATGTCGGGGTGCTCCTTGCCGGGCGCCACGAGCCGGCGCACCCGGTCGGCGAAGACCTCCGCGCCGCCCCCGGGGAGCGAGCCGAGACCGGCCGCCTGCAGCTCGCGCAGCACCTCCTCGTGCGTGAGCCCCGAGAGGGTCGTCATGTGGTGGATCTCGGAAGCCGTGTAGCACTTCAGGTGCACGTCGGGAAGCTCCTCGTGCAACGAGCGGATCGTGTCGAGGTAGAAGTCGAAGCCGACGTGCGGGCTCTCGCCGTTGACCATGTGGATCTCGGTGAACGCGGTTTCGACGTGCTGCTCGACTGCGTCGCGCACGAGCTCCTCGGTCGTGATGGTGTAGGCGTGCTCTTGCTTCTGCGTCGCGGCGAAGGCGCAGAACTTGCACTTCACGCGGCAGACGTTCGTCTGGTTCAAGTAGATGTTCTGGACGAAGTAGACCTCGTCCGTGCCGCCGCGCAGACGTCGTGCGAGGTCGGCCAGCTCGCCCAACTCGAGGAGGTCGTCCGACTCGAGGATCGCCAGCCCGTCCTCGACGTCCAGGCGCTCGCCCGCCTCGACCTTGACCCGGACGGGCGCGAGCGTGCTGGTCTGGTCGAGGAGTGCCATCAGCGGGAGCGATCGACGACTGCGTCGGCGAGGGCCTCGAGCTCCGCGCGGCGCGGCGCGCCGTTCAGAGCCTCCCTCGCCCTCCTAGCGTAGTCGAGGGCAGTGGCGCGGGAGCGCTCCAACGCGCCGCTCGCGGCAACCCGGACGAGGGTTCCGTCGAGGGAGCCGCCGGCCAGGGCCGACCGCACGTAGGCGTCCTCCTGCGCCGCGAGCAACAGGGGCAGCGTCGGCGTGCCGTCACGCAGATCGGTACCGGGCACCTTCCCCGTCTCGAACGTGTCGCCGGCGCAGTCGAGGATGTCATCGGCGATCTGGAAGGCGACCCCGAGGAGTCGGCCGTAGTCACCCCTCCCGCCACCGAGCACGCAGGCCGCCTCGAACAGCTTGCCCGTCTTGAGCGTGCACCGCTCGAGGTACGCCTCCACCGTCGTGTCCGGGTCGTGACGCTGCTGCCGCTGCAACGCCTCACCGCGTGCCAGGGCCAGGGAGGCGTCCGCCAGCACGGCCACGGCCCCGGGCTCGCCGTTCGAGGAGAGCTCGGTGAAAGCGCGCGCGAACAGGTAGTCGCCGGCCGCACGCGCCGCGTCGACGCCGTGCTCGGTCCAGGCCGCCGCGCGGCCGCGTCGCAGGCGCGCGCCGTCGATCAGGTCGTCGTGGACGAGTGTTGCCATGTGCACGAGCTCGACCGCCGCACCGGCCGTGACGGGAGGACGTGCGCCGGGCGCGGACGAGAGAAACGTGAGCAGCGGCCGTAGCCGCTTCCCTCCCGCAGCGAGTGCGTCGGCGCCGACAGCGGCGACGAGCCCGGGGTGGCTGGCGACTGTCTCGGCGAGCCGTCCCTCGACCTCCTCCAGGTAGGCGTCGAGCCCCGGGGTGCGCCGCACCACGTCGAGCGGGCTCATGCGGCGGTCCCGGTATGGAGGGCCACGATCGTCCCGCCCAGGAGCCTGAACCGGACGTCTTGGAAGCCCGTGCGCTCGAGCAGCGCCGCGAGCCCCTCCGCGCCCGGGAAACGGCGGACACTCGCCGGAAGGTACGTGTACGCGCTTCCGCCCGGGAGCACCCTCCCGAGCGCCGGCACGATCCGATCGAACCAGACGGTGAAGAAAGGGCGCAGCACGCCGCGCGGCTGGGTGATCTCGAGGATCGCCAGGCGGCCGCCCGTGCGCAGCACGCGGCGCAGCTCCGCCACGCCCTGCTCGAGCCCGTCGACGTTCCTCACGCCGAAGCCGACGGTGGCGGCATCGAAGGAGGCGTCGGGGAACGGCAGCGCGAGCATGTCGCCCTCCACCCACTCGACCGATGCCGACTTGCGCCGGGCGCGCTCGAGCATGCGCGGCGAGAAGTCGAGCCCGGTGACGATGCCGCCCTCGCGCTCCGCCGCCAGCGCCAGGTCGCCCGTCCCGCAGCACGCATCGAGCACGCGATCGCCGGGCCGGACGACCGCCTGCGCGGCCAGCCGGCGCCAGGACTGGTCGAGCCCCGCCGTCATGACGCGGTTCATCGCGTCGTAGACCGGCGCGATGCGGTCGAACATGCCCCGCACCTCGTCCGCCGCCAGGGAGCCCGACTCAACCGTCATGTGCACCCCACCGTCGGATCAGGTCGTTCTCGATGCCGAGCTGGTCGAGGCAGCGTGCGACGACGAAGTCGACGAGGTCCTGCACGGTCTCGGCTCCGTGGTAGAAGCCCGGCGCGGCGAAGAGGATCACCGCTCCCGCCTCGTGCAGGGTCGCCAGACCGCGGAGGTGAATCGCCGACAGCGGCGTCTCGCGCGGCACGAGCACGAGCTTCCGTCGCTCCTTGAGCGCCACGGAAGCGGCGCGGTGGATGAGGTTCGCCATGGCGCCCGTCGCGAGCGTGCCCACGGTGGACATCGAGCAGGGGCAGACGACGTACGCGTCGACCTGCGCCGACCCGCTGGCGTACGGGCTGCGCCAGTCGTCGATCGCGTAGACCGTGACGCGACCTTCGGGCCCGTCGCCGACGAACCGCCGCAGCACCTCGTCGCGCGGCAACGAGGCGTCGCCGTAGAGCTCGGTGGCGAGCACCTCCACGCCGGCGGCCGAGGCGCAGACGCCCACCTCGCAGGCCGCGGCGACGAGCGCGCGCAGGATGCCCTGGGCGTACGGTGCGCCCGAGGCTCCGGTGACTCCGAGGAAGATCCGCACGTCGGGAGCCTAGCCCGGCACGGCGCGCTCGACCTGGCGCAAGCTCTGGATGCGGGACAGTCGGGAGGGCGCCTCAGGACGAGGGCGGGGGATCCCCGACAGGGCTACTGCTACTTCCCCTCCTGCTGGCCGCGGGAGGCGTCGAGGAAGGTGGCGATCTTGGTGAGGTTCTCCTCGCCGAGGTAGGCGTACGAGATCATCACGTTGTTGCCGTACTGCGCCGGGTTCGAGATGTAGCTCTTGAAGCCCTCGATCCCGCGGCCGGACGCACCGACGTCGGTCAGGTCGGGCGCGCCCAGGTTGCCGCTCCCGTAGCCGCCGTACGTATGGCAGTTGAGGCACCCCGACTGCGCGAACAGCACCGCTCCGGCCTCGGCCGCGGAGTTGCCGGTGAAGCCCTGGTCGGCGGCCCACTGTTCCGGTGCGCCCTGCGCGATCAGCTCGCTGCCGAGCGCCTCCTCGGCGGTGGCGCCCTTCCAGGTCAGCACACCCATCGAGAGGATGACGATCACCGCCGTCACCATCGCGACCGGCCGCCGCAGTGGGCGCCGCTCGCGGCTGCGGTCGTAGAAGGGCAGCCCGACGAGGAAGATGAGCAGGATCGTCGGGATGCCGACCGTCCCGAGCACGACCGTGCTCGGCCACTTGAAGATGCGCAGCAGGTAGAAGAGGAAGTAGAAGAACCAGTCGGGCCGCGGCACGAACTGGAACGTGCCGGGGTCGGCCTTCTCGGCGTACCAGGGGCCGAGGATACCGGGGTCGAGGCCCTTCCCCTTCTCGGTGTCGCCCGCCGTGTAGTACCAGATGCAGGCCAGCCCGATGATCACAGCCACGACGACGAGCGACATGATCGTGTCGTGCAGCATCGCGTGGGGGAAGAACGGCTTCCCCTCCCGCTTGACGTCCTCCTTGTAGCGGGCGAACTCCGCGCGGCGCGCGCGCTGTGCCTTCGACGGCGCCATCTACTCGCTCTCCTCCGCAGGGCTCACGTCGGCAGGCGGGCGGATCAGCCCTTCGCGCGCACCCGTCGTGGCCTCGTCGCCGCGCTCGCGACCCGCCCGAACGTCCGACCACGGCGGCGACGTGACGCCGAGCCGCACCACGAGATAGAGGTGCAGCCCGATGAGCGCCATGATCAGGCCGGGGACGGCGAGCATGTGCAGGGCGTAGAACTTGGACAGCGTGTCTGGACCGATCGCGAGCCCACCCTGCAGGAACTGGGCCAGGAACGGCCCGACGAACGGGCCGGTGGCGTTGATGTTGATGCCGACGACGGTGGCCCAGTACGCGGTCTGGTCCCAGGGCAGCAGGTAGCCGGTGAAGCCCTCGAGCATCCCCGACACGAGCAGGAGCGCGCCGATGATCCAGTTCAGCTCGCGCGGGTACTTGTAGGCGCCGAACAGGAACGTGCGCCCCATGTGCAGGAACATGAGGATGATGAACACGCTGGCGCCCCACTTGTGCATGCCGCGCACGAGCCAGCCGAGCGTCAGTTCGTTGGTGATGTTCTGGATCGACTCGTAGGCGCGGTCGGGATCGGGCTTGTAGTACATGGCCAGGATCACGCCGGTGACCGTCTGCACGAGGAAGGCCGTCAGCGTCGCCGCGCCGAGAGTCTGCATCCAGTTGACGTCCCGCGGCACGTTGCGGAACAGGAACCACTTCGTGTAGCCGACGAGCCCGGACCGCTCCTCGAGCCAGTCGAGGGGGACGAGCACGGCGGCCTCAGCCTTTTGCCTGGAAGCTGACTTGGGCATGCGCTAGCTCGTCGACCCCGGCGTCGGGATGGGATACAGCCACTTCTCGACGCCGTCGACGTGGACGCCCGGGTACGCCTTGTAGTACTTCGTGATCTGCGCCTTGGCGCCCGTGCCCTCCACGTTGCCGACGCTGAACGCCCGGCCCAGGATCAGGTTCCCGTGGACGATCGAGAACTCGAAGCGGTCGAGCGAGCGGACGGGCGGGCCGGCGCTGCGGTTCCCCTCGCCGTCGTAGAGACCGCCGTGGCACGGGCAGCCGAAGCTGGCTGCGAGTACCGGCTGCAGGGTCACCTCGGGCAGCCCCTTCGCCTGATAGCTGACCGGGTCGCCGTCGAACGGACCGTTCGGCTGCACGGGGCAGCCGAGATGGACGCAGCGGCTGAAGAGAATCGAGAAGCTCGGAGTGCCGTCCTCGGTGAAGCCGTTGTTACGCACGAACGCCGCGCGCCGCGAGACGTCGCCCCGCGCCGGGTTCTCGGTGTACGTCGCGATCACGTACTTCCCCTCGGGGAAGTTGGAGAGCGGACCGAGATCGACGTCATGGGTTGCGATCCCCTCGCCGGTGAAGGACGGCAGCACCATGAACCCGAGCGATGGGAGGGTGACGGCGGCTCCGATCACGGCTCCGAGGCCGATCGTGGTCGCGCTCAGGAACGCATTGCGGTCGTACGTCTCGAGCTCCGCGTCGCTCTCCGCCGTCGCGGTCTCCTCGACAGCGGCCTCGTGCGGGTGCTTGCGAACGAGGTCGCGCACCCAGAGCCACCCGAAGAGCACGGCGACGATGGCTCCGACGACGAGCACCGTGACGGAGAGCACCAGCCCGACGAGCAGGCACGCGATGCCGATCGCGAACCCGATCGGCCACAGGCTCGGCGAGGCGAGGTGCTGGCTGTCGTCGTGGCTGTCGTTCACCCGATCGGCTCCCGCCCCGGATTCAATCGCCCACGCGTCCCCGGTGTCAACGACACGAGCGGGATTCTGCACAGGTCGGCCGGACCGCGCACGGGGAACCGGCATGTGGGAGGGGGGACAGTCCCACGGTGGGCGCAGAGCGCGCCGTCAGAGGCCGTACTCTGCCCAGCGCCGGTCGACGAGCGCCTTCACCTCCGGGCTCATCTCGATCATCGGCGGCCATTCGCGCGTGCCCTCGGCTGGGCCTTTGGCCGTGGCGTCGATGCCGAGCTTGCCGCCGTAGAACTGCCGCGTCGGCGCGTGGTCGAGCTGGTCGAGCGGCCCTTCGCTGAGCATGACGTCGCGCGCCGGGTCGACGTTGGCGCAGGCGGTGAAGAAGACCTGCTCGTAGTCGTGCACGTCGACGTGTGCGTCGACGACGACGACCGTCTTCGAGAGCGACAGCAGCCCGAGCCCCCAGACGGCGTGCATCACCTTCTGGGCGTGCCCGGGGAAGCGCTTGCGGATGGAGACGATGACGCAGTTGTGGAAGGCGCCGGCGACGGGCAGGTCGTAGTCGACGATCTCCGGCACGGTTATGCGGATCGCGGGGAGGAAGATCCGCTCGGTCGCCTTGCCGAGCCACGCGTCCTCGGCCGGGGGCTTGCCGACGACGATCGAGGGGTAGATCGCGTCGCGGCGCATCGTCATGGCAGAGATGCGGAAGACGGGGAACTCCTCGGCGGGTGTGTAGTAGCCGGTGTGGTCACCGAACGGCCCCTCGAGACCCGTGTCGGCGGCGTCGACCCACCCCTCGAGCACGATCTCGGCGTTCGCAGGCACTTCGAGGTCGACCGTCTTGCACTTGACGAGCTGCACCGGAGAGCCTTTGAGAAAGCCGGCGAGCATCAGCTCGCCCACGTGCTTGGGCAGCGGCGCGCTGGCCGAGTAGGCCGTGACGGGGTCGAGCCCGATGGCGATCGCGACCGGGATGCGCCCGTCCGGTGCGGCGAGCAGGTCGGCACGCCCGTCCTTGTGGATCTGCCAGTGCATGAAGGTGGAGCGCCGGTCGACCTTCTGCATGCGGTACATGCCGAGGTTGCGCACGCCCGTCTCACGGTCCTTCGTGATCACCGCGGGCAGCGTGATGAAGGGGGCGGGGTCGAGCGGCCAGCAGCGCTGGATGGGGAGCAGGTCGAGGTCGACGTCGTCGCCGGTGAGCACGACGTCCTGGCATGGGGCTTTCGAGACCTCCTTCGGCATCGAGTCGGCGATCGACTTCAGCTGGCCGAGCTTGCGCACCTTGTCCACGAGCCCCTGCGGCGGCTGCAGCTCCAGCACCGACTCGAGCTTGGCAGCGACGTCGTCGAGGCGCTCGACGCCGAAGGCCAGGCACATCCGGCGCTCGGTGCCGAACTGGTTGATCAGCAGCGGGAGCTTGGAGCCCTTGACGCGCTCGAAGAGGAGGGCAGGCCCCTTGCCCTTGACGGTGCGGTCGACGATCTCGGTGATCTCGAGGTCGGCGTCGACCTCGGCGGTGACGCGCCGCAACTCGCCCTCGCGCTCGAGGAGCGCGATCCACTCGCGCAGGTCCGAGGCAGGGGAGGCCATCCGGCGGTCAGTCTAGGCCACGCCGGTGTTCGGCCCTTCGGCGAGACCCAGGCCCTCGAGCGCCCAGGCGATCGTCTCCTCCGTCGGCAGGGCGCGACCCTGACCACGGGCATCGTCGAACCTCTGCGGTTGCGAGTCGCGGGCCGGCAGCAAGATCGTCTCGAGGAGCTCGCGTTCCGGGTCGGTCCACGTGGCACCGGTCGTCTCGTACAGGGCTTCGCAGGCCCCGACGAGGCGGCCCACGCGCGCGATATCGCCACGATGTGCGGCCAGAGCGGCCACCACGACGAGTGCTTCGGGAACTGCGCGGATGACACCTCGCTCCTGAATGAGGTTGAGGCTTTCCCACATGAGCGGCGGGAGGGAGTCGAAGTTCCCGGCGAGCGCCTCGGCAAGCCCGAGATTCCCCAGGGCCAGCTGCATGCGGAACGTGTCTCGGCTGTGACGGGCGACGGCGAGGTTCTCCTGGCAGTAGGACCGAGCCTTGTCGTAGTCACCTGTCAGCAGCGCGATCCAGCCCAGATTGTTGAGCACCTCCGCCGAGTGCTGCCCGTCCCCGAGCCCCTCCCAGATGCGACGGCTCTCCTCGAGCAAGCCGACGCCGACCGCGTCGTCGTCGGCCCACGCGATCGCGCAGCCGAAGAGCATCAGCGCCAGAGCGCGATCCCAGCTCTGCGGCTCCAACATTGCCGCGGCGCGGAGTCCCTCCTCGGTGAGCGGCCGCACGCTCTCCGGGGTGGCGCCCCGCTCCTGCTCGAGCCAAGCCCTGCGGCCGAGCACCAACGCCAGGCCAGCCTGATCGTCCAGCTGCCGGAACAGGCTCTCTGCTTCCACCAGAAAAGCTTCGGACTCGGAGAAGGCGCCCTGATAGAAGCTGAGGTGCCCTGCCGCCAGCAGTCCCCACGCGCGATCGGGAGCATCGACCCCGGGAGCCTCGAGAGCCGCGGCGAGCATGCGTCGACCCTCCTCCGGGTACCGCGCTTGCAGGTACACCCAGAGCGACGTGGCGAGCCGAGCTGCATCGGTCGCGCCTCCGTGCTCGAGCAGCCAGCGGCTCCCGACACCGATGTTCGGCAGCTCGACGTCGAGGCGGCCGAACCAGTCGAGCTGCTCCGGGCCTTTGAGCCCCTCGCCGGCCTCGGCGCAGAGCCGAACGACCCATTCGGCATGCCGCTGCCCGACGTCGTCGGCGAGGCCGGATTCCTCGAGCCGTTCCCCCGCGTATTCCCGGAGAGTCTCCAGCATCCAGTAGCGCGGGGCGAGGCCGGCGTCACGGCGGCGCAGGAAGCTCTTGTCGAGCAGCGACTGAAGCGTGTCGGGATCGGCACCGGCCACCTGCTCGGCGGCGGCGTACGTGCAGCCGCCGGCGAACACGCTCAGCGCCGAGAACACCCGTTGCTCCTCCGCTCCGAGGAGCTGATACGACCAGTCGATCGTCGCACGCAGCGTCTGCTGGCGTGGATCCGCGTCTCGGGTTCCCTTGAACAGGTCGAGCCGTTGCCCGAGCCGCTCGAGCAGCTGATCCGGCGCGAAGACCACGGTGCGTGCCGCAGCCAGCTCGAGCGCCAGCGGTAGGCGGTCGAGGCGCGCACACAGCTCCAGCACGGCCTCCGTCACGGCGAACGACGACCCGGCCGCCGCAGCGCGCTGGAGGAACAGCTCCACCGCCTCCAGCTCGTCGAGCGACAGCACCGCGTAGCTGTGCTCACCGGTCAGCTGCAGCCGCTCGCGAGACGTGACCACGAGCATCAGTCCCCCGATGTCCCGCAGAGTGGCCGCCGCATCCGCGCCCTCCGGAAGCAGCTGCTCGAGGTTGTCGAGCAGCAGCAGCTGCCTCTTGCCACCCAGCTTCGCCGCGAGGGTGTCGGCGAGATCTCGTCCGGGCTCCTCCTGCAGGTCGAGTGCGCGTGCCACCGCCGAGAGCACGAGCGCGGGGTCGCGCAGCGGTGCCAGCGGCACCCACCACACGCCGTCGGGAAACCGGTCGGATGCCTCGGCCGCGGCCTGCAAGGCCAGCCGCGTCTTGCCCGTGCCACCCGGCCCCGTCAACGTCACCAGCCGCACGTCCTCCCGCCCGAGCAGCCCCACGACCTCGCTCAACTCCCGCTCCCGCCCCACGAACGACGACGCCGGCACCGGCAGATTCGACCGGAACAGCGATTTGAGCGGAGAAAACTCCTCGTTGCCCAACTGGAACACACGCTCGGCAGCAGCCAGGTCCTTGAACCTGTGCTCCCCCAGATCGCGCAGCACACCAGCTTGTGGTGAATCACCACAAAGCGCCGCCGTCGAGGAGCTGACGACCACCTGGCCGCCGTGCCCCGCGGCCGCGATCCGCGCTGCCCGGTGCACCTCGAAACCCACATAGCCCGTCTCGTTCACCGTCACCTCGCCCGTGTGCACCCCCATCCGCACACGAAACGGCATCGAGGCGACCGCTGCCTGCGCCGCCGCCGCAGCCGCCAGCGCATCGGACGCACGCGAGAACGCGACGAAGAACGCATCACCCGCGGTATCCACCTCCACCCCGCCGTGCGCCGCCCACGCCTCGCGGCACACCCGGTGGTGCTCCGCCAGCAGCTCTCCGTACCGCTCGTCACCGACCTCCTCGAGCAGGCGCGTCGACCCCTCGATATCGGTGAACACGAACGTGACGGTGCCACTCGGCAGATCGCGGCTCATGGTCCCGTGCCCATTGCACCGTAGAGCTCCTGCTCCGTGATCCAACGCGCTGCGAGATCGGCTGCGTTCTCCAGGCCCAGGCTCTCGCCGGCTGCCGTGAGCTCCTGAAATGCGGCCTCGCCGAGGGACGAGCGGACGTTGTCGGTGGTCTGCCGCCAGAGCCTGTCCTCGAGCTCTCCTCCGGACCTCTCACGGGACGACGTCGCTCCGAGCAACGTCGCCGCGACGTCGAGCGCACCTTCACCGGCGGCGACAGCCGCGACACCCTCGACCGCGTAACGCAGGACCTCGGTGAAACCGTGTCGGCGCGCGATCTCCATGGCTTCGTCGAGATGCCGAGTCGCGTCGGGAGGAGCGTCGCTCTCGAGCGCGATCATGAAGAGGTTGTGCAGCAGCACAGCTGCCAGGTGGTGATCTGCTCGCCGCCGGGCCTCGGCGAGCGCGCCCTCGGCGGTGTCGCGTGCGAGATCGAGATTGCCGTTCAGGAGCGCGAGGTAGCTGAGGTTGTTGCGGAGGTCACCGATCAGCGGTGCGTTGTCGAGCTCGTGTGCCCGGGACAGGCTCTGTGCCGCCAACTGCTCAGCCGCAACCAGATTGCCCGACCCGAGCTGCGCCACGCTCGCGGCGAGGAGGACCTCCGCGATGAGATCCGGGTCGTCCTGCCCGACGAGCTCGGTTGCGTCTATCGCACGGCGGAGCCCGGTTTCGGCATCGCCCGTGAGGGTCATCTGCATCGATGCGTAGGCGAGCGCACGAGCGCGGAGCTCCGACGGGCAGCGCTCGCTCGCACCGAGCACGTCGTCGAACCATGCCCGAGATTCGACTGCGGCACCGAGTTGGAACATTCCCTGCGCCAGACTCGTCACGAGCCGCAGTCGGTCACACGAGCACTCGCTGCCCCCGAGCTCGTCCAGCGCGACGCGAACGTTCGGCAGCTCGTGTCGCAGCCGCGACAGGTTCGCCTGTTGATCGCGTCCGCGGATGTCGAGCCGCGAAGTCCACTCGAGCACCCAATCGGCGTGGCGGCGGGACGTGAGCTCTCGATCTGCGTCGGAGAGGCGCTTCTCGACCGCGAGCTCCCTGATCGTGTCGAGCATCCAGTAGCGCGCGCCGAGGTCGGTGTCGTGCCGTCGCACGAGGCTCTTGTCGAGAAGTGATTGCAGGGTGTTCGCGTCGGAGCCGCAGACCTGCTCGGCCGCCTCGTAGGTGCAACCGCCTGCGAACACCGACAACGACCCGAACAGCCGGCGCTCGGCCTCGTCGAGGAGGTCGTAGCTCCACTCGATCGTCGCCCTGAGTGTCAGCTGGCGCGGATCGGAGTCGCGCCCGCCCTCGAGCAGGTCGAGCCGTTGTGAGAGGCGTTCCAGCAGCTGCTCCGGCGTGAACAGCACCGTCCGCGCCGCGGCGAGCTCCAGCGCGAGCGGGAGGTGGTCGAGTCTGGCGCACAGCTCCCGCACGGCGTCCGAGGGCTCGAGCGCAGGGCCGACGCCCGCGGCCCGCTCACAGAAGAGCTGCACGGCCTCGTCCTCCTCGAGCGACGGCACCGGATGGACGCGCTCCCCTGCCAGCTGCAGCCGCTCCCTGCTGGTGACGAGCAGGCGCAGGGTCGGAACAGCCGCGCGCAGCAACGCCAGCTCGGCGGCCAGGTCGGGCAAGAGCTGCTCGGCGTTGTCGAGCAGCACCAGTAGCCGCTTGCCCCCCAGCCGCTCGGCGAGCACCTGGAGCGACTGGCGACCCTGCTGCTCCGCGACCCCGACCGCCCGGGCGAGCTGCGGCACGACGAGCAGCGGATCACGAAGCGCCGCCAGGCCGACCCAGAACACTCCGTCGGAGAAACCGTCCGACGCCTCAGCGGCCGCCTGCAGGGCGAGACGGGTCTTGCCCGTCCCACCCGGGCCGGAGAGCGTCACCAGCCACGGGCCGTCTGGAGCCAGCAGCGCGACGACGGCCTCGAGCTCCGCCGCACGTCCGCGGAACGGGGTCGCCGGTACCGGCAGCGTCACGTGATAGAGGCTCTCGAGCGGCGCAAAGGTGTCCTCACCCAGCTGGTACACCCGCTCCGGGGCGGCCAGATCCTTGAAGCGATGATCGCCGAGGTCGGTCAGCTCCGCGGCAGCGTCACCGGCAGCCGCCACCGTCGACGAGCTCACCAGCACCTGGCCTCCGTGCCCGGCCGCCGCGATCCGCGCCGCCCGGTGCACCTCCAGCCCCACGTAGCCGGTCTCCCCGAGCAACACCTCACCCGTGTGCACCCCCATCCGCACACGCAACGGCGTCGACGCCAGCGCCTGCTGCGCCGCTGCGGCGGCGCGCAACGCGTCCGAAGCCCGGGCGAACGCCACGAAGAACGCGTCGCCCGCCGTATCCACCTCGACCCCGCCGTGCGCCGCCCACGCCTCGCGGCACACGCGATGGTGCTCCGCGAGCAGCTCCGCATACCGCCCGTCACCAACCTCGTCCAACAGCCGCGTCGACCCCTCCACGTCCGTGAACAGGAACGTCACCGTCCCGGTCGGCAGCTCACCCGTCACACCGCAGAGCATCGCGCGCCGCGGCGACCGGCTCAAGACCTGTGGCGCGCCGCGCCGAGCGAAGATCGCTCGGGCGGGGTGGCGAGACCCCACCCGAGCGCGGTCAACGTACTCGAGGTCAGCCGACCGCGAGGCTAGAGCGGGCGGCGCTTCGCGGCCTTGCGCTTCGCGGCCGCGTGGTGCGACAGCTCGCCGAGGACGATCACCGCGCAGAAGATCAGGCCGACGACGAGCATCGAGAGGATGACGTTGCGCCCTTCCTCCGCCGCGTCCGCGAGCAGAACGCCGATCGAGCCGACCACGGGCGCGACTCTAGCGCACCGCCCGGCCACTCGCATCGGGTGCGGCTCGCGGCGCTCGCGATTCGGCGAGGCGAGTGTGCCGGGTCAGCGCCGCGTCGACCGCGACGTCGCCGCAGGCGGAACGTGCAACGTCCTCGAGCGGTGCCGCGTCGCCCGCGTCGCGCAATGACGCGCGCGCGGAGTCCAGTGCGCCGTTCCCCAGGAGGGCCACGGTCGCTGCCCAGGCGACTCCGTCCCCACGTCTCCCGTCGGCACGTCCCTGCGCGCAGAGCGAGATCAGCTCCGCAAGGTCGTGCACCGCCGCGACGTTCCCGGTCGCCGCGACGCGGACGAGGCCGTGCGCGTACAGGTAGTCGCCGAGCAAGAGCGCCGTGTCGGCGTCGGCCGGCGCGAACAAGCGCGGACGCCCGTAGTGGACGAGGTAGCCCTCGTAGATCGTCTCCACGCCGATCGCCAGCGCCGGATCGCCAACGAGCGGCGAGAAGACCGGCATGGGCTGACGCTCGTGCCTCGAGAGCAGTGATTCCTCCCAGAGACGGCTCTCACGGCTCGCCTCGTCGGCGATGGCGTCGAACAACGACAGTTCGGTCGATGTCTCCATGGCCCCGTTCTAGTCCGCGGCTTCGAAGAAGCTGCGGACTGCAGCGACCGACGTGTCCACCTCGTCGTCGCCGTGTGCCGTCGAGACGAAGAGGCACTCGAACTGGGACGGTGCGACGTAGACGCCCTGCTCGAGCAGGTGCCGGAACAGCGCCGCGTATCGGTCGGTGTCAGCGGCGGCGGCGGCGCGGAAGTCCGGCACGTCGCCCTCGCGCGCGAAGAGGGTCGCCATCGCACCGACGCGCTGCACGGTGCCGAAGGGCGAGAGACCCACCTCGAGTCGCGCACCGGTCCGCTCGAGCTCGTCGTAGACACGCGGGTCGCGGAGCCGCCGCAGCACCGACAGCCCGGCCGCGGTGGCAAGCGGGTTCCCGGACAGCGTGCCGGCCTGGTAGACGTCACCGACCGGCGCCAGTCGCTCCATCAGCTCCGCCCGGCCGCCGAAGGCAGCCAACGGCAGGCCGCCGCCCACGATCTTGCCCAGGATGGTCAGGTCGGGCAGGACACCGAAGCGCGCCTGCGCGCCGCCGCGCGCGACACGGAACCCCGTGATCACCTCGTCGAAGACGAGCAGCGCGCCCGACGCGTCGCAGAGCTCGCGTAGCGCCTCCAGAAACCCGGGTGCAGGCGGTACGACGCCCATGTTCCCGGCCACCGGCTCGACCACGACCGCCGCCAGGCCCCCGGAGTGCTGCGCGACGGCCTGCGCCGCCCCGTCGACGTCGTTGAAGGCACACACGATCGTGTCCGCAGCGACGGAGGCGGGGACGCCGGGGCTCGACGGGATGCCGAGCGTGGCGAGGCCCGAGCCGGCGCTGACGAGGAACGAGTCCGCATGGCCGTGGTAGCAGCCCGCGAACTTGAGCACGCGGTCGCGGCGGGTCACGGCGCGGGCGAGCCGCAGCGTGCTCATCGCCGCCTCCGTGCCCGAGGAGACGAGCCGCACCATCTCGACGGACGGCACGGCGTCGACGATCTCGGCTGCGAGCTCGACCTCCGCCTCGGTTGGCGCTCCGAAGGTGGTCCCCGCTCGCGCCGCGCCCTCGATCGCAGCCAGCGTCTCCGGGTCGGCATGACCGAAGAGCAGTGGGCCCCACGACTGCACCCAGTCGACGTAGCGGCGGCCGTCGACGTCCTCCAGATACGCCCCGTCGCCGCTGCGCACGAACACGGGCTCGTCGAGCCCGACGGCGCGCATCGCCCGCACGGGCGAGTTGACGCCGCCCGGGATGAGGCTGATCGCACGCTGCCACAGCGTGCTGCGCTCCGTCAGAGCCACGCGGCGAGATCCTTGGCCCAATACGTCACGACGGTGCCGGCACCGGCCCGCTTGATCGCGGTCAGCGATTCGAGCGCAGCCTGGCGCTCGTCGAGATGACCGGCGGCCGCGGCATCCTTCACCATCGCGTACTCACCCGAGACGTTGTAGGCCCACACCGGGCAGTCGAAGCGCTCCCGCACGGCGCGCACCACGTCGAGGTAGGCGAGCGCAGGCTTGACCATGAGCACATCTGCACCCTCCTCCAGGTCGAGGGCGCACTCGCGCAGCGCCTCCCGCGCGTTGGCCGGATCCATCTGGTAGCCGCGACGGTCGCCGAACGCAGGTGCAGACTCCGCCACCTCTCGGAAGGGCCCGTAGAACGCGGACGCGTACTTGGCGGCGTAGGACACGATCGGCGTCTCCGGCAGCGCAGCCCGGAGCGCGGCCACGCGGCCATCCATCATGTCGCTCGGGCACACCGCGTCAGCACCGGCCTCGACATGGCTCACCGCCGTGCGTGCGAGCAGCTCGAGTGTCTCGTCGTTCGCCACCTCGCCGCCCGAGAGGACGCCGCAGTGGCCGTGCGACGTGTACTCGCAGAGGCAGACGTCGGTGAGCAGCGTCAGCCCCGGCGCCTCGGCGCGCAGGGCGCGAAGCCCACGCTGCACGATGCCGTCGTCGTCCCAGGCGCCGGAACCGGCCTCGTCCTTCTCCTCGGGGATCCCGAACAGGAGCACGGCGCGCACGCCGAGCCGCCACAGCTCGGCACCCTCGCGCGCGATCTCGTCCACGGAGCGCTGCGCGATCGAGTCGAGCCCATCGACCGGCCGCGCGACCCCCTCCCCCGGGCACGCGAACAGCGGCATCACGACGTCGTCGAGGGACAGCGACGTCTCCCGCACGAGCGCACGCAGGGTGTCCGTACGCCGCAGGCGGCGCAGGCGGGTAACCGGGAAAATCACCGCCGAAGCGTACGCGCCAGGTGTCGGTCGCCGCAGGTGACTGTCACCGGTTGCCGCCACCGATCGCGCGCGGCGGCTCGACTGGAGGCTCGTCCGGCGGGGCCTCCACCTCGAGCTCCACCGGCACGGGGTCACTCTCGCCCCATGGCTCGAAGGTGACCCGCGCGCCAAAGAACTCCCAGATGGCGCGCATCCCCGCCATCGTCGGCAGAGCGACCAGCACGCCCGGGATGCCGTAGAGCGCGCCGCCGGCGAGGAGGCCGAAGATGACCAGGAGCGGATGGAGGCGCAGGGCGTTCGCCATCACGTTCGGCACCACGACGTGCCCTTCCACCTGGTAGATGAAGAGAAAGAGAAGACCGACCCAGAGCAGGCCCCACGGGTCGGCGAACAGCGCGTAGATCGTCGGCGGCACGGCCGAGAGCCACGGGCCGATGTAAGGGATCACCTCGATGAAGGCAGTCCAGAGGCCGAACAGAAGCGCGTAGTGCTCCGCCCCGTCGACCAGCCCGGTCGTGCCGAGGATCCACATGCCGACCCCGGCGCTCGTGCCGATCACGAGCGAGAGGATCGTCTGGCCTTTCACGTACCCCCAGAGCGCCCGCTCGATGCGCTGCGTCAGCGGCAGGCCGCCTTGCGGGGGAAAGCGGCTGTCGATCGTGTCCTCGAGACGGGGCATGGCGAGGAGCATGTAGATCGAGATGACGATGATGAGGATGACGGCGAAGACGAAGAGAATCACGGACAACGCTGCGCCCTGCGCGAACGACAGAGCGTCCTGGACGTAGCCCGAGATCTCGCCGGCGCCGAGCGAGGCGATCCAGTCGTCGACCTGCTCCTCCACCTTCACGTTTTCCATCCCGTGGCCGTTGAGCCAGCCCTGCAAGCGGTCGACGTCGAGCTGCAGCCCCGTCTTGCCGGTGACGGCGGACTCCTCGGTGACGTACGTGTCGATGCGGTCGCCCGCCGTACGCGTCTGATCGACGGCGATCGTCCCGAGGCCGATCAGCACGGCCGCAATGGCCGACACGAAGAGCAGGTAGACGACCGCCACGGAGACCCCGCGCGGCAGCCGCAGGCGCTGCAGGTCGCGCACGAGCGGGTTGAGCATGAACGCGATCACGCCCGCGGTGAGGAAGAGGAAGATCACGTGCCCGAGCGGGCGCGCGAGCATGAACGCGACGAGGAACAGGACCGGCAGCCCGACGAGCTGGACCCAACGGGGGACCCGGATCGACGCGCCCGCGGGCTCGGTCATGCACGGATCCTAGCTCCGTCGGTCGTCGGCCCCGCGACCCACGGAGCTTGCGGGTATCGCGCCGGCGACGGGTGCGGTACCGTGATCTGGATGCCGACGCCGCGCTCCCGGCAGGCGGCACGTCTCCGTGCCCGAAGGCGGCGCGCTCAGCATCGGGCGCGCTGGCTCGTCGTTCTGTCGGTCGTGGGTGTGCTGGGGATCGTCACCCTGCTCCTGACGGCCTTCGGCAGCAGCACTCCGCACGGCGACCGTGCCGCGTCGGCCGTCGCGGCCACGCCCCTGGCGGGGGACACCCAGCCCGAGCCACAGGCTCTCGCGATCGTCGGGAACCTCCAGCTGCAGCTGCCCGTCGCGCAGGAGTCGGTGACGGGGATCGGCTTCCACGGGTCCCTCGACGGGGCACTCGAGCTGGACCCGGCAGGACGTCAGGCCAACGAGGGCTTGCTGCTGCGGCTGTGGCGGCGCATCGCCGGAACGCCCGACAACGGCCCCGTCTGGTATCAGCTGTCGGGCGCCGCCGGCCCCGGCACACGCGTGCTCGACGTCGGCGCAGCACCCGGCACCGACGTCTACGCCCCTGTCGACGGGACGATCGCGGCGATCAGTGACTTCGTCATCGACGGACGCAAGCTCGGCGCACGCATCGACATCCGGCCGCGTGAGGCGCCCGCGGTCTTCGTCTCGCTGATCCACCTGCGCCCCGACCCGGCCCTGGCCGTGGGCTCCTCCGTGCAGGCGGCCACGTCCAAGATCGGCGCCGTGGTCAACGTGGCGGCCGCCGAGCGACAGGCGCTGGCCGCCCACGCTCGCGACGCCGGCAACAACGTCGCTCTCGCCGTCTACCCGGCGGCGGGAACGCTGCCCTGACTTCCACCCTTTCCTCCCGCCGCACCCCGTCACGTGGCTGCCATCCGCGCGGGAGACGAGCGCCCGGCGCTGTCGTGATCGGAGAAGATGAACCGCATGCGGATCCTCTTCGTCGGCGACGTGGTCGGGCGGCCCGGTCGAGACGCGGTCTGCGGGCTGCTTCCCCGGGTGCGCGGGGAGTACGCGATCGACGTGTGCGTTGTCAACGGAGAGAACGCGGCCGACGGCGTCGGGATCACGCCCCGTCTCGCAGAGCAGCTTCTCGGAGCGGGCGCAGATGCGATCACGCTCGGGAACCACACGTGGCGGCGGCAGGAGATCAGGAGCTACCTGGGCTCGTCGGAGCGCGTCGTGCGCCCGGCCAACATGGCCTCCACGATGCCGGGCCGCGGGCTCACCGTCGTGCCGGCAACCGACGGCACGCCCGTCGCGGTGGTCAACGTGCTCGGCTCGCTGTTCCTCGATCCCGCGCGCAGCATGTGGGAGGTGATCGACGAGCTCGTCGACGAGGCCAACGTGGAGACACCCGTCGTGGTGGTGGACGTCCACGCGGAGGCGACGAGCGAGAAGGTTGCGCTCGCCGGCTGGCTCGACGGGCGCGTGACCGCGGTCGTCGGCACGCACACGCACGTTCAGACGGCGGACGCCCGAGTGCTGGCGGGTGGCACGGCGGCGATCACGGACGTCGGCATGACCGGACCGCACGACTCGGTCATCGGTGTCCGCTCGGAGCTCGCCATCGCACGCATGCGCACCGGCGCACCCGTGCGCTTCGAGGTCGCCGACGGCGGCGTGCAGCTGGACGCGGTGGTCGTCACGTGCGACCCGGCGACCGGGCGGGCGAGCGCGATCGAGGCCTTGCGGATCCCCTGGCCCTGATCTCCCCGGCCGGCCAGGCGAGCACGACGAGCGCGCCGACGAGCGCCGCGCCCCGAAGCAGGACGAGGCTCGACTCGCCCGCGTCGTGGTTCCACACGAGGTCGTCGTACAGGAACGGGAACCACACCGCAGTGGCCAGCGCCGCCGCGCCGTACAGAGCGCCGGACACCGCCCCGCGGCGACCCCCAACGAGCGGTACCGCGAAGAGAAGCCAGAGGAGGAACTGCGGGGAGAGCACCTTGCCGAGCGCGACGAAGGCGAGCAGAGCCGCGGCGGCGTACCGCACGAGTCGCTCGTCGCCCGGCTCGCCGCGCGCGAACCGGGCCCAGAGCCACATCAGGACGATCAGCTGCACGACGGAGAGTGTCAGAGCGACCGTCGCCCCCGAGACACCGACGAGGTTGTCCGACCCATGGCTCTTGTCGAGCTCGATCGGCAGCCCGAAGGCGCTGTGCAGAACGAGCAGGACACCTGCGCCCAGGCTCTCGATCTGGAGAGGTCGCCCGAGCTGACGCCACAGGCTCGACGCCACGCCCCCGGGGGCCAGGACGGCGAATGGCAGATAGGCGGCAATGGAAACCCCCAGCGTGAGCCCGGTCGCAACGACAGCTTCCCTGCGCCCGTGGCGGCGCCAGGCCCAGGCGGCGAGCAACGGCAGCAAGGCGAGCGGATAGAGCTTGACCGCGACCGCGCAGCCGAGCGTCAGCGCCGCACCGCGAGCGCGACCCGCCAGGAGCAGCACCGTGACGCCGGCGACCAGAGCGGCAGGGACGAGGTCGAAGCGCGTCAGCAGGACGCCACCGAAGAGCACCGGGGAGAAGGCGACCAGCGCCAGCACGCGCCGCACCGTCCGTCGCGACCGGCCGAGGCAGGCGAGAGACGCGGCCGTGAGGATCACGGCGATGCCGCCGACAATCGCCATCAGCGCCGAGAACGCCCTGTAGTAGCGGGTCGGCGCGGACGTGACGAGCGACGGCAGAACGAACACGGCCAGGGCGCCCGGGGGATACTCGAAGTCGAAGTCGCGGTACGGGACGAGCCCTCGTTTCATCTCGTCCCCGTACGCGCGGTACACGTTGACGTCGATCATCTGTCTGCCGCTGGCCCGGACGACGGCCGTCGAGGCGACCGCGACCACGGCGAACACCACGGCTGCGCCGAGTGCGAACCGGTCGATCCGGCTACGGAGCGGCGCGGCCATCGCTCTCAGGTAGGAGGACGGCCAGCGCCACGAACGGGAGCGCCCAGGGCAGGTAGAGGTAGAACCAGTGCGTCAGCACGAGCTGGGTCGCGAGCAGGATGGCTGCGGTCAGCGCCGCCAGCTCGAGCGGCCCGCGGCGGCGCGGCCAGAACGCGGCCAGCAGCGCGAGCCCGACGACCAGCGGCTGAAGCATCGTTCGCAGCCAGCCGAGGTCGGGGATGCCGGCGGCGTGGTACTGCCCCCACCCCCAGAGCGAGAACGGCGACTCGCGACCGAGTTGGAAGCCGATCGTGCGGTCCCAGAACACCCGCAAGGCGTCGCCGAGATCCGGCTCGAACAGGAGGATGGAGAAGACGGCGACGGTCGCCCCGGCGAAGGCGGCGCCGAAGCGGACGACACTGCGCAGGCGAAGACCGTCCGGGTACGCGAGCCAGAGAGGCGCAACGAGCAGCGCGGCGAACTTCGACCAGCCTGCGAGCGCCACCGACGCGCCACGCGCCCACGGGGAGGAGGCGAGCCAGAACCCCCACACGAGCGCGGCGGGCATGATCATGTCGTTCGTGTTGGCGAGCAGCGCGTAGGCCGTGAACGGATACGCCGCCCACGCGACCGCCAGCGTCGCCGCAAGTCGCCGGCCGCCGAGGCGCAGGCCGACGAGTGCGAGGCCGGCCAGCGTGAGCAGGTCGAATGCGATCGCAGTCGCGTGCGCCGCCGGAAGCTCGTCCCACTTCCCACTCCAGCCGAGGGCGGCCACAGCGGGGACATAGGCGAGGTAGGCAACCGGACCGTACGTGTCGCCACGCGGGTTCGCGGCCTCGCAACGGCCGCTCACCTGGATGCGCTGCCGAATCTCGCCCTCCGAGTCGGCCGGGCCGCACGGCGTGCGGTCGTCCTCGACCGGCATGTGACCGTACGGTGCGCGGCCGTCGAGAATCCTGTCGGCGCCGATCACCCCCGCGAAGCCCACGTCGATCACGGAGTGTGGCGCCTCGACGTCGAGACCGACCCGCAGCCCGACGAGGAAGATCGCCAGCGCCGTCAGGAGCCACACCGGCCAGACCGGTCGGGCGATGCGGGGCGGCCGGTGCCGGAAGCCGATCCAGGCAGTGCGGGCCACCAGGTAGACGAGCGGCGGGTAGGTGAGGGGAACGCTGCGGAAGATCTCGCCGCGGTTGAAGAAGACGAGCGAGAGCCCGAACGAGAGGAGCGCCAGCAGGTCGAGGTTGCGCAGCGACAGCGGCCGCCTCAGGTCGGCCAGAGCGAGGAAGAAGATCGCCGAGAGGGCGAGCCAGACCGGCCAAGAGGTGAGCGTGCGGCCGCCGAACGCACCCGGACGTCCGCGCGCCATCTTCCAGGCGACCTGCGGGCCCGTCCACGCCTCCAGCACCCGGCCACGGGCGTCGTCGACGACGCCGCTCGCGACCTCACCGGCTGCGCCGGACCACACGTGCACCTTCCAGTGCCGTGTGCGGCGGTCGAAGTCGGCTTCCGTGAGCGGCGCCGGCGGGTAGCGGCGGAGCCACGCCGCCACCTTCGGCGCCTGCAGCAGGCGTTGCGTCGCATTCGCCTTCGCCAACCTGGGCGGATCGTCCGGCGGCGCAAACGGCGTCTCGATGAGTTGGCCATTCCCGTCGTAGACGGGCACCGTCGGCTCTTCCGCGCGGGCGGCCGGGACGATGAGCGAGACGACGAGCGCGGCGGCAGCGGCCGCGCTCAGCGCCCGCGGCGCGAGCGGAACGACCACAGCTTGTTGCCCACGAAGTTGACCGGCGTGACGAGCACGATGGCGATCGCCTGGGCGAGCACCTCGCCGACGCCCAGCTGCACGAGCACATGGAGGACGACGAGGTTGGCGCACAGAGCGAGCACCGAAACCACGAAGAAGCGCAGCCCCTGAAAGACGACGTGTCCTCTCGCGCCGTGGAACGTCCACACGCGGTTCCACGTGTAGTTGTTCGTCACTGCGACGAGGAACGAGCCGATGGCCGCCACGATGTAGTGGAGATCGAAGACGCTCAGCAGCACCGTGTACACGGCGAGGTTGACCGCGTAGCCGATTGCGCCGACGACGCAGAACTTCGCCAGCTGCTCCCAGTTGCCCCGCCGGCGCAACGCATCGAGGACGCGCCCGCGGCTGATTCCCGCGGTCGCCTCTGTCCCGGTCGGTTCCATCCGTCCGGCGAGGTTAGCGGAGGGGTCAGCCGCCGCCGGAGCGGAACCCGCCTGCACCCACGAGCGGAACGAAGCGGCAGGGCATCGAGGCACGCTCCGCGAGCCCTGCGTGCGTCCGCACCGCAAGGACGAGCTGCTGTGTCGAGCGGCTGCCACGCGGGATCACGATCCGACCGTCGAGGGCGAGCTGGTCGACGAGCGCCGGAGGAATACCCGGCGCGGCCGCGGCGACCGCGATCGCTTCGAACGGCGCCCGGTCGGGAGCTCCGAGCGAGCCGTCTCCGACCCGCACCTCCACCCGTTCGTAGCCGGCCTCGTCGAGCGCCGCGCGCGCATCCTCGGCCAACGAAGGGATCCGTTCGATCGAGACGACCTCGGCGGCGAGCTCTGCGAGCACTGCGGCCGCGTAGCCCGACCCGGTGCCCACGTCCAGCACCCGCTCGTCGCCTTGCAGCTCGAGCAGCTCGCACATCGCCGCGACCACGTACGGCTGCGAGATCGTCTGCCCGCAGCGGATCGGCAGTGCCCCGTCCTCGTAGGCGCGGTCGCGCAGCGCCGGCGGCACGAAGAGCTCGCGCGGCACCTTCGCCATCGCCGCGAGCACCCTCGTGTCTGCGATTCCCCGCCGGCGCAGCTGGCGCTCCACCATCGCCGCGCGCGCTCGACGCGGATCAGGCGGCACGATCGAGGACGTATCGGGGCGGCACGACGCCGAAATGACGCAGGACGGCAGGCGCCACGTCGACGAGGCGGGTCGGCAGCTCCCCCAGCCCGGCCGCGACGACCGGTACCAGTGAGTCCTCGGCGATCAGCGACCCGTGCGACCCGCCACCCAGGTGGTGCCGGCCGCCCAGATCCGCGAACTCCCACCCGGCGGCCGCCGAGACGAGCACATCCCCGGCGTTCGGGCAGGCGAGCGCGGCCCAGGCCCGTCGCAGCGCGTCCGGCTGGTCGAGCAGACCCTGGTCCCCGGCGATCCGGAATCCCTCGCCCTCGGGTGCGAAGCGCACCTCCTCGCCGTGGCAACGCCCGATCGCGTCGTCGCCTTCGCGGAAGAGCACCGCGTCCACGGCCTCCTCGCCGTCGAGCAGCGTTGCGAGACCGCGGGGATCCAGGCGACAGCCCTCGAGCGCGTAGACCATCCCGGCGCGGTTGGAGGCGGTCGCGAGCGCTCCCCGGGCAGCGCGGAAGGGCTCGCGCAGGTCGCAGACCTCCTGCACGGGCGTCTGGCCGTGGTCCGAGACGATCACCACCGCATATCGCTCGAGCAGCGCATCGACACCTCCGGCCGCCTCGGCGAGAGAGCCGACGGCCGTATCGCACCGCGCCAGCACGTCGTGGGCCGCGTCCGGCCCGACGGCGTGCGAGGCGAAGTCGTAGTCGGACAAGTAGAGCACGAAGAAGTCGAAGGCGTCCCGGGTCACGAGCCAGCGTCCGACGGCGGCGGCATAGGCATCGATCGTCCCGGCAGCACGGTTGCGCCAGGAGAGCGGGGCGCCGGTGCGCTCCGACTCGAACAGGTTGTAGAAGAAGAAGCGCTCGGGTGCGGAGATCGTGCCCAGGAAGGGTACGGAGGCGCGATGCTGCGTCCGGCCGCGGTAGGCGGTGAAGTTGACGGCAGCGGTGACGAGCCCCGCGTCCGCCAGGGCCTCGAACAGAGTGGTGGCCCCTCGCCCGAGGTGCTCCGCGTTCATCCCGACCAGCGTGTCGCGCAGGGTGCGCCCGAGCCCCGCCGCGCGGGCGGCGCCGAACGAGGAGCCGTACTCGACGAGCCGCCGCTCGCCACGGTGCCACCAGACCAGGTGGGGGATCTCGTGCACGTCCGGGTAGGCACCCGTCGCGAGAGACGAGAGACAGACGGGTGTCAGGGACGGGAACACCGTCACTGCACGGCCGACCCGACCTCGCGCCGCAACCGCGCCGATAGCCGGCAGGGCACCGCGGTCGAGCGCAGTCTCCAACATGGACGCCGTCAGTCCGTCGATGACGACGAGGATCACTTTCCCGGGGCGCTCGGGCGTCGTCACACGGGCGCTACTTCGACAGCGTGCGGAGCCCTGCGTAGCGCTCCGGCTCCCGGCGCGTGCGCCGGAGCGCCAGCACCGGCAAGGCGACGGCCATCACATACCCGACCGCCGGGATCAGCGCGAGCAGCGCGATCGCGACCGCGGCGCTGACGAGCAGAAACGCCGTCCCTCCCGCGGTGCCCCCACGCCGGAGCGCGCCTCGCGCGATCAAACCCGCCGAGACGGCGCCGATGACGCCGCCGAGGACGCCACCGGGGATCGGCCCGCCGCCGGTGTCCAGCCACGCGCGCACGATCAAGCCGGCGCCGACGCCGATCGCAGCGGCACCCACCGTCGAGACGAGCCAGCCGACGCGCCACGCGCCGACGACACCCGCCGCAAAGACGCCCGCGGCCAGCCCGAGCCCGAGCGTGATGCCGATCTCGTACCAGTCGCCCACGGGGGCATTCTAGGGCCGGGGATCCGCCCCCTACGAGAGGCGTCTCTGCAGCCGCGCGATCACGTCGAGACAGAAGGCCCCGGCGCGCAGCCCGTCCACAACACGATGGTCGAACGTCACCGACACGTTCCCGATCAGCCGCACCACGACCTCGTTGTCCCGTGCGACGGGCCGCGGCCCGATCCGGTGCAGTCCGAGGATCGCGACCTCCGGATGGTTGATCAGCGGTGTCGCGAGGAGACCGCCCAGCTTCCCGGCGCTGGTGACCGTGAACGTGGAGCCGCGCAGCTCGTCCGGCGAGAGCGTGCCGGTGTGTGCCGCGTCCGCGAGGCGACGCACCTCCGCGTCGATCTCCGCCACCGATCTCGCCTCGCAGGCGCGCACCACGGGCACGACGAGGCCCTCGTCCGTCTGGACGGCCACGCCGAGGTCGTAACGGTCGAGCAGCACGATCTCGTCTCCGTCGAGCCGGGCGTTGAGCTCCGGAAACTCGCGCAGCGCGAGCGCGGCCGCGTGGAGCGATCGCGCCACGACCGTGTCGAGATCGACGTCGCTGAAATCGCATTCCTCGACGAAGGTGACGGCCGGCACCTCGCGGTGGGTGCGGGTCACCTGCTCGACGATCAGCCGGCGCACACCGCGAACCGGGATGCGTGTTCCCTCGCTCTGGTCGGTGGCCGCCCCACGCACGTCGCCCTCGGTGATCCGGCCGCCCAAGCCGCTGCCGTCGACGGCGAGCAGGTCGACGTCCAACTCCTGTGCAAGCCTCCGCACCGCCGGCGTGGCCCGCACCGCGGCGGCGGGCTCGTTCGCGACGACAGCCACGATCGGCTCGGCGGCCTCGAGCGAAGCTGCCTCGGGCGGCGTCTCGACGGAGTGCAGCAGCTGCTCTCCCTCTTCGCCGATGACGACCAAGACAGCTCCCACCGGGGCCACTTCCCCTTCGCCGACGACGATCTTGAGCACCGTGCCTGCGTACGGAGACGGGATCTCCACCGTTGTCTTGTCGGTCTGGATCTCGACGAGCGGCTGGTCCTCGCCGATCTCGTCGCCTTCCGCGACGAGCCAGCGGGCGACCTCTCCCTCGGTGAGGCCTTCACCAAGGTCGGGCAGGCGGAACTCGTATGCCATGCGGGGAGACTAGAAGGCCAGCAGCCGCCGCGCCGCGTCGACGACGCGCTCGACGGAGGGCATGTAGAGATCCTCGAGCTGCCAGTACGGGTACGGCACGTCGTACCCCGTGACACGAAGCACCGGGCCGTGCAGGTCGAGGATCGCACGCTCCGCGACGAGCGCCGCCACCTCGCTGGCGAACCCGCAGGTGCGCGGCGCCTCCTGCACGATCACGAGCCGCCCGGTGCGGGCGACAGCGGCCAGCACCGCGTCCTCGTCGAGCGGCTTCAGCGTGCGCAGGTCGAGGACGCACACGGAGGCCTCGCCGTCGAGAGCCGCGGCGACGCGCTCGCACAGCGGCACCATGGCGCCCCACGCGACAAGTGTCAGGTCCGTGCCGTCCCTGGCGACGCGCGCCTCGCCGAGCGGCACGACGTGCTCACCTTCGGGAACCGGGCCGCGTGCGGTGCGGTAGACGAGCTTCGGCTCGAGCACGACGACGGGGTCGGCGTCGCGGATCGCGCTGGCCAGCAGGCCCTTCGCGTCGGCCGGAGTGGCGGGAACGACGACCTTCACCCCGGGCGTGTGCACGTAGTAGGTCTCCGGCGAGTCGTCGTGCAGCTCGGGCGCACGGACGCCGCCGCCGTAGGGCATGCGCACCGTGAGCGGGAACTCCATCGCACCGCGCGTGCGCCACCGATAGCGACCCACGTGGTTGATCAGCTGGTCGAGACACGGGTACGAGAAGGCGTCGTACTGCATCTCGCAGACGGGACGCCAGCCGGCCATGCACAGTCCGACCGCACTGCCGAGAATGCCCGCCTCGGCGAGCGGCATGTCGACGCAGCGCTCCGCACCGAAGCGGTCGCGCAGTCCTGCCGTGGCGCGGAACACACCGCCGGCACGCCCCACGTCCTCGCCGATGACGAGCACGCTCGGGTCACGGTCGAGCTCGACGTGGAGCGCGTCGTTGACCGCCTCGACGAGCGTGAGGTCGCGCGGCGCGGCAGTCGCGCTCATCGGCCGAGTACCCGCCTGAGGTCGCCGAGATCTCGGGCCAGTGCCGCCGGCGGGTCTGCGTAGGCGTGCTGGAAGACGAGCGACGCGTCGCCGGGCGGCTCCGCCTCCGCGGTCGCGATCCCCTCGCGCAGCAACTCGAGGGCCGTCGTGCGTGCCTCCTCGGCGATCGCGTCCGTGAGCAGGCCGGCGCGCCGCAGGTATCCGCCGAACCGGCCCAGGCATTCGTGCCGCCGGGCCTCCTCGACCATCCCCGTGTCGATGTAGACGCTCGGGTCGTCGGCCGTGGCGTGCGGCGCGGCGCGATAGGTGATCGCCTCGATGAAGGTCGGGCCTCCACCCGCGCGTGCGCGCTCGACCGCCTCACGCACCGCGTCGTACACGGCGAGCACGTCGGCGCCGTCCACCCTGACGGCCGGCATCCCGTAGCCGCCGGCTTTGTCGGCCAGCGTCGCGGCCGCTGTCTGGGCGGAGAGCGGAGTGGAGATCGCCCACTGGTTGTTGTTGCAGAGCAGCACGAGGGGGGCCTTCGTCACGCCGGCCACGTTGGCCCCCTCGTGGAAGGCACCCTCCGACGTCGCTCCGTCGCCGAAGAAGACGATCGCCACGGTCTCCTCTCCCCGCAGCGCGAGCCCCCACGCGAGCCCCGCGGCGTGCGGTACGTGTGTGGCGACGGGAATGCAGATCGATGCGACCCGATACTGCGCCGGATTCCACCAGCCGGCCGGGTGGCCCCGCCACCAGGACAGGATCGTCGCCGCCGGGATGCCGCGCAGCAGACCGATCGCCGATTCTCGGTAGCTGGGAAAGACCCAGTCGCGCTCCTCGAGCGCCTGCATCGCTCCCGCCTGGATCGCCTCATGCCCCCAGAAGATGGCGTACGTGCCGATGCGGCCCTGGCGGTGGTAGACGAGCGAGCGCTCGTCGTACACGCGTAGCAGCACGAGAGAGCGGTACAGCTCGAGGAGCGAATCACCCGTGAGGCCGCACGGCTCGCCGTCGGGTCGACCGGCTCCGTCGCCGATCACCCGGCGAAGACCGGGGTCGGGGGAGGGTGCGGCGGCGGGGTTCACCGGCTGCTTGAAGTGAAACAGCGTTTCTCTTTTGCTGTCAAGCCGCGGAGGATGACAGACTCACGTGATGGTGACGGTCGAGGGGTCCTTCGCAGTCGAGCCGATCCGCGCCACGCGGACGTTCGAGGCTGCGATCGAGCACGTCACCGAGGCGATCGAGCGCGCTCACCTGCGTCGCGGCGACCGCCTGCCCAGCGAGGCGGATCTCGCGTCGGCACTCGGGATCTCGAAGCCGACGTTGCGCCAGGCGCTGCGCGTGCTGGAGCTCTCAGGGCTCGTCTCGGTGCGGCGTGGCAAGGGTGGTGGGATCGTGGTCGCCTCGGACCTCGTGCCGGCGGTGGCGCTGTCGAGTGCAGTGGCGGTCGAGGAGAGCTCGGTCGTCGACGCGCTGCATGCACGGCGCGTGCTCGAGCGGGCGATCGCGCTCGAGGCTCTCGTGCGGGCCACCGACGCCGACCTGGCCGAGCTCGAGCGGACGATCGACCTGCTCGAGCGCCACCTCGGCGAGCGGCCGAGCGTGATGCGCGCCGACGCGATGTTCCACCGGGCGATGGTGCGCGCCTGCCACAACGCGACCATCCAGGCGGCGATGACGGTGCTCGGGCGGGCGCTGGCGCCGATCCGCGACGCCTATTCGGGCGGCGTCGAGCGCGATCGCGCCACGCTCGACGTGCACCGGCGGCAGCTCGATGCGCTCCGCCGCCGCGACAGCGCGGCGCTCGAATCCGTCCTCGACGAGCACCTGCGCATGCTCGAGGACGCCTTCGCCGACGCGATCGGCGCGAGCCGCGACGAGCTCTTCGGCGCGGGCTGACGAGCGCCTCGCGGCGACGGAGGCGACGAGTGCCGGAGCCCGGGCTGTGGACAAGCTGACACGATTGCTTAACACGATCAGGCTCAGAGCTTGTTCGCTCTCCCGCGCGGCCGCGGCCGCACAGGGCGGGGCCGCTCGGGGCTCGTCCTGATGCAGGCGCTCGTCATTCGCCCGGGTCAGCCCTCGCTGCGCCCGACGATCGCGTCGCGGCCGAGCTCCTGCACCGACGCGTGGCCGGCGAGGCCGAGGGTGAGATCCAGGTCAGCGACGAGGTCTCGGATCACCTGGTGCACGCCCTCCTCGCCTGCAACGGCAAGCCCGTAGGCGTAAGGGCGCCCGATGAGCACGGCACGGGCGCCGAGAGCCAGCGCCTTGAACGCATCCGCTCCGCAGCGCACGCCGCTGTCGAACAGCACGGGCACCCGTCCGGCGACGGCGTCCACCACGGCGGGCAGCGCATCGAGCGAGCCGAGCGCCCCGTCCACCTGGCGGCCACCGTGGTTCGAGACGACGATCCCGTCCACCCCCGCCTGCACCGCGCGCCGTGCGTCGTCGGCCGACAGGATCCCCCCTTGAGCAGCACGGGGAGCTCCGTCAGCTCCAGCAACCGCGGCAGGTCGTCCCACGTGAGCTCGGGACGCGAGAAGAGCTCGAAGAACCGCCGCACCGCGGTGCGCGGCCGCGGCGAGCGCAGGTTCCCGATCGTCCCACCCGGGTGCGTCCGCGCGATCTCGAGCAGCGCGCGCAGCTGGCCCAGGCTGGGCCGACCCGGAGCCGATGCAGGCTCCGACTCGTCGACGAGCCCCATGAAGACCGGGTCGGAGGTGTACTGTGCGATTCCCTTCCCGTAGAAGAAGGGCGCGTAGCCGAGGTCCAGGTCACGGTCGCGCCAGCCGAGCATCGTCGTGTCGAGCGTCAGCACGATCGCCTCGCAGCCGCAGCCCTCGGCCCGCCGCACGAAGCTCTCGGCGACCGAGTCGGAGGCGCTCCAGTACAGCTGAAACCAGCGCGGGGCCTCGCCCATCGCCGCGGCGCAGGCTTCCATCGCCACAGACGCCTGGCTGGAGAAGATGAACGGGACACCCTCTGCGGCGGCGGCCCGGGCGGCCGCGAGGTCGGCGTGCCGATGCGCCAGCTCGAGCACCCCCACGGGCGCGAGCAGAAACGGTGTCGGCAGCTTCCGGCCGAACAGCTCGACCCCGAGGTCCCGGTGGGAGACGTCCCGCAACATGCGCGGGACGATCCGCCAGTCGTCGAACGCTGCGCGGTTGCGGGCCATCGTCGTCTCGAGACCGGCCCCGCCGGCGATGTAGGCGAAGGCCTGCGTCGACATCGCCGCGCGCGCACGATCCTCGAGCCGGGCCGCATCGACGGGAACCGTGGGCCGACGGCTGGCCAGGCCGGCGAAGGAGACCTCCGCCTGCCGCGCACGGCCTGCTCCGATCGGGGTCGTCTCGCTCATGGAACCTCCATCCGGTCAGCTGAGAACGATGACAGCGTCGCGTTCGGACTCGAAGACGACGGCCTCCACGTCGCCGAGATCCTCGCCGTCCATCTGGAAAGGCATCGGGACGTCGCACCGAACGACCAGCCGGTCGGCGTCGTGCAAGACGAGAGCGCCGCCACCCGGCACGCCGCGCCACGACTGCCAGGCGAAGCGCGGCAGCGACCAGGGCCGCAGCCGTGTCGGTGCCACGAGGTCGAGCCCGCCTTCGAAGCGCGCCTCGCGGGCGACCCGCAGACCCAGACGTCCGAGGTACGTGTACGGCGCGCAGTTCGCCACGAGCGCGAAGGCTGCGCGTCCGACTCCCTCCACCTCGAGCGCCGGCTCGAAACGGCCGCGGCGGCTCGCTACGACCCCGAGCGCCGCGCGGACGAAAGCGGCGTCGCCCGGCCGGCGCCCGTCGGCAGTTCGACCGAGACGGTCGACCTCGCGCACGAGCTCGGCGTCGAGTCCGACGCCGGCGTTGAAGCCGAAGCGCCGCCCGTTGGCACGGCCCAGCCCGATCCGGCGGGGACGGCCGAGCGCGACCTGCGCCGCCGCCGCGACCGGATCGCGGGGTAGGCCGAGCGCACGCGGCAGCACGCTGGTCCCGCCGCCCGGGACGAACCCGAGCGGTGTGTCCCCGCCGACGCCGTTCAGCACCTCGTTGAAGGTGCCGTCGCCGGCGAAGACGACGATCGCCTCGGCACGTGCCTCCCGCTCACGGGCGATCTCGGTGGCATGCCCCGGTCCCGTCGTGAACGCGACGTCGGTGCCCCGGGGAAGAGCCGCCGCGACCGCCTCGAGCCGCGTCTCGTCGACGCCGCTCGCAAACGGGTTCACGACGAGCAGCCAGCCCACGGTCGGACTCTACGTCGCGTAGCCCCGCATGCCTTCGACGGCGATCGCCGCAAAGCTGTCGGCGAGCGCGTCGGTGTCGGCGCCGGGGCGGAGCCACGTGTAGGCCCAGTTGGCAGCCGAGAGGACGAGCAGAGCGGCCGCGTCAGCGTCGAGGTCGGTGCGGAGCTCGCCCCGCTCGACCCCGTCTCGCAACAACGACCGCCAACGCTCCTCGTAGCGCCGCCGCTCGGCCACGAACTCGTCCCGCCGCGGTCCGTCGAGGTAGCGCCATTCCCGGGTGAACACCGTGGCCACGTCGAGCTGTCCCGCGACCACACGCAGGTGCGCCCGCAGCGCGGCGCGAACGCGCTCGATGGCGTGCGCCGACTCGGGGATGCCGTCCAGCGCAGCGTGAAAGGCGTCGGAGCCTTCCCGCATCGAATCCGCGAGCAGCGCCTGCTTCGACTCGGTGAGCGAGTAGAGCGACCCCTTCTGCACGCCCATCGCCGTGGCGATGTCTCCCATCGACGTGCCGTGGAAGCCGCGCTCCGCAAACAGCCTCGCGGCCGTGTGCACGAGCTCCTGTCGTCTCGTGCTCATGGGTACGATGCTACCGATCGTTCGGAAGGGAGAGAGTCGTGAGCGACCCCCGTACCGAGGAGTTCGTGGACTACGTCCAGTCCGGCGGGCTGGTGGAGAGCGGCGACTGGATACCCGAGGAGTACCGGCGCCGGCTCGTGAAGTTCATCGAGATGCATGCCAACTCCGAGTTGATGGGCGTGCTGCCCGAGCGCGACTGGATCCTGAAGGCCCCGACGCTGCAACGAAAGCTGGCACTGACCGCCAAGATCCAGGACGAGGTCGGGCATGCACAGCTGATCTACCGCGTCGTCGAGGACCTCGGCAAGCCACGCACACAGTGCCTCGACGACCTCGTGGCGGGCCGCTCGAAATTCCACAACGTGTTCCACTACCCGACCCGCACGTGGGGTGATGTCGGCGTGATCGCCTGGCTCGTGGACGCTGCCGCGATCGTGTCGCAAAAGGCGCTCCTCAAGTGCTCGTACGCCCCCTACGCACGCATCATGAAGAAGATCTGCTGGGAAGAGTCGTTCCACATCCTCCACGGCCGCGACGTGATCCTCGCCCTCGTCACCGGCACCGAGCATCAGCGGGAGCTGCTGCAGGAAGCGCTGACGCGCTGGTGGGAGCCGCTGATGATGTTCCACGGCAACCCGATCCCGGCAGACGAGGACCCCATGGTCTTCTGGCGGATCAAGACCCAGGCCAACGAGGACGCCCGGCAGCAGTTTCTCGACGGGTACGTACCGCAGATTTGGGAGCTCGGCCTCACCGTCCCCGACCCGAAGCTGCGCCGTCGCGACGACGGCGTGTGGGAGTACACCGAGCCCGACTGGGACGAGCTCATGGCGGTGGTGTCGGGGCGCGGGCCCGCCTCCGAGGAGCGGCTCGCGTTCCGCCGCCGGTCGCGCGCGGAGGTGGACTGGGTGTCTCGCGTCGTCCTAGCGGAGGCCGCGTGACGGTCTTCGAGGTGTTCCGCCAGGAGCGCAAGGGCCAGCCGTTCGCCCACGCTGGCGCGGTGTCCGCGCCGGACGAGCGCTTCGCCGAGATCTACGCGCGCGAGCAGTTCGGCCGGCGGCAGGAGTCCGTGGCCCTCTGGCTCGTGCCTCGGGAGGAGATCCGCGAGATCGACGAGTTCCCGGACGAGTTCGACCTCAAGTACCGCCGCGTGGACGGGTACTCGATCAAGACACGGCTCAGGGAGGCGCGGGAGCGTGCCGGGACACTCACGGACTGACCTGCTCTTGCGACTTGCGGACGACGAGCTCGTGCTGGGCTGGCGGAACTCGGAGTGGACCGGGATCGCGCCGTTCCTGGAGGAAGACGTCGCCTTCTCTTCGATCGCGCAGAACGAGATCGGGCATGCGCGGGCCTTGTACGAGCTCGCCGCCGTCGAGCTCGGCACGACCGCGGACGAGCTGGCCTTCGACCGAAAGCCCGAGGAGTTCCACAGCGCACCACTCGTCGAGCTGCGGCGGCTCGAGTGGGCGCAGACGATCGCGCGTCACTGGCTGTACGAGACGGCCGACCACATCCGGATCGAGGCCCTCATGACCTCCGGCGACACCGAGCTGGCGGCGCTGGCCGCGAAGATCGACCGCGAAGAGGTCTACCACCGCATGCACGCCGAGATGTGGCTCGACCGGCTGCTCGCGTCGGACGAGGGGCGCACACGGCTGAACGAGGCACTGGAGGAGCTCTGGGGGTACGCGCTCGGTGTGCTCGACGACGAGCTGCGGCCCGAGCTCGTGCGTCGAGTCGAGGCGCGACTCGGACGGCCGCTGTCCGCCACCCCAGCGGTGCGGCGCGGAGACCACGTGGCCGAGCTGGCGGAGCTCCTCGACGAGATGACCGTGGTGCGACGCTCCGATGCCGGGGCCGAGTGGTAGCGCAGCCCGTGTGACTCGCGACACACTCGGACGAGCACGATGAGCGCCCCTGTCGTCGACGAGGCGCTGGTGTGGGCCACCCTCGAGGAGATCCCCGACCCGGAGATCCCCGTGCTCTCGCTGGTCGAGCTGGGCGTCGTCAAGGGCGTCGTGGTGGAGGGAGGGCGGGTACGCGTCGACTTCACGCCCACGTTCCTCGGGTGTCCCGCCCTCGACGCGATGACGCGGTCGATCCGCGACCGCATCGAGGCGCTCGGGGCGGAGGTGGAGGTGCGGGTCGTCCTCGACGACTCGTGGTCGACCGACCGCATCAGCCCGGCCGGACGTGAGAAGCTGCGCGCAGCGGGCTTTGCGCCGCCGCCACTCCGCTCTGAGGCGGCTGTCACGCTGGTGCAGCTGGAGCGCGGAGCCCACCGTTGCCCGTGGTGCGGCTCGACCGAGACTCGGCTCGAGAACATCTTCGGCCCGACGCCGTGCCGCTCGATCCGCTACTGCAAGGCCTGCCGCCAGCCGTTCGAGCAGTTCAAGACGATCTGATGCGTCGGGCGAGGCAGACGACTGTCTGCCTGGTGCGCGACCTCGACGGCTTGCCGTAGCTCACCCCGAGCGGCCTTGCGAGGCGGATACGCTCCTCCGCGTGTCGCTCGTCCACGTCCGAGGCGTGACCAAGGCCTACGGCTCCGTGCGGGCACTCGACGACGTCAGCTTCGAGATCCACGAGGGTGTCACCGGGCTGCTCGGCTCGAACGGCGCCGGCAAGACGACCTCCTTGAAGCTGTTCATGGGGCTGATCGACCCCGACGCCGGCTCGGTCGAGGTGCTGGGGCGGGACACACGTGCCTCACCCGAGTACCGCACCCGGATCGGATACGCACCGGAGCACGACTGCCTGCCACGCGCCGTCCCCGCCGCCGAGTTCCTCGCCTACATGGCGGAGGTGAGCGGCCTCCCCCGCACGGCGGCGCGACTGCGCGCGTCCGACGTCCTGCGGCACGTCGGCCTCTTCGAGGAGCGGTACCGGCCCATGGGGACGTACTCCACCGGCATGAAGCAGCGGGTGAAGCTCGCGCAGGCACTCGTCCACGACCCCCTCCTCGCGTTCCTCGACGAGCCGACCGCCGGGCTCGATCCGATCGGGCGCCGAGACATGCTCGAGCTGATCCGGCGCGTGGGGCGCGAGTTCGGGATCAGCATCGTCATCTCCACGCACCTGATGGGCGACGTCGAGCGCACGTGCGACACGGTCGTCGTGCTCGACGCCGGCCACGTCCTCCGCACCGGGGCCGTCTCGGGGCTCACCGAGGAGACGGAGACGATTCTCGTCGACCTCCTCGAGGGCGCGGCAGAGCTCGCCGAGGAGCTCGGTCGACGCGGGCTGCGCACCCGTCTCGACGGCAGCCGACTCATGCTCGAGCACGTCTCGGGCGAGGACTACGACACGCTGCGCGACGCCATCGTCGAGTCCGGCGCGGTGCTCTACCGTCTCGCCCCCGAGCGGCACACGCTCGCCGACGTCTTCTCACCGGTCCCGGTCGCGGCCGCGGATGGGGGGCCCGGGGCGCCGTGACGACGGGGCGCGCGGAGATCTTCGACCTCGGCTACCAATCGTACGAGGGCGACCGGACGAGCCGGTGGGCGCGCAGACGTGCCATCTGGCGCGACGGGATCCGCATCTCGCTCGGGCTCGGACGGGGCGCGGGGGCGAAGTTCGCGCCATGGCTCCTGATCGGCCTGGCGTTCGTGCCGGTGCTCGTGCTCGTCGTGATCGCGTCGTTCGCCGGGAGGACGGGAAGCGGCGCCGACGAGTTCGAGCTGCCCTCGTATGCCGAGTACTACGAGTTCGCCATCGTCCCACTCGGGCTCTTCGCAGCGGTCGTCGCCCCGCTGCTCTTCTGTCCGGACCGACGCGACGGCGTGTTGTCGCTCTATGCGGCGCGGCCGATCACCGCGACCGACTACGTCGCCGCCCGCTGGATGTCCTTTCTCACCGTTGCGGCAGCCGTCGCCTGGCTGCCCGAGGCGGTCCTCTTCACGTGGAACGCTCTCGATGCGCCGAGCACCGGGCCGTGGCTTCGGGACAACTGGGACGTCATGCCGCGTTTTCTGCTCGCGGGGTTGATCGTGGCAGCCGTGTTCACGACGCTGGCGCTCTTCGCGGCCTCCTTCACGACGCGCCGCGCGTACGCGGCGATCGGCACGCTCGCAGCGTTGTTCATCGGCTCTGCCGTCGGCGGGATCGCCGAGGACGACTTCTCGGGCCCGCTCTCCGACGCCCTGTCGCTGGCCGGCCTGCCGCAGGTGGTGATCGACACCGCCCATTGGATCTTCGGCGACCGGCTCGACGAGCGGCCGTTGCCCGGCGTCGTCTCGGCCCTCTGGCTGGCCGGACTGACCGCGGCGCTCGGCGCCTGGCTCCTGCTTCGCACACGTCGGCTGGTACGCGCGTGAGCGTGCCCGGAGCTGCACCGACGATCGTCGTCGACCGCGTCTCGCGGTGGTTCGCCGGCGTCGTCGCCGTCAGTGACGTCTCGCTCGTCGTCGAGCCCGGTGTGACGGCCCTGCTCGGCCCGAACGGGGCCGGCAAGACGACCCTCCTGCGCGCGATCGCCGGCCTGATCGCTCCGTCCGAGGGGACGGTGACCGTCCTCGGCGAGCCCGTGCGCGGGAACCCCCCGTTGTACCGCCGGATCGGCTACATGCCCGAGCACGAGTCGGTGTACGACTTCCTCACCGGCCGGGAGTTCGTCGCCTGGAGCGCGCGAATGCAGCAGGTCGACGATCTCGACGGCGCCGTCCGCAGGGCAATCGAGACGGTCGACCTGGTGGACGCGCAGGATCGGCGGCTGCGTGGGTATTCCCGCGGCATGCGCCAGCGCCTGCGCCTGGCCGCGACGCTCGTGCACGATCCGCCGCTGCTCCTGCTCGACGAGCCACTGTCCGGCACCGATCCGGCCCAGCGCCTGCACCTACGCGACGTGATCCGTGGGCTCGGCGCCGCAGGCCGCACGATCCTCGTCTCGTCCCACATCCTCGAAGAGGTCGACCAGCTCGCCGACCGCATCCACCTCATGGTCAGCGGGAAGCTCGCCGCGAGCGGCGACTACCGCGCCATCCGCCAGCAGCTCAACGACCGGCCGTTTCTCGTCCGCATCGACGCGGCGCAGCCGCGTCGCCTCGCCGCCGGGCTGCTCGAGATCGAGGCGGTCGAGTCCGTGGAGATCGACGCCGAGGGCCGCCTGCGCGTCAGGAGCAGGGACGTCGCGTCGCTGCAGCGCTCCGTCCCCGAGGTCGCGCGACGGCTGGACGTGCGCCTGCTCCGGGTGGAGCCGCTCGACGACTCGCTGGAGAGCGTCTTCGAGTACCTGGCGCGGGGCTAGACGACATGGCAGCCATCCTCACACTCACTGTCCGCCAGCTCGCCGGCAGCCGGCGAGCATGGCTCGTCCTCGGTCTCTGCTCGCTACCGCCGCTGGCGGGGGCGCTCTTCCACGTCGGCGAGACCACGACGGCCGCCGCCCGGTTCGCCGACGACATCACCGCCACGCTCGTCGCGTCGGCCATCCTCCCGCTCGTCATCCTGCTCGTCGCGACCGCGGCGTTCGGGAACGAGGTCGGAGACCGGACACTCGTCTATCTCGTGCTCAAGCCGCTCGCCCGCTGGCGCATCGTGGCGCCGAAGCTCCTCGCGGCGCTGCTGGTGGGCGGGCTTCCGGTCGCTGCCAGCGGGTTCATGGCCGTGGCCCTGATCGAGGAGGGTGACCTCGGTGGCGCCTCGGCCACGGGGCTCGGGCTCCTCCTCGGCGCCGCGGCGTACGCCGCGGTCTTCACCTGGGCGGGTCTTGCCACGCGGCACGCGCTCGTGTTCGGCCTCGTCTACGTCTTCATCTGGGAGGCCGTGCTCGCCCGGTATCTGGACGGCATCCGTTGGCTCAGCATTCGCCGGTACACGCTCGCTCTCGTCGCCGGCCTCGACGACGACCGGCTGCGCAGCAGGTTCGACGGCACCCTCGGGACGGGCACCGCGCTCGCCGGCGCCGCCATCGTCATCGTGACGTTCACGGCGCTCACCATACGGAAGCTGATCCGAATCGACGTGCCCTGAATTGTCGGCGCAGTGTGGGATCCGCTCACGCGGATCCCACACGCGCAAGACCCCTGAAGGCGTCCGCTGCGCGGCCGCAAGACATTTCTGCCGCGCAGTGTGGGATCCGCTCACGCGGATCCCCCCCGCGCGGTGCGACGGCGTGGACGTTAGGCTGTTCCCTGTGGCGATCGAGATCTTCTACTGCCCGACCTGAAGCGGTTACGACACGCGCGCCGCGGGTCTCGCGGACGAGCTCAACGCCGGCGGCCACCAGGCCTCGATCACACCCGGCAGCGGCGGACAGTTCGACGTGGTGTCGGACGGCGTGCTCGTGTTCTCGAAGAGCGCGGCCGGGCGCTTTCCGGATCACGGCGAGGTGCAGTCGCTGCTTCGCTCCTCACCGTAGGAGGAAACCGTCGCCGAGCGGGTCGTCCGGGTCGAGCGTGAACTCCGCGCTGCCCGTGCGGTAGGCGCTCCCCTCCACCTCGGTGACGACCGCCGGGATGCCCGCGACGTCGGCGTCGCCGACGACCCGTCCCCGGAACTCGGAGCCCACGATCGAGAGGTGTCTGAGCTCGGCTCCGCGCGGAAGCCCGCCGTCCGCGTCGAGCAGCGCGAGGCGAGCCGAAGTCCCGCTGCCGCATGGCGATCGGTCCACCTCGCCGTCGGCGAAGACGGTGACGTTGCGCTGGGCGAGCGGTTCGCCTGCCTCCGCCTGCCAGAAGATCACGCCGTACACGTCACGCAGCTCGGGCTCCGCGGGGTGGACGATCTCGTGCGCAGCCTCGAGGTCGCGCTTGACCCTCCGGCCGAGCTCGATCAGCCGTGGCAGCTCGACCGCCTCGACCCGCTCCTGCAGGCTGGCGTAGAAGGCGCCGCCGAAGGCGACGTCGACCTCCCGCCCGGCGGCACGGAGTGCGCGCGCGTGGACGAACGACGGCACGTTGCGAAAGCGCACGGAGCGCACCCGGCCTCCGACGACCGTGGCCCAGGTCTCGAGCCGGCCGGACGGCACGTCGACGACGACGCGGCTCTCGCCCTCGTGACGCTCGACGACGCCCTCGTCGAGCGCCCAGGTGACGAGAGCGATCGTCCCGTGCCCGCACGCGGTCGAGTAGCCGGCGTTGTGGAAGAACACGACACCCAGATCGGCTCCGTCGTCGTCCGGTGGGACGACGTGGCAGCCGTACATGTCCGCGTGGCCCCGGGGCTCGTACACGAGCAGCCGCCGCACGTGGTCGGAGCGGGCTAGCGCATCGCGCCGCCGGTCGAGGACGGTCGCCCCGCGGAGCGGCTCGACACCGCCCGTGACGATGCGGAATGGCTCTCCGGCGGTGTGGTAGTCGACCGTGGTGATCGGCTGTGTCATGCCGGCCACTCGATGCCGAGTCGGTCAGTCCTCCGAGAAGCTCGGGTAGCGCTGTGTGAGCAGAAGCACGTAACCGAAGGTCTGCGCCTGGTAGCGCAGGATGTACGCGAGGAGCTCCTCCATGCCCTTGTGCATGCGCCCCGTGATGACCCCGAGGAACCAGCCCAGGACGGCGACGACGAAGGCGACGTTCTGGAGGACGTTGGTCACGATCACGGCCGGGATGGCGAGCAGGAGACGGAAGAAGATCGTCAGCCGGCTCTGCTCGACGGGGTCGGCGATCTCCACGTCGACCGGATACCCGGGCTCGCCGAGGAAGCCGGGATACGGGTTGGCGGCGATCCAGACGTAGGCGTTGATGTGGGTCGCAAAGCGGACGTACTGAGTCAGGAACGAGTGCAGGGCGTTCGGCACTCTCCCGGTGACGATCCCGGCCAGCCAGGCGACGAAGGCCGCCACGATCGCGGCGAGGCTCCAGAGGTAGAACCAGAGAAAGAGCGGGATCGCGAGCAGCAGCCGGAAGAAGACGGTCAGTCGGCTGCGCACGAGGTCGTCGGTGACGACGAGGTGGATCGGATGCGGCTCCTTCGCCGGGGAGAGGTCGAGTTGCTCGGACACGCTGCCTCCTTCGTCGGAGGGCGGATCGGTTCCCGCCCCTACGAGCCGCTGAAGCTCGGAGACCGCTTCTCCAGAAAGGCCCGAACACCTTCCGCGAAGTCGGCGGTTCCCGTCGCCTCGTCCTGTAGAGCAGCCTCGAGCGCGAGCTGCGCCTCGAGGTCGGCGGCGTGGGCGTGCTCGAGGAGCCGCTTCGTGAGCCCGACGCCGCGCGTCGGGCGGGCGGCCCATTCCTGCGCGAGCTCCGCGATCCGCTCGCCGAAGCCGTCCGACGGGATCACCTCCGACACGAGACCCCACTCGAGGGCCTGCTCTGCGGAGAGGCGCCGGTTCGAGGTCATCCACTCGAAGGCACGCGCGTACCCGAGCAACCGGTGGATGAACCAGGATCCGCCGGCGTCCGGGACGAGCCCGATGCCGATGAACCCGGGTACGAAGGAGGCAGTGTCGGCGGCGACACGCACGTCACACGCGCAGGCGAAGGAGAGCCCGGCACCGGCAGCGGCACCGTTGACGGCGGCGAGCACCGGCTTCTCGAGCGCACGCACGAGGCGCACGTTCGGGTGGTACGAGGCCTCGAGCGCTTCGGCGATCGAGCCGGGGAGCGCTTGGAACTCCTTCAGATCCTGGCCGGCGCAGAAGCCCCTCCCCGCACCGGTGATCACGACACAGCGCACCGACGGGTCGGCAGCTTCCGTGAGCGCCTCGTGGAGCTCGCCGTGCAGCGCACGGTTGAACGCGTTGTAGACGTCGGGGCGGTTGAAGGTGATCGTGAGCACCGACCCGTCTCTCCGGGTGAGCACCTCGTCGGCCATCGTGGCGTCCTACTCCTTTCCTCTCGACAGGAATGCGCGCACCGCGTCCTGGGTCTCGTCGGTGAGCATTGACAGCGACAGCCAGTCACGGGCGTGACCGATGGTTTGGTGCCAGGCCAGGTCGCGCCAGACGTTGAGCTGCTGCTTCGCGTAGCGCGTGGCATGGGGCAGCTTCCGCGCGAGGCTCTCGACCCAGGCGTCGACGATCGCGTCGAGCTCCGCTGCCGGCACGGCGCGGTTGACGAGCCCCCACTCGGCGGCCTGCCGCGCCGGCACCTCGTCGCAGAGGAGGACGATCTCGCGAGCGCGTCGGTCACCGACCAGCAGCTGCAGCCACTGGGTGGCTCCGCCGGCGGGGACGCTGCCGTGCTCGAGCCCCACGTGGCGGATGTAGGCGTCGTCGACGATCACCGCCAGATCGCAGGCCATCTGTAGCTCGTTGCCTCCGCCGACGGCGATCCCGTTGACGCGCGCGATGGTCGGCTTGCCGATCTCCCGCAGCCGGTCGTGCATGTCCTTGAAGGCGCCGAACCACTTCCAGTATTCGGCGGGATGACCCAGGTACTCGTCGCCCCACGTGCGCAGGTCTGCGCCGACGCAGAACGCGCGGCCGGTGCCGGTGACGACCACGACGCGGATCTCGTCGTCCCAGGAAGCGTCTTCGCAGGCGCGTGCGATCTCGCGCAGCATGCGGAAGTCGAAGGCGTTGAGGACGTCGGGGCGGTTGAGCCGGATCGTGGCGCGCGGCGGCACCTTCTCGTAGAGGATCGACTCGAAGCCGAACGTGGCGGGGTTGCTGGGCGTCGGGTGCGTCGACTCCGCCATCGGGCCTGAGCGTATAGCGTCGCGCCATGGGATCGACGGGCGTCGCGACGACCCTGGCCCTCGCCGCCGGTGTCGCCGCCTCGATTCAGATCGCGGTGCTCGGGATCCTGGGGCAGCGGATCGGCGCGCTGGAGGCGGCGGCCTTCGCGTTCGTGCTCACGGCCGTCGCGGGTGTGCTCATCCTCCTCGTCGCGCGGCGCAGCCTGACCGGGATCGGCGACGCGCTGGCGGCGCCTGCCTGGATGTGGCTGGGCGCCCTGACAAGTGTGTTCATCGTCATCGCGATCGTCATCGCCGGTCCGCGCATCGGGATCGTCGCCACGTCGGCGCTCCTCATCGCGGGGCAGCTCGCGACGGCGACGCTGATCGACCGCGTCGGCTGGTTCGGCCTCGAGCGGGTGCCGATCGGCTGGGTGCGGGCGGTCGGGCTGGCGTTGCTCGCCGCGGGCGCGTTGCTCGCCGCGGGCGCGTTGCTCACGGTCCGTCGCTAGGAGACCCGGACGACCACGACCCGGCTGAAGCGGGTTCCGTCGATCTGAACGCCGTAGCACCCTGTCGCCTCGACTCGCACGGCCGAGGGTCGCCCACGGCTGCCGACGGGCTGACGGTCCCACATGACGCTTTCCTGCGGCAGGATCCGCAGCTCGGGGCCCGGGACCGTGCCGCCGTCGAAGCGCAACCGCGCATCGCCGAGCCGGCGTCCTCGAATCAGCACCGGCCCGCGATAGCTCGGTAGGACGTACCAGAAGACCTTCGCGCCCCGCCATGATCCGCCGTATTGCCGGTCCGGTGTCGGGTCGATCCGTGCCGTCGCGCCGAGCCCCGGGTACACCGGCCCGGGCCCGATCCCGGAGCCGCCGAAGATGTTCGTGGACGGCCAGTCGACCCGGCGATCCACCTGGCTGACCGGACACCGTGAGCCCTGGGCGAGCCGAGGCAGGTGGAACGGCCGGTGCAGCTCCGCCCACGGATCCGACGCCGACGCCGAGGCCGTTGCGACGGCGATGGCGGCGACGAGGGAGGCTGCGAGCGATGCCCGACGTGTCATGACCTGAGTACACCACCGAGTGCGACGAGGTTCCTCGTCGACGGCTCCTGGCGTCGGCAACCAGCGGCTGCCGCAGCATCAGTCGTCGCGCTCGACTGCGTACAGCCTCCACTCCTCGGGTACCCCTTTCAGCTCGGGCAACGCCGCGTTCGCGGAAGCGGAGCCCCGAGCCGGCGACGAGATCCTTGACGGTGCTCGAGACGAGCACTTCTCCGGGCCGCGCCGCCTGCGCGACCCGGGCGCCGATGTGGACTGCGATCCCGCCGACCTTGCCGTCCATCACCTCGCACTCGCCCGTGTGCAGGCCGGCGCGCATGTCGAGGCCCAGGTCGCGAACACTCTCGGTGATCGCACAGGCGCAGCGGATCGCGCGCGCAGGCCCGTCGAAACGCGCGAAGAAGCCGTCGCCGGCGACGTCGAGCTCGGCGCCGCGGAAGCGAACGAGCTCGCGGCGGATCAGCGCGTGATGACGCTCGAGGAGCTCCCGCCACGCGCGGTCGCCGAGCTCCGCTGCTTTCGCCGTCGAGCCGACGATGTCGGTGAAGAGGACGGTGGCGAGGACTCGGTCGGGCTCGCTTTCCTGCCAACCGCCGGCGTCCCAGACGTCCTTCACGAAGCGCTCGAGCTCGACGTCGATCTGGTCGCTGCCCTTGCCCAGGGCGAGGTGGCCGGCCCCCGGGATCTCCACGAACCGTGCGGTGGGCATGCGTGAGGCCATGTAGTGGGCGACCTCGACAGGGACGAGCCCATCCTCGGACCCGTGCAGGATCAGGGTCGGGACGCGGACTGCGGGCAGCACATGCCGGACGTCGATGTCCTTGTTCATCCGGTGGAGCGCTTCGAGGGAACCGGGGCTCGAGCCCCACCGGAGCTGCAGGAGAAAGGACTCCACATCGTCGTCCTCGAAGCGGCCGAGCGCGCGGACTGCGTCCCATGCCTGCTCCCGCGAGCCGAAGATCTGCAGGTCACGCTTCACCTCCCGCTCGTACTCTTCCTCGGTCCGGCCCCAGGGATAATCGGCTGCCCACATCCTGCGCGGGAAACCGCTGCGGACGACGATTGCCGCGGTCCGTTCCGGGTACGTCGCCGCGAACAGGATGGTCATCGCCGCGCCCTCGGACAGGCCGAACAGAGCAGCGCGCTGCGACCCGACCGCGTCCATGACGGCGCGAACGTCGTCCATCCTGGTCTCCAGCGTCGGCGCGCCGCTCACCCGGTCGGACATGCCGGTTCCGCGCTTGTCGAAGCGAATCAGCCGGCAAGAGGACGACAGCCGCTCGAGGAAAGGGACAAAACCCTTCATCCTCCAGGCGATCTCGACGTGAGTGACGAACCCGGGAACGAAGACGAGATCGAACGGTCCAGCGCCCGTCACCTGGTACGCGATGTTGACATCCCCGCTCTTCGCGTAATGGGTCTCGGGCACTTCCACGAAAGATCAGTCTCGACCGTGGTCGACGTTCGTGCAACGCTCGGGCACTCTCACCTGGGCCGAGGGTTCGGAAATCCCTGAGCCGAGCGGGGTTCCGATCGTGTCCAGAAAGCCGAGCGCTGAGCTTCTGCCACTACGCCTGTCGCTCGAGCACGACCTCGTAGGACTCGACCGAGACGCGGCGGATGCTGCCGACGTCGGGCGGGCTCATCGCCTCCAACACCTCAGCACCCTTGCGGAGATCCTCCTCGGAGCCGAAGCGGACCGCGACGACGACCTTTCCGGCGGTGCGGTCGGCGAGGACGGTTATCCGCTTGGCGGGGACATCGTCGGGCGGGCCATCGGATGCGTTGATCTCGCTGAGGAGCGCTGCAAGCGCTGCGTCGTCGGCGTCGAACGTTACGACGCGGGCGTACTCGGCCATGTCGTCCTCCTTCGGCAGTGGTTGCGTTGGAGTCTATGGCGGACCATGTGCGCGCGGACCGGAAGGAAGGCGTCCGTCGTCTCGGCGAGCGAGCGCGCTCGATGTCAGAAGACCACGTCGTCGGGGCGAACGGGGACGCGGGTGAGCGGACGCCCGGTCGCGTCGCGGAGGGCAGCGACGACCGCAGCGGTGGACACGACGGTGGGCGGCTCGCCGACGCCCTTGACCCCGTACGGCGCATCGGGCTCCGGGTCTTCCACCAGCTCGATCTCGACCGGCGGCATGTCGAGCGTCGTCGGGATCAGGTAGTCGGTGAAGCTCGCGTTCGTGATCCTCCCGTCTCGGGTCTGGATCTCCTCCATCAGCGCCAGCCCGATCCCCTGTGCGATGCCCCCCTCGATCTGGCCCGTCACGCCCTGTGGATTGACCGCCCTCCCGACGTCCTGGGCGACCCCGATCCAGACCACGCGCATGAGGCCGAGCTCGGCGTCCACCTCGACGACGGTGCGCATCGCGGAGGTGGCCAGGGCGACGTGGGCGCGCTCCCCCGTGATCTGCCCTGTCTCCGGGTCGAGCGGCGCCGTCGGCGCGTGCCGGTAGACGCGCTCGACGTCGACCTCGGCCCCGCCGCGTGCTTCGCGCTCCTCGAGCGCGGCTCTGCACGCATCGCGCACGGCGCCGGCTGCCATCCACGTCATCCGGGAGGCGGACGTCGACCCCGCCGAGCCCACCGTCGCAGTCGTGTGAGGCGCGAGCGTCACATCGCTGGTTGCGAGCTCGGTCCGCGCCACCTGCAGGATCACGCCGCCGACGCCCTGGCCGACCTCTGCAGCTGCGCAATGCACGACCGCACTCCCGTCGGCGCGCAGCTGTACGCGCGCGGAGCAATAGTCGTCGAATCCCTCGGAGAAGCAGATGTTCTTGAAGCCGACGGCGAAGCCGACCCCGCGACGAACGCCCTCGCCGCGTGTCGTGTTCCCCGCCCCACCGGGAAGGCGGATCGGGTCGCGCGGGAGCTCCTCGGACGCGGGCACGGGAATCGCCGCGGCGCGGCGGATGACCTCGCGGATCGGCAGCGACCCCGTCAGCACCTGGCCGGTGGGAAGCGAGTCGCCCGGCTCGAGCGCGTTCAGCAGCCGCAGCTCGACCGGGTCGATCCCGAGCTCCTGAGCCAGTCGGTCCATCTGTGCCTCCGCCGCGAAGCACGCCTGCACCGCACCGAAGCCGCGCATCGCGCCGGACGGCGGGTTGTTGGTGTACACAACCGTGCCCTCGATCAGCGCGTTGTCGACCCGGTACGGGCCCAGCGCGAAGCACGATGCGTTCGAGATCACCGCGCTCGAGCTGGAAGCGTAGGCGCCACCATCGAGCAGGATCCGCACGCGCACGCACACGAGGCGCCCGTCGCGCGTCGCCCGGTGCTCGGCCCAGATCTTGGCGGGGTGCCGGTGCACGTGGCCGGTGAACGACTCCTCCCGGTCGTAGACCATCTTCACCGGGCGGCCGGCGTGCAATGCGAGCAGCGCGGCGTGGATCTGCATCGAGAGGTCCTCGCGGCCGCCGAACGCTCCGCCGACACCTGCCAGATGGATCCGCACCTGCTCGGGGCGGAGACCGAGGCAGGGGGCCACCTGGTCGCGATCGACGTGCAACCACTGGGTGGCGACGTGCACGTCGACGCCCCCCTCCCCATCAGGCACTGCGAGACCGGATTCCGGCCCGAGGAACGCCTGATCCTGGGCGGCCGTCTGGTACTCGCCCTCGACCGTGACGTCGCCCCGAGTCTCGGGGTCGCCGTGACGGATGACCATGTGGCGGACGACGTTCGGGCGTGGATCGTCGAGATGGCCGTGACCCATCGTGGGACGGTCGGGATGGAGCGGCGCCTGACCGGTGGCCTGCTCGGGATCGACTACGGGCTCCAGGAGCTCGTACTCGACGGCGATCGCCTCGGCCGCACGCCGCGCCTGCTCGGGATGCTCTGCCGCGACGAGGGCGACAGGTTCGCCGTAGTAGCGAACTCGATCGATCGCGAGGACGGGCTGGTCGGGGAACTCCAGGCCGTAGGTCTTGCGGCCGGGCACGTCGTCGTGTGTGAGCACGGCGTGGACACCGGGCATCGTGACGGCCGCGGAGATGTCGATCGCGACGATGCGGGCGTGCGCGTGCGGGCTCCGCAACGTGTTCCCCCACAGCATGCCGGCGGCGCTCAGGTCGCTCGAGTACGCGAACTCACCCCGCACCTTGGGGGTACCGTCCGGCCTGACAACGGCCTCGCCGATGTGTCCGAGCTCGGGAGTGGTCGCAGTCGAGCTCATGCCGTGGTCGCCGCCCTGACGGCGGCGAAGATCTTCTGGTAGCCGGTGCAACGGCAGAGATTGCCCGAGAGAGCCTCCCGGATCTCGTCGTCCGTAGGACTCGGGCTTCGCTCCAGCAGGTCAACGGTTGCGACGATCAGGCCCGGCGTGCAGAAGCCACACTGGACGGCGTCCGCGGCGAGGAATGCCTCCTGCACGCGGTGCAGCGAGCCTTCCGGTGCCAACCCCTCGACCGTGACGACCTCGTGCCCGTCGGCCTGCGCTGCGAGGACGAGGCACGAGCAGACGAGCGTGCCGTCGAGGAGCACGGAGCACGATCCGCACTCTCCTTGCTCGCAGGCGTTCTTCGAGCCGGGGAGGCCGAGTTGCTCGCGCAGAGCGAAGAGAAGGCTCTCGCCGCCCCAGACGTCGGCCTCTCGCGGCTCGCCGTTGACGGTGAGGGCGATCTTCACGCGCTGCACCTCGCGAGCGCACGCGTGGCGAGGATTCGCAGGGCGTGTCGCCTGTACGCGGCGGTGCCGCGAACGTCGTCGATCGGGCTGGCTGCCGACGCCACGAGCTCCGGCAGCGCTTCCGCCTCGCCGAGCGGCGCCGTCACGAGCGTGGCGACCGGGGCCGACGAGCCGAATGCCGCCAGCACCTCGCCACGCTCGCGATCCACCGCGACGGCGAGCGAGCAGACGGCGATCACCATCGCGTTCCGCGGCCCGACCTTCATGAAGGTCTGCGCCGACCCGCTCGGGTCGACACGCACCGAGACCACGAGCTCGTCGGCTTCGAGCGCGTTCCGCTTCACGCCCAGGAGGAAGGCTGAGAGAGGGAGCCTGCGCGACCCGCGCACGCTCGCGACCTCGATCTCTGCCCGCTCGACCAGTAGCGGCGGCAGCGCGTCGCCGGCGGGCGAGGCCGTGCCCAGGTTGCCTCCGAGCGTCCCGCGGTTGCGGATCTGCGGGGAACCGACGGTGCGTGATGCTTCCGCCAGCGCCGGCAGCTGCTCGGCGAGCGGCCCATCCATCGCCTCGGTGTACGTGAGGCCGGCTCCGAGCACGAGCGTCCCGTGTTCACGCCACCATCCCCTGAGCTCCGGCACCTCGTTCAGGTTCAGCAGGGCAGGAGGGCGCGCGCGGTCGAAGTTGAGGTCGACGAGCACGTCGGTGCCACCCTGCACGGGGCGCGCGCCCGGACGCTCCGCCTTGATCCTGAGCGCCTCGTCGAGGGTGCGGGGGGTGACGACGTCCATCAGGTCATGGATACCACGATCTACCGCTCCTCCCGCACGAACGGAACGCCGAGTGCACCCGGAGCCCCGAGCCGGCGCTTCGCGATGCCCGACGAGACGATCACGAGCACGACCACCGTCATCACGTACGGGAGCGCCTGGAACAGCTCGGGCGCGACGGTCACGCCCCTCGCCTGGAGCGTGAACGGGAGTGCCTGGAAGGCGCCGAAGAAGTAAGCGCCGACGAGGCACAGCTCTGGGCGCCAGAAGGCGAAGATGACGAGGGCGATGGCGATCCAGCCGGCGCCGCCGGTGAGGCCGCTGACCCACTGCGGTGTCAGCGCGAGGCTGAAGCAGGCGCCGCCCACGCCCGCGAGGGCGCCGCCCGCGACCACGTGCGCGTAGCGGTAGGCGGTGACGCTGATCCCCATCGCATCCGCGGTCTGCGGGGACTCGCCGACCGCGCGCACGTTCAGGCCGGGACGGGTCCGGTTCAGGTAGAGCGCGATGACCACGACCAGCCCCCACGAGACGTAGACGAGCCAGGTCTGCCCGAACAGGATCGGCCCGAGGATCGGCATGTCCGCCAGCCCGAACGGGTCGACGGGCGCGAACTGGTGCTTCGCGGGCGCGTCCGCCAGCCCGAGGTCGTTGCCGAGGTAGGACGAGAGGCCGGCCGCCCCGGCGAAGATGGTCAGCGCGAGACCCGAGACGATCTGGTTCGCGCGCAGCGTGATCACGAGGAACGCGAACAGGAGCGCGACGGCGGCACCGGCGACGGCGGCGACGAGCACCGCGAGGAGCAGCGTCGTCCGGCCCGGGCCGCCGAAGTTCTGCACCGCCCAGAACCCCATCACGGCGCCCACCAGCATCATCCCCTCGACGCCGAGATTGAGCACCCCCGAGCGCTCGGCGAGCAGCTCGCCCAGCGAGGCGAAGAGCAGCGGAGTGCCGTACGCGATGCCGGAGGCGATCACCACGACGAGGATGGAGTTGTTCAACGTGTGGCCTCCGCGGCGGTCGCGGGAGCCCCGCGCCGGCGGCGGCCGACGCGTATGCGATAGCGGACGAGGAGCTCGCCGCCGAGCGCCGTGAACAGGATCATGCCCTCCATCACGCCGACGAGCCCCGACGGGAAGTCCGGCCCCTGGAGCGCCGAGCCGGCGTTCTGGAGGCCGCCGAGCAGGAACGCGACGAGGACGACGGCGAAGGGGTTGTAGCGCGCGAGGGCCGCCACGACGATACCCGTGTAGCCGTAGCCGTAGGCGCGCAGGCCGTTCGGGTCGGCGTCGAGGACGTGCGAGAAATCGCCGATCTGGCTGGCCCCGCCAAGACCCGCGAGCGACCCGGAGAGCGCCATCACGGCAAGGATCTTCCGCCGGGTGCGCATGCCGGAATAGCGGGCGGCACGCGGCGAGTCGCTCATCACCTGGACCTCGAAGCCGAAGCGCGTCCGGGAGTAGAGCACCCAGAGGAAGAGCGCGGCGGCGATCCCGATCAGGAACCCGAGCGGCACGACCACGGTCGAACCGAACGTCGGCCAGCTCGCCGCGTCGGGCAGCGACTTGCCGACCGGGAAGACGGCCGCGCTCGGAGAGGTCGTGTCCCTCCAGTAGGAGTGGCTGTCGAAGATGAGGTACGTGAGGATGAGGCCGGCGACGTAGTTGAGCATCAGCGACGTGATGATCTCGTTGGTCGACAGGTACGCCTTCAGGATGCCCGGGATCAGGGCCCAGGCCGCTCCCCCCGCGAGGCCGGCGGCCATCATGGCCACGATCAGCACCGGCGCCGACTGGCCTGCGAGGAGCAGGCCCGCCGCCGAAGCTGAGATGGCGCCGAAGTAGAGCTGCCCCTCGCCGCCGATGTTGAACAGGTTCATCCGGAACGCCGCGGCGGCGGCGAGGCCGGTGAAGAGGATCGGCGTCGCCCCGGTCAGAGTCTGCGACAGCGCCCCGGGGGCGGTGAACGCCGCCTCGAACAGATCCTTGTACGTGGAGACGGGGTCGCGGCCGGTGGCGAGAAGGAGGATCGCGATCAGCACGAATGCCACCACGAGCGAGCCGACCGGGACGGCGACCTTCAGCCAGTGCGGCTGGGTGAGCCGGCGCTCGATGCGGATCGTCATTCCTTCCGCCCTCCGGCCATCATCAGCCCGATCTCCTCGACCACGGCCGTGGCTGCGTCGACCTCGCCCATGATCCGGCCCTCGTACATCACCGCGATCCGGTCGGCCAGCGTCATCAGCTCGTCGAGGTCCTCCGAGATGAGCAGGATCGCGACGCCGGCCGCCGCCGCCTCGCGCAGGTGCGCGTGCACGGTCTCGATGGCGCCGACGTCGAGCCCGCGGGTCGGCGCCGCGATCACGAGCACCCGTGGTGCTCCGGAGAACTCGCGGGCGAGCACGATCTTCTGCAGGTTGCCGCCCGAGAGCTGCCGGGCCGAGGCGCCCGGACCCGGCGCCTTGACGTCGTAGCGGCGGATCAGCTCGACCGTCCAGTCGCGGATGTGGTGGAAGCGGAGGAACGGCCCGACCGAGTTCTCGCCGGAGCGGTACGACTTCAGCACCATGTTCGACGAGATGCTGAGGCTCGGCGCGACGCCCGTGTGCAGGCGGTCCTCCGGAACGTGCGCGATGCCGGCCTTGATGGCCGACCGCGGGTCGCCGGTGTGGAGAGGGACGCCGCCGACGCGGATTGTCCCCGACGTGAGCGGCCGCATGCCGGTGACCGCCTCGGCCAGCTCCCGCTGTCCGTTGCCGGCGACGCCGGCGACACCGACCATCTGCCCGGCATGCACCTTCAGCGAGACGTCGTGGACCGCCTCGACGCCGCGATCGCCGTTCGCCGTCAGCCCGTCGAGCTCGAGCAGGAGCTCACCGATCTCGCGCTTCTCGTCCTGACGGCGATACGTGTGCAGCTCGCGTCCGACCATCAGCGCCGCGAGCGACTGAAGCGTCGAGCTCGCGGTCTCGACCGTGGCGACGGAGCAACCGTCGCGGAGCACGGTGACGCGGTCGGAGACCGCCATCACCTCGTGCAGCTTGTGCGAGATGAAGATCACCGTGCGTCCGTCGGCCGCCATCGCCCGCAGCGTCTCGAACAGCGCCGCTGCCTCCTGCGGGGTGAGCACGGCAGTCGGCTCGTCGAGGATCAGGATCCGGGCCTCGCGGTAGAGCGCCTTCAGGATCTCGACCCGCTGCTGCTCCCCGACGGAGAGCTGCCAGATGCGGGCGCGCGGGTCGACCGCCATCCCGTAGCGCTCCCCGAGCTCCGCCACCCGCTCCTCGATCGCACGCGGGTGGAGGCGGAACGACCGACCGACGTCGCTCTGGTCGCCGAGCATGACGTTCTCCGCCACCGTGAACGGCTCCACGAGTCGGAAGTGCTGGTGCACCATGCCGATCCCGGCCAGGATCCCGTCGCGCGGAGTGTCGAAGGCGACCGGAACGCCGTGGATCTCGAGCTCCCCTTCGTCCGCCCTGTAGAGGCCGGTGAAAATGTTCGAGAGCGTGCTCTTGCCGGCGCCGTTCTCGCCGAGCAGGGCGTGGACCTCGCCCTCGAGCGCCTCGAAGTCGACGCGGTCGTTGGCGAGGACTCCGGGGAAGCGCTTGGTGATCCCACGGCACGCGATCGCCCGGCCCGCACCTCGGCCCACGAAACCGACGGCTCCGGGTTCCGCCGAGGGATCCATGGGATGAGGGCGCCTGGTCGGGGGAGCGGCTCGGCCGCTCCCCCGACCGGTGAGTGCTAGCCCTTTGCGCTCCCGATGACGCCCTTGACGAGCCAGTTCATCGAGTACAGGTCCGGCTGGACGCTCAACTTCTTGCCCGCCGGCACCTTGAGCTTGCCGCTCTGGTCGTAGAGCGGGCCCGTGAACTCGTAGAACGTGCCCTTGACGATCGCCTTCTTCTTGGCGGCGATGAGCGCCTTCGTCTTCGCGCTCACCTTCGGGCCATAGGGTGCGATGTTGGTGAAGCCGTCCTTGATGTTCCCGTAGTAGAAGCCCGACTTCCAGGTCCCGCCCATGGCCGCCTTGACGCGGCTCAGGTAGTACGGGCCCCAGTTGTAGACGGCCGCGGTCAGCCACGAGGCCGGCGCGAACTTCTTCGCGTTCGAGTCGTAGCCGACCCACGGGATCCCCTTCGACTGTGCGTACTGGCCGGCCGCGGGGCTGTCGACGTTCTGGCCGAGGACGTCGACGCCGGAGGCGACGAGGCTCTCCGCCGCCTTCTTCTCCTTTGCCGGATCGAACCACGCGTTCGTCCAGATCAGCTTCACCGTGGCGCCGGGATGCGTCGCCTGCGCACCGAGTGCGAACGCGTTCGCGTGGCGGATCACCTCGGGGATCGCGAACGGCACGATGTAGCCGATCTTGCCGCTCTTGCTGGCTGCGCCGGCTGCCATCCCGGACAGGTAGATCGAGTCCTCACCCGCGCCGAAGTACTCGGACAGGTTCTTGGACATGTCCTGACCGGTCGCCTGCTCGAAGAGCACGCTCGGGTACTTCGCCGCGAGCGCCTTGTCGAAGAAGCCGAACGACGTTCCGAAGATGATCTTGTTGCCGTCACGAACGAGGCTCGCCACCGTCTGCTTGAGCTGCGCGCCGTTCGCGATGTTCTCCTTGTACGTCGTCTTCACGTTGGCGCCGAGCTGCTTCTGCACGTACAGGCGGCCCATGTCGTGCGCCTGCGACCAGCCCGCGTCGTTGTGCGGGCCGACGTAGATCCACGCGGCCTTGATGGGCGCTGCCTGCGGCCCGGCGGACGTCCCGCCCGCCAGCGCGAGGGCAGCGACGACGAGCACGCCGAGCAGGGCGACCCCCGTGACCCTGCGCCGGTCTGAACCTCTGGGAACTCGAGAACTCGACACGATTCTCCTTTCGAGCCCGGTCCCGCTCTCGGGGCCGGTCACCTTGGCTCCTACGACCTCGCCTCCCTCGATCGTCCGAAACGGGCACAAAGGCCGCCCCGGCAACGTGACCATACCGCCCTCCCGTTTCAGCGTCGACAGGGGAATCCCCTGATCGCGTCTCCGTCGAACCCCCGACGTCTCGGGGCATGGGGACTCGTAGCGTTGCTTCGAGATGACCCCGCATGGAGGCGTAATGCTCACCGAGCGACTCGGCCTGGCGTACGAGGTGGCCGATACACACACACTCGAGCGGAGCGTGGAGCGCTTCCGTGAGGCGCGCATCGCGCTCCCGACCTTCACCCAGCTCGCACATCCGGAGCTCGTTCCCTCCGCGGTGCGAGATGCGCTGTCCGCGGTCGAACCGGACGACCCCCACCCCCTGAACCTGTTCCGGGTGCACTGGCACAACGGAGCGAACAGGACGGATTTCGTCGACGTACCGGATCACCTCGTCCTGCCTCCGGAGCTCACCGGCGTCGAGGCACGGATCGTGCTGGCGCTCGGGGACAGGTTCCCGCTGATCGCCGCCCACAAGGTGCTGGCCGCCTACGGATGCCTGGCGCCGCGGCTGATCACCGGACAGTTCGACCCCACGTCTGATCGGGCCGTCTGGCCGTCGACGGGCAACTACTGCCGGGGCGGCGTCGCCATCTCCCGGCTGATGGGATGCCGGGGCGTCGCGGTCCTGCCGGAGGGCATGAGCCGCGAGCGGTTCGCCTGGCTGGAGCAGTGGGTGGTCGAGCCGGGCGACATCGTCCGGACGCGGGGCACGGAGAGCAACGTCAAGGAGATCTACGACAAGTGTCATGAGCTCGCGGAGGACGCCGACAACGTCATCTTCAACCAGTTCGCGGAGTTCGGTAACCACATCGTCCACTACCTCGCGACCGGTGCCGCGCTCGAGCGCGTGTTCGAGTCGATGCGTGAACGGGAGCCCGGGTTGCGTCTGCGGGCCTTCGTCTCCGCGACGGGATCCGCCGGGACGATCGGCGCCGGCGACTACCTCAAGGAGCGCCTCGGCTCGCTGGTCGTGGCCTGCGAGGCGCTGGAGTGCCCGACCATGCTGCAGAACGGCTTCGGCGAGCACAACATCCAGGGGATCGGAGACAAGCACATCCCGCTCATCCACAACGTGCTGAACACGGACGTTGCGCTGGCCGTCTCGGATCGCGCCACAGACCGGCTCGGGGTGCTGTTCAACACTCCCGTGGGCAGGAAGCACCTCGCCGAACGGTGCGGCGTCCCCGACGGCGTCCTCGCCGGGCTGCCCTCGCTCGGGTTGTCGAGCATCTGCAACCTGCTCGGAGCGATCAAGACGGCCAAGCACTACGGGATGGGCCCCGAGGACGTGATCGTGACGGTCGCCACCGACGGAGCGAGCCTGTATGCGAGCGAGCGGGAGCTCGCGCTCGCCCGCTACTTCCCCGGCGGGTTCGACGAGGTGGCCGCCTCCGAGGTCTTCGGCGAGCACCTGCTCGGAGCGGCGACGGACAACCTGATCGAGCTGACCCGGGGCGAGCGGGAACGGATCTTCAACCTCGGCTACTACACGTGGGTCGAGCAGCAGGGCATCTCGCTGGAGGAGTTCGAGGCCCGCAGGAACCCGTCGTTCTGGACCGGCATCCACGATCTCGTGCGCGACTGGGACGCCTTGATCGACGAGTTCAACGCGCGCACCGGAGTCCTGGAGGCCCTGTGACTGTGGTCAGCAGGCTCGTCTGCGCCGGCTGTGGTGCCGAGCCCGGCCCTCTCGACCCGTACCCGTTCCGGTGCACGAATGCGCAGCCGGGAGACGACATCGACCATGTCGTGCGGCGTGAGCTCGACCTCTCGGCGGTGCGCTTTCCAGCCGGCGATCCGGAGCCGAACCCCTTCATCCGCTACCGCGCCTTCTTCCACGCCTACCACGTGGCGTTGGCGGGCGGTCTCTCGGACGACGAGTTCCGCTCGCTGGTGCGCCGGCTCGACGGGCAGGTGAGCGCCGTCGACGGCCACGCCTTCATCGCCACGCCGTTTGCCCGGAGCGCCGCGCTCAGCGATCGCCTCGGGTTCTCGCAAACGGGCGGCGTCTGGGTCAAGGACGAGACGCGGAACGTCTCGGGGTCGCACAAGGCCCGGCATCTGTTCGGCGTGCTGCTCTACCTCGAGGTGGCCGAGCGTCTCGGGCTGGCAGACCCGTCACGGCGCCCCGACCTCGCGATCGCGAGCTGCGGTAACGCCGCGCTGGCCGCGGCCGTGATCGCCGCCGCGGGTGCGCGCACCCTCCACGTCTTCGTCCCGGTCGACGCCGAGCCGGCTGTTCTCGCGCGCCTCGAAGAGCTCGGGGCGCGCATCACCGTCTGTCCGAGGGACCGAGCGGAAACCGGCGATCCGACGGTCGAGCGACTCCTGCAGGCGCTGGCGGAGGGAGCGCTCCCGTTCACGTGCCAGGGGAGCTTGAACGGGCTCGCCGTCGAAGGAGGGGAGACGATCGGCTACGAGATCGCCGGCGACCTCGCCGCGGCCGACGCGACCGTCGACCACCTCGTCGTGCAGGTCGGCGGCGGTGCGCTCGCGAGTGCGTGCGTCGAGGCCCTGCGGGAGGCTGACGCGCTCGGCGCCCTCCGCGCTTCCCCCGCATCCACACGGTGCAGACCCAGGGCGCCTGGCCGCTCAAGCGCGCCCACGACGCCGTCGTCGCCCGGTGCGCGGGAGCCGAGCCGGAGGAGATCCGGACGGCTCTCCGCTACGCGGCTCACCACCGCTCCGAGTTCATGTGGCCGTGGGAGCAGGAGCCCCACAGCATCGCCCACGGCATCCTGGACGACGAGACCTACGACTGGCTGGCCGTGGTCGAGGGGATGCTCGTCACCGGCGGCAGCCCGCTGGTCGTCGACGAGGAGACGCTCGCGACGGCAAACGCCCTCGCGCGTGAGGCAACGGCCATCCAGGTCGATGACACCGGCTCCGCCGGGCTGGCCGGCCTGCTCGCCCTGCGTGCAGCCGACCGGGTCTCCGACGACGAGCGTGTGGCAGTGCTGTTCACCGGAGGCATCCGTGCCAACCCGTCCACAGGAAGGAATCGAGATGAGAAGCTTTCTCGGGCGCGACATCCTGTCGCTCAAGGACTTTGAGCGCGCCGAGTTCGAGCGTGTCTTCGAGGTGTGCGACGAGCTCGCCCCCATCGCACGCAACCGCAAGAACGCCGACCTGCTCTCCGGCAAGACCCTGCTGACGGCCTTCTACCAGCCGAGCACCCGCACGCGACTCGCCACCGAGGCCGCCATGCACAGGCTGGGGGGGCACGTCCTCGGCTTCTCGGATGCGAAGATGACCCGGGCGGGGGACTTCTACCAGGAGTCGATCAAGGACACCGTTCACATGCTCGAGTTCTACGCGGACGTGATCGCGATGCGGCACTTCCAGCAGGG
>CAVPGO010000016.1:0-69175 GCA_963703975.1 uncultured Actinomycetes bacterium
GTCGCCAACGCCCCGAGGCGCAGTGCCCCGTCGAGCTCCGCGAGACCGAGGAGCTCCGTGACACGGTCGATGGCGACGATGCTCTCCGGCAGAGGAGCCTTCCCCTGCCGGGCCCCGACGACGAGGTCGGTGCCGCCCGCCACCGGGCGCGCACCGTCGACCATCGCCTGCACGGCCTCGGCCACGGTCGCGGCGACGGCAAACGAGGCGACGCTCACGCCCCCTCCTCGTGACGATCGGTCACAAGGTCGGTGTGGGTCGCGGCCCACACGCGCTCGGGTGTCATCGGCAGCTGCCGTACGCGAGCTCCGGTGGCGTGAGCGATCGCGTTGGCGATGGCGCCTGCGGTGGGAACGCACGGTGGCTCGCCGATCCCCTTCGAGCCCTTCGGGCCCGCATTCGGCGTGTCGGTCTCCACCCAGGCGATGTCGATCTGCGGCGCGTCGGACGCGGTCACGAGCTTGTAGTCGAGCAGATGCGCGTTGCGGTGACGACCGGTCTCGTCGAGCTGTGTCCCCTCGCTCAAGGCTTGCCCGATCCCCATCACGACACCGCCGTAGACCTGCCCGTTGGCGCCGATCCGGTTGAGGATCACGCCGGAGTCGTGAGCGGCGGCCACCTGCAGCACGCGTGCGACGCCTGTCTCGCGGTCGACCTTCACCCGCACGGCGTGCGTGATCAGCTGCGGCGCCAGGAACGACTCGAGCCCGAGCCGTCCCACACACCCTTCGACGTCAACGGGCGGCGCCTCCGGCAGCTCACCCGACCCCTTGCCGTGGAACGTCCCACCGCCGGCGAGGTCGGCGATCGTGACCGACTTGTCGGGGGAGCCCTTGACACGCACCGTGCCCTCGACGAGCTCGAGGTCGTCGCGTGCCGCCTCCAGCTGCTCGGAGGCCGCATCGAGCAGTTGCTCGCGCACGTCGTCGGCGGCGGCGAGCACGGCCCGCACGCTGTTGAACGTCGTCTGCGAACCGCAGGAACCCATGTCGAACGGCGCGGCGTCGGTGTCCTGGTAGTGGAGCGCGAAGTCCTCGGGGTTCATTCCCAACTCCGCGGCGACGAAGGCCGGCATCGCCATCACGGCGCCGGTGCCGTTCTCCTGCGCCCCGGTGACGATCGTGCCCGTGCCGTCGGGGTTGAGCTGCACGTAGGCCCCCGCGTTCGCGGCGAAGCACGGCCACCAGCCGCACGCGACGCCGATCGCCTCGTCCTCGGGGAGCTCGCGGCCGTAGCCGATCAGCTCCACCGCACGCTCCAGCGTCTCCTTCATGCCGATGCGCTCGAACACCTGACGCGTCGGGCCTTCTGCGCCCTCCTCGATCAGCGTGCGCCGCCGCAGCTCGACGGGATCCATTCCGAGCGCCTCGGCGAGCTCGTCCATGTGCTGCTCGAGCGCCCAGCAGGCCTGCGGCGCCGTCGGCGCGCGGATCGATGAGGACGGCTGGTTGTTGGTGTAGTTGAGGTACGACTGGACGTTGACGTGCTCGATCACGTACGGGCCGCAGACGTGCATCGCGGCCATCTGGGCGAAGAAGCCTCCTTCGCCGCAGTAGGCGCCCTTGTCGAGGACGAGTCGGCCACGGCGCGCGACGAGGGTGCCGTCGGCGCGGGCGCCGGTCTCGAGCTCGATGACCATGCCTTCACGACGGTGACCGACCGCGAAGAACTCCTCGTGTCGTGAGAAGACGAGCTTCACCGGTCTCCGGGCGGCGCGCGCCAGAGCGGCGACGTGGCCCTCGAAGTGGAAATCGCACTTGGCGCCGAACCCGCCTCCGAGCAGCGGCACGATCACCCGCACGTGTGACTCGGAGATCTGCAGCACGTTGGCCACGCCGGCCCGGGCTGCATACGGCACCTGCGTCGACGACCAGACGGTGACCTTGTCACCGTTCCACTCCGCCAGGATCGCGCGCGGCTCGATCGGGACCCCCTGCACCGGGTCGGTGGTGAAGCGGCTGCGCACCACCACCTCCGCCTCCGCCATGGCCGCGTCGGCGTCGCCCTTGACGATCGTGGAGTAGCCGAGGGTGTTCCCGTTTCGCCCCAGCGCCTCGTCGCCGCCGTACGACTCCCAATCGGGGTGGACGAGCGTGGCGCCGTCTTCCATCGCCGCGGCGAAGTCGGTCACGGCAGGAAGTGGCTCGTAGTCCACCTCGACCAGCGCGGCTGCCGCTCGGGCGATCTCCGGGGTCAGCGCCGCGACGCCGGCAACGATGTCGCCCTCGAAGCGGACGGTGTCGCGCGCGAACAGCCGGCGGTCTTGCACCATGCCGCCGTAGAGGACGTCGGGCACGTCCTCGTGCGTGACCACCGCGAGCACCCCTGGCAGCGCCCGCGCCTTGGCAGCGTCGATGCGGAGGATGCGCGCATGGGTGTGGTCGGCATAGCGGAACGCGGCGTGCGCCTGGCCGGTCAGGTTGAGATCGGCCGTGTAGCGCCCGGTGCCGGTCACCTTCTCCTTGCCGTCCGGGCGGATGAACGCCCTGGGCTCTTCGACTGCTGTCACACCTGCCTCCTCGTCTGCCACCCGGAATCCAACCAGCTGGAGGGCAAGAGTGTCACCTGTGCCCACCGCCCGCCAGCGCCAGGACCACGGTAGCGGTGGCGAGCGCGCAGAGACCGGTTGCCACCACCCCGCGCCAGCCCCACGCCTCCCAGGCGAGACCAGGGACGTAGGCGCCGAGCGCGCCGGCGCCATAGTAGGCGCTGAAGTAGAGCGCCATGGCCGTGCCGCGGTCGGCCTGCGCGGCAGCGCCGACACCCAGCTGCGTCGCGGTGTAGCCCGCGAACATCGCCGTCGCGACGAGCGCGAGCCCGACGACCATCACGGGCAACCGCTCGGGCAGCGTGACCGCCAGGCCGCAGCCGCCGGCCGCGACAGCGAGCAGGGTCAGGCGACGCCACCCGATGCGCTCCGCGACGCGGCCGGCGACCGGGCTGGCGAGACCGACGACCCAGAGAAGAAAGACCAGGCTCGCCTCGGACGTGCCGAGCGAGAACGGCGGGTCCTCGAGCCGGTACGGCACATACGTGAATGTGCCGACGAACGTGAAGAACAACGCGGCTCCCGCCACCGCGACCGCCAGAAGCCGCCGGTTGACGAGCGCCCGAGCCGTGCGTCCGCTCCGCTCGGGCCGGGTGCCGTCCGGCAGCGAACCGCGCATCGCCAGCGCGGCCGCGATCGGAAAGACCACGAGGGCACCGATCGCGACGCGCCAGCCGACGACCGCGGAGGCCAGCGCGACGCCGACCCGCCCGGTGAGACCGCCCGCCACCAGCGCGGCCGCGTACCAGCCCATGGCACGGGCCCCGACACGGGGCATCAGTGTCTCGACGACGTACGGAGCGCCGACCACCAGCAACCCCGGCATACACAGCCCCTGAGCCGCGCGGAAGACGAGCAGCAGCCCGAAGGTCGGCGCGAGCGCCACCCCTACCGTGGGAGGAACGAGCAGCACGCTGGCGAGCCGCATCGTGGGCACGCGGCCGATGCGGTCGGAGACGGGCCCCCACACCCAGCCGCCGAGCGCGACGGACACGACCACGACGGAGACGCTCAGGCCTGCCTCCGCGGCACCCACCCCGAAGTCGCGCGACAGCTCCGGCAGGATCGCCTGCGTCGAGTACATCACCGCGAACATCCCGGCGGCGCCGAGCAGGAAGCCGGCGACACCCGCGCGACCGTCGCGCGCACCACGCTCGTGGTGAATCACCACAAGCTGCCCGCAGGTCCCGCGCGACCGCTCACGCGGGAGATCAGATCAGAGCGGGCCGTTGACGCCGGGGATCCAGTCGGTGCCAGCGAGCGGCACCCGTGCCATGGCAGCCGCCTCCACGGTGAGCGCGACGAGATCCTCCGGCTCCAGGTTGTGCACGTGCGACTTCCCGCAGGCCCGGGCCAGGGTCTGCGTCTCGAGCGTGAGCACACGCAGGTAGTTGGCGATCTTGCGACCTCCGACCACCGGGTCGAAGCGGGCCGCAAGCTCGTCGTCCTGCGTCGAGATGCCGACCGGGTCGCGCCCGGCCTGCCAGTCGTCGTAGAAGCCGGCCGAGCTGCCGATGCTGCGGTAGGCATCTTCGTACTCAGGGCTGTTGTCGCCCATCGCGAGCAGCGCCGCGGTGCCGATCGAGACGGCGTCGGCGCCGAGCGCCAGGGCCTTCGCCACGTCGGCGCCGGTGCGGATGCCTCCCGAGACGATCAGCTGCACCCGCCGGTGCAGCCCGAGCTCCTGGAGCGCGTCGACGGCGAGCCGGACGGCGGGAAGCGTCGGGATACCGACGTGCTCGATGAACACGTCCTGCGTGGCCGCCGTGCCGCCCTGCATGCCGTCGACGACGATCACGTCCGCGCCCGCCTTCACCGCGAGCTGAGTGTCGTAGTACGTGCGGGTGGCGCCGACCTTGACGAACACGGGCTTCTGCCAGTCGGTGATCTCCCGCAGCTCGCCGATCTTGATCTCGAGGTCGTCGGGCCCGGTCCAATCCGGGTGCCGGCACGCGCTGCGCTGGTCGATCCCTCGGGGCAGGTCGCGCATCTGCGCCACGCGGTCGGAGATCTTGTGACCGAGCAGCATCCCGCCGCCGCCGGGCTTCGCTCCCTGCCCCACGACGACCTCGATCGCATCCGCCCGCCGCAGGTCGTCCGGGTTCATGCCGTAGCGGGAGGGGAGGAGCTGGTACACGAGGATCCGGGAGTGCTCGCGCTCCTCCGGCGTCATCCCGCCGTCCCCCGTCGTCGTGGACGTGCCGACCTCGGTCGCACCGCGCCCGAGCGCCTCCTTGGCGGGCGCCGACAGGGCGCCGAAGCTCATCCCGGCGATCGTGATGGGGATCTTCAGCTCGAGCGGCCGCCGCGCGAACCGCGTGCCGAGCACGACATCGGTGGCGCAGCGCTCGCGGTACCCCTCCAGCGGATAGCGGGAGACGCTCGCACCGAGGAAGAGCAGGTCGTCGAAGTGCGGCACGCGCCGCTTGGCGCCGAAGCCGCGGATGTCGTAGATCCCCTCGCGGGCGGCCCGCTGGATCTCCGCGATCACGTTGCGGTCGTAGAGGTACGACTCGCGTAGGCCCGGATGCCAGCCCACGGGGGGCTGCCCCCGGACGGGGGCAGTCCCCATCAGTACGCCCCCGCGTTGTCGACCTTGAATGTGTACAGCTGACGCGCCGATCCGTAGCGGCGGAACTCCGACGGGTCGGTGTCGTGGACCCCGGCACGCTCGAGCAGGTTGCGCAGCTGGGTCACGTGCTCCTCGCGCAGCTCCTTCTCGACGCAGTCGGCACCGAGTCCCTGCACGGTGCCGCGCACGTAGAGCCGCGCTTCGTAGATCGAGTCGCCGAGCGCGTCGCCCGCGTCCCCGCAGACGACGAGACAACCCGTCTGCGCCATGAACGCGCTCATGTGCCCGATCGACCCGCGGACGACGATGTCGACGCCCTTCATCGAGATGCCGCAACGGGCCGACGCGTCTCCGTGCACGACGAGCAGGCCGCCGCGACCCGTGGCGCCGGCCGACTGGCTCACGTTCCCCTCGACCACGACGAGCCCCGACATGATGTTCTCCGCGACACCCGTGCCGGCGTTGCCGTGTACTCGTACCGTCGCGAGCTTGTTCATGCCTGCGCAGTAGTAACCGGCGTGCCCCTCGATCTCCACCTCGAGCTCCGCGTCGAGCCCGCAGGCGATGGCGTGCGCGCCGTTGGGGTTCCGCACCCGCCAGTGCCGCGGGCCGGGTGCGGCGCCGGCCAGGTCGTGCAGGCGCTGGTTGAGCTCCCGCAGCGGCGTCGTGGCGAGGTCGACGACCTCCACCGACGTGGTCTCGTCGACCGTCGTCACGCGACCGCCTGTTTCTCCCATGCGTACACGACCGCCGGCTCGGGCTCCCACATGCGTGCATCGCCCGCGCCCGGCAGCACCGCGATTGCCCGCCACTCCGATCCCATCGCGACCCAATCGTCCGTCTCGGCGAGCACGGCCGGCTTGCAGGCGATGGGGTCGCGCAGAACGGCGAAGCCGTCCGCGGTGCCGACGAGGAACGTGTAGAAGCCGTCGAGGTCGGCGAGGCAGCCCTCCAGCGCCTGCTCGAGCGTCGCGCCCTCGCGCAGCCGCCACGCGAGGTAGCCGGCAGCGACCTCGGTGTCGTTCTCCGTCTGGAACCGGATCCCCTGGCGGCGCAGCTCGCGCCGCAGGCGGTTGTGGTTGGAGAGCGACCCGTTGTGCACGAGGCACAGGTCGTATCCGGTCGAGAACGGGTGCGAGCCCTCGGTCGTGACACGGCTCTCCGTCGCCATCCGCGTGTGCCCGAGCGCGTGCGTGCCGTGGAAGTCGCCGAGCCGGAACCGGCGTGCGAACTCTGCCGGCCGCCCGACCTCCTTGTAGATCTCGATCACCGACCCGGCGCTCATCACGCGCAGGTCGGGATGGTTCGTGCGCACCCACTCCTCGGCGTCCGCCGCCTCGGCGTCGACCACCACGACAGCGTGGCTCGAGCGAACGGACGTCACCTCGGCGCCACCGAGCGCACGCGCGAGGCGCTCGCCGAACGCCGACCAGTCCGTCACCGGGTCGGCCGAGTAGAGGGTCAGCTTCGAGCGCCCTCCGGCGACGGGGTCGCGGTAGACGGCGACCCCTGCGCTGTCGGGGCCGCGATCGTCCATCTGGCCGAGCATGGCTGCGAGGTGCTCGCCGAGCCGCTCCTCGATCGCGGGTGTCTTGGCGAAGAGACCGACGATTCCGCACACCTCACGCGCTCCCTCAGTCGAACGGCTCGCATGTGGAGCTATCCTCCACTCTCCGAACGCAGGATAGCTTCCCCAATCGCCCAGACCCTGCAGGTTGGTACCCATATTTCCACCAGTTCGTATGGAGGTTTTCTCCATACAAATCAGAACCTCGTCAGGTACTCGCGGAGCTCCCAGCCGGTCACCTGCTCGTGGTAGCGGGACCACTCGTCGCGCTTGACGCGGATGAAGTAGTCGACGTAGTCCTCGTCGCGCGCGCGCCCGAGAGCGGCCCGCAGCACGCCGTCGGCCTCGAGCTCGCGCGTCGCATCGAGGAGGTTTGCGGGCAGCGAGCGAAGCCCGCGCGCCGCCAGCTCGTCGTACGAGAAGGCGTAGAGGTTCTCCGAGTTGGGCTCGCCCGCGTCGAGGCCCTTCTCCACGCCGTCCAGTCCCGCCGCGAGCACGGCCGCCGCCGCCAGGTAGGGGTTGCAGGAGCCGTCGATCGTACGATCCTCGATGCGACCCGGCCCGGGGATGCGCAGCATCTGCGTGCGGTTGTTGTAGCCGTACGAGATCCACACGGGCGACCAGGTCGCGCCGCTCGTCGTCGACCCGAGCTTCAGCCGCTTGTAGGAGTTGACGGTCGGGGCCGTGACCGCGCTGTAGGCGCGGGCGTGCGCCTTGAGGCCGCCGATGAACCGATAGGCCGTCTCGGAGAGCCCGAGCCCACGCGGGTCGGACTCGTCGAGAAACACGTTGACGCCGTCGCGCCACAGCGACATATGGAAATGGCACCCATTCCCGGTCAGGTGCGTGAACGGCTTCGGCATGAACGTGGCGACCATCCCGTGCTGCTCGGCGAGCGTATGCACCATGTAGCGGAAGAAGATCGCCCGGTCGCACGTGACGAGCGCGTCGTCGTAGGTGAAGTTCTGCTCGAACTGGCCGTTGGCGTCTTCATGGTCGTTGGCGTAGTTGCCCCAGCCGAGCCCGTTGCAGTACTTGGAGATCGTCGTGAGGAAGTCGTAGCGCCGCGTCAGGCCGGCCATGTCGTAGCACGGCTTGTCCAGCGTGTCGTACGAGTCGGCGACCTCGATCGTCCCGTCGTCACGCAGGTTGACGAGGAAGTACTCGAGCTCGAGCCCCATCTTGAACTCGTACCCCTGCGCGCGAGCCTGCGCGAGCATGCGGCGCAGGATGGTGCGCGGGCAGTAGGGCCACTCCTCGCCCTCCACCGTCACGTCGCAGGCGAAGCGGGCGAGGTTGGGCTGCCACGGCACCGGCGTGAAGCTGTCGAGGTCGGGGATCGCCGCGATATCCGGGTCGGCCGGCACCTGCCCGATCTCGCCGGCCGCGAACCCGGCGAACCCGGCGCCGTCGGTGACGAGGTCGTCGAGGTTCGCGGCAGGCACGAGCTTCGCGCTCGGGCGTGCGTACATGTCGACGAACTGCGCGAAGAAGAACTCGACCCCGCGCTTCTCGGTCTCCTTGCGGATCTGCTCGAGCTTCGAGGCGTCGGCAGCCATGTTCCCTCCTCAGTTCGGGTCGGCGGGTATCTATCACTCCCGCGGCGCTCTCGCGAGGGAGGGAACCTCCACCGTCTACGCGCTCGGTGTGTCCGAATCGACCGCGTCGAGCGCACCCCGGAGCTTCACGAGCTTGACCGCGATCTCGACCATCAGCCAGTCGTCCTGGCGCAGGTCGAGGCCGGAGATGTCGGCGATGCGCCGCAACCGCTGGCGCAGCGTGTTCGGGTGCACGAAGAGCGCTTCCGAGGTGCCGCTGATCGAGCCGCGGCGTCGCAGGAACTCCTCCAGCGTCTGCAGGAGCGACGCGCCGCGCTGCCGGTCGTAGTCGGCGAGCCTCGAGACGGCGTCGACAGTGGCGTCACGCGCGCCGCCTTCGCTCGCAATCCGCAGGAGGTACTTGTAGGCGCCGAGGTCCTCGTACGAGACGACCGACGGCGAGCCGGCGACGACGGTGGCGCCGAGCACAGCCTGCCGCGCCTCCCCGAACCCGTCGGCGAGGCTGGCCAGGCCCGAGCAGACACTCGACAGCCCGACGGCGACAGCGCCCGAGTGCTCTTCGTGCATCCGGCGGATATCCTCGACGAGACGCTCCGTGCCGCCGGGGGGAACACGGAGCAGCGCACGGGTCGAGCGCTCGCGGCGGTCGAACATGGAGCCTTGCGCGAGGGCTGCCAGCGCGCGCTCGAAGCCGTCGTCCGGAGGCTCCGCGACGAGCACGACATGGGGCCGGTCGAGCTCGAGGCCGAGGCGAGCGGCGCGGCCTTCGAGCTCCGGCCCGCGCCGACCACGCTCGAGCTCCTCGAAGAAGTCCTTGATCAGGTTCTCCTCCGTCAGCCGGGCGATCAGCTGCACCTTCTTGATCCCCACCGCCGCCTGGTTCGCCGCCGCTCTCGCAAGCTCGACGTCGGCGGTGTCGTCGGCGACGAGCAGCCCGAGCAACTCGTCGCCTGCGACGAGCGGCACCGAGACACGCGCCCCCCGGCTGCGGCGGCGCAGCTCGCGCCCGAGCTCGGCGAGCCCGATCCGCTCGCGCGCCCCCGCGCGTGGCGGGCTGGACGCGGCCCGGCGCAGCTCCTCGCTGCCGCCGTCGAGGAGGTAGACGTGCGCCGCCGCAGCCGCGAGCAGCGAACGGGTGCCTGCGGCGACGGCCGGCACCAGCTCTTCGATCGTGTCCGCCGTCGCGATTGCCTCGGCGAGCCCGGTCAGCCCTTCGAGCTCGTGCACCCGGCGTCTGGTCTCCTCGTACAGGCGCGCGTTCTCGATCGCCCCGGCCACGAGAGAGGCGCTCGAGACGAGGAACTCGACCTCCTCCCGGGTGAACTCTCGCGGGGCTTCCGTGTGCGCGAGGATGACGCCGATCACGTCTCCTGCCCGCGAGAGGATCGGCACGGCGAGCAGAGACTGGAAGCGCTCCTCCTCGAGCTCCGGCACATACTTGACGCGCGGATCGTCGAGGAGGTTGTCACGGATGTAGGCCGTCTCCTTGCGCTCCGCCGACCACCAGGCGAGGCCTTCGCCGCGGTCGAGCCCGATCGAGCCGACGAGGCCGTCGTAGGGGGCGCTTGCGGCGGCGAGTACCAGCCGGTCGCCGGTCTCGTCAACCAGGTAGACGAAGCACGCGTGCACCGCGCTTGCGTCGGAGAGGAGGCGGACGACCGCGCGGAGCACCTCGTCCAGCTCGAGGGACGATCCGACGGTGGAGATGATCTCCCGCAGGAAGCCGCTCTCACGCGTGCGCGACGCCACCCGGGGATCGTACGGAGGTCAGGGCTGCGGATCCAGCATCGCGGAGCTACCGTGGCGCCGGTGAGGGCAATGGTGCTCGAGGAGGCGCTCCGCCGGCTCCGGGCCACGGAGCTCCCCGACCCGGCGCCCGCGCCCGGTCAGCTGCTGCTCCGCGTGCGCGCTTGCGGTGTCTGCCGCACCGATCTCCACATCGTGGACGGCGAGCTGCCTCGGCCGAACCTGCCACTCGTCCCCGGTCACCAGATCGTGGGGGAGGTGCTCGAGGGTGGTGCCGGGTGTGTCACCGAGATCGGGTCGAGAGTCGGGGTGCCGTGGCTCGGCTGGACGTGCGGCGAGTGCCGCTTCTGTCTGGCGGGCGCCGAGAACCTCTGCGACGCGGCGCGCTTCACGGGGTATGACGTCGACGGTGGCTTCGCCGAGCTCGCCGTCGCGGACGAGCGATTCTGCTTCCCGCTCCCCGAGGGCTACACGGACGCCCACGTCGCCCCGCTGCTGTGCGCCGGGCTGATCGGTCACCGCGCGTTTCGCATGACCGGGGACGCCCGCACGATCGGTCTCTACGGCTTCGGCTCGGCCGCCCACATCGTCTGCCAGGTGGCGGTGCACGACGGACGCCGCGTCCTTGCGCTCACGCGCCGCGGCGACGAGACGGCCCAGGCGCTTGCCCGCACGCTTGGCGCAACCTGGGCCGGGTCTGTAGGCGACGCCCCGGAGGAGCTCGATGCTGCCATCGTCTTCGCCCCGGCGGGCGAGCTCGTGCCGTCCGCGCTTCGCGCTGTGCGCAAGGGTGGCGTCGTGGTCTGCGCCGGGATCCACATGAGCGACATCCCGTCTTTCCCCTACGAGCTCCTGTGGGGGGAACGCGTGCTGCGGTCGGTCGCCAACCTCACCCGGCGCGATGGCGTGGAGCTCCTGGCGCTCGCGCCGCTCGTGCCGGTCCGCACCGAAGTGGAGACGTTCCCGCTCGAGCAGGCGAACGAGACACTCGACCGGCTCCGCCGGGGCGAGATCCGCGGGTCGGCGGTGCTGCTTTGCTAGCGCAGTGCCGGTTTGTTAGCGCAGTGCCGGAAAGATGCCGCTTGTCAGCGCAGGGCCGGAAACCGCTCCCGCGGTTTCCGGCCCGCGCGAAGATCCCTGAAGGCGTCCGCTTCGCGGCCGCAAAGTCGTGCTGCCCGGGGTGGCTAGCTGTCCCGCCTACACAGGTTGTGAACGGCTGAGGTTCGATCCGGCCCTCCTTCCAGGCTGTGCGTCTGCCCAGACGTCGGCCAGGAGGAGGGCCAGATGCGCTTTCACCGTAACGCCAAGCTCGGACTCGCCGGGCGTAGAGAGCTCGTGCTCAGTATCGCTGCGGGTGGCTCGCTGCGAGAGGCCGCAGCGACCTTCAACGTGTCCGTCGCGACCGCGCACCGTTGGTGGCATCGCTGGCGGCAGGCAAGCGACACGGAGCGAAGGAGTCTTTCCTGCTTGCTCGATCGCTCGAGCCGTCCGGCGTGTTGCCCAAGGCAGCTGGCACCGCGGCTTGAGCGGGCGATCTGCGACTGCCGCCGCAGGACGGGCTGGGGACCCAGGCTCATCGCCGGCGCCACCGGCTTCGCGCACTCGACGGTCTGGAAGGTCCTCCGACGAGCGGGGATCTCGAGACGCCCGCGACCGGCCCGGGAGCCCGCCAACCGCTACGAGTGGCCTTGCCCGGGCGACCTCCTGCACATGGACGTGAGCCGCTACGCCCGCTTCCGCAAGCCGGGCCATCGCGTCACCGGCGACCGCACTCGAACCACGCTCTCGATGCGGCCCGTCGGCTACGACTACGTACACGCCGTCGTCGACGACCACTCTCGGGTCGCCTACTGCGAGATCCACGCAGACGAGCGCGCGCTCACGGTCGTCGGCTTCCTCGAGCGAGCGCTCGCCTTCTTCGCCGAGCACGGGGTCACCGTCAGGCGAGTACTCACAGACAACGCCTGGGCGTACACGCACTCTCAGCGCCTACGGGAGCTGCTCGCTCGCGACGAGATCCGCCACATTCGTACCAAGCCGCACCGGCCGCGCACGAACGGCAAGGTCGAGCGCTTCCACCAGACGATGGCCCGCGAATGGGCCTACGGACTCACCTACCGCTCACACCGCCAGCGCGCACGAGCCCTGCCACACTGGCTCGACCACTACAACCACACGCGGCCACACAGCTCGCTCGGAGGCAAACCCCCGATCAGCCGCGTTCACAACGTCTGTGGGTAGGACAGCTAGCGGGCGGTGGTCGCCGCCTGAGCGGGTCGGGCGGCTTGCCCGACCGACGACAGCGCGGGGGGCGGCGGCGAGCCGTTCACGAGCACGGCGGCGGCGAGCAGCACCGCCATCGCCACGAGGCTCTCGCCGAGCAGGCTGCGACCGACGCCCCGGCCCACGACCTCGCCACGCTCGAGCCGCGGCCGCACGAGGAAATGGTGCGCCGCGCCCCAGGTGAGAGCGACGCCGACGATCGCGAGCTTCAGCAGCAGCACTCGGCCGTAGGAAGTCGTCCAGAGGTCCGAGACCTCCGGCAGTCGGACCACCGCGAGGTACGTCCCCGCGAGGACCAGGATGCCCACGAGAACGACGGCGATACGCGAGAAGCCCAGGAACGCGCGGCGCCGCAGGTCCGGGGCCAGAGGCCACACGAGCGCGGCGAGCGCCAGCACGCCCCCCGCCCACACCGACGCTGCCACGAGATGCAGCCAGTCGGCGAGCTCTGTCGCCCAGCTCGAGTTCGGCTCGGTGGCCTGGTGGCCCGAGAGCGAGAACCCGGATGCGAGCAGGACGGCGAGCACGAGCGCCGGCCACAGGAGCACCGGCCGGTCGAGCGCCCAGGCGAGGATCGCGGCTGCGGCGACCGCCCCCAACCCGACCATGAGGACGAGGAACGCGATGCCGAACCGAGTCTGCTCCGCGAACGGCGAGAGATCTCCGTAGAGCAGGTCGACGAACGAGAGCCGCAGCGCGTTCTCGGCCCGCAGCACGAAGGCCAGGATGCCGACGTCGACGACGAGGAACGCGCCGACGACGGCGGCGGCCGAGAAGGCGGTCGCCGCCCTGCCTCGCAGAGGCGTGCCGCGCAGCACCACCAGGCGCACGACGAGCGGCCCGAGGAGCAGCGCGAGCGCCGCGAACGCCCCCCAGCGCGCGACGTCGTCCCGCCAGGTGAGCCCGCTCGCCCCGACAGCTTCGGTGGGGGGTGGTGCGGGCACGTCGACACCGAACGTGAACACACCGGTCCCGATGTGGCCGTCGGCGGAGAGCTCGCGCCAGCGCACGGTGTACGCGCCCCGCTCGCTGCGGGTCAGTCGCGCGCTGATCGTACGGCCGTTGTCACTCAGCGTCGGCGGGCGCGACACGAGCGTCCCGTTCGCGCTCATCACCTCGAGGGAGCCGGCGACGAGCGTCACCGCCTGGGAGAATTCGAGGCGCACCTCCGCCGGCGCCCGATCGACGGACGTCTGCACGGGTGGGATGGCTCGCTCGAGCGCCGCGTGGGCCGCAGCGGACGAGGGGATCGCAAGCGCCAGCGCGAGACACGCAAGGGTCACGCGCGTGGCGCTCACGGCGCCGTCGACCCCTCGACGTTGGCAAGGTGGCCGAAGATGGGTGCCAGGTCACGGTCGGCGAAGAGCAGCGCCGCCACCGCAACGAGGGTCAACGCGAAGCCCGCGGCCCACACCGCGCGCCGCGGGCGCAGCGCCTGACCCAAGGGGAAGAGCCCACCCGCGATGAGCACCCAGCCGATCGCGTGGTGCAGGAACGCCGAGCGGGAGAAGAGCCAGCCGTTCTGCTCGTGGAGGAGGAACGACGCCCCTGTCAAGACCAACACTGCAGCCGTGACGAGCGACCAGCCGGGATGCGAGAGCTTGCCCCGGACGACGGCGAGCTGCACGCCACCGGCGATCATGGCGGACTGCGCCCACACCGAGTGGGCCAGCAGGTGCATGGTGGAGAAGCTCGACAAGGCGGCGATGAGCCACAGGAAGATGCTCCCGGCGACCGCGAACACGGGGAACAGCTGCGCCCGCCAGGCACGCCGCCTGAACACATCCGTGCCGACGATCACCTCCGAGAGGAGGACGAGCCCGAGGAAGAGGATCACCGCGGCGGTGAGCCAGTGTGCGATCTCAGGTCGTGGGGCGCTCATCGTTCTGCTCTAGGTCCGACACCAACCCAGGGGCGACGAAGAGGCCGAAGGCCAGGCCGACGGCGACCACGAGCAGCGGCGGCTGCGCGATGAAGTCGTAGAGGCCCTTGCCCTCCGGGTACAGGAAGGCGATGCGATACGGCTGCGCAATCGCCCAGATCACGCCTGCGACGACCGTCAGCGGCGCCAGGGCCTCGACGGCGAGCACGCGCGCTTGCTTGCGCTCGGTACGACGACGTTCTGCACTGTGCTCCAGTGGGCCGGCGATCTCCGAGCTCATCGGCCTTCAACCCCCTTTCGGTCCCCTCGCGTGGCAGTCTGCACCGCCGGACGTATGCCGTGCAACGTCGATCGCACAGGACAGCTTCCCGAAGGGTCACGGACGCCCGTCACAGGCCGTAGGCCTCGAGCAAGCGCAGCCACAGCTCGGAACGCGTCGGGAAGCAGGGCACGGCATGCCAGAGATCGTCGAGCGGCATCTCGACGGCAACGGCGATCGTGGCCGCGTGCAACGCCTCGGCCACTTCCGCCCCCGTGATGGTCGCGCCGACCACCACGCGCCGGGCTTCGTCCACCACGAGCCGGGACGTCCCCGGCGCCCCGCGACCCACGAACGAGCCGCCCGCGTTGTCGCCCGTCCCCACGTCCACCGCGCGTGCGTCGATCCCCGCCTCTCCTGCGCGCGCCAGCGTGTGACCAACTGCCCCCACCTGCGGATCGGTGAAGATGACGCGTGGCGAGCGCGCTCCGTCGCTACGCACCGCGACGCGCCGCCCCAGGATCGCGTCTGCGGCGAGCCGCCCCTGGTATTTGCCCATGTGTGTCAGCAAGGCACGACCGTTGACGTCACCCACCGCGAAGAGCCAGTCGTGGCCGGGTACCCGCAGCGAGTCGTCGACCCGCAGAAAGCCGCCCGGCTCGAGCCCCACCGTCTCCAGCGCGAGGTTGTCGGTCGTGGGGTGGCGTCCAAGCGCTGCGAGTACCTCGTCGGCCTCGATCACCGCTCCGTCCTCGAGCTCGATCCGCACGACGCCGTTGCGCCGCACGCTCGAGACCGTGACGCCGAGTCTCAGGTCGACTCCCGCGGCGCGAAGCGCGTCGGCCACCTGCTCCCCGGCGAACGGCTCCTCTCGCTCGATCAGACGATCGCCACGGTGCACGAGCGAGACCTGCGACCCGAGTGCCGACCACGCAGTCGCCATCTCGACGCCGACGACTCCGCCGCCGAGGATCGCGAGCCGAGCCGGCGCCTGTGACGCTGTGGTCGCCTCGATGTTCGTCCAGGGTGCCGCCTCGCGCAGCCCCGGGATCGGCGGAACGGCGGGCGTGCTCCCGGTGGCGACCACGACCGCGCGTCGGGCCACGAGCTCCTCGTCGGTGACGACCACCGTCCGTTCGCCGGCGAGACGGCCGCGGCCGCGTATGAGCGTCACGCCACGTTGCTCGAGCCAGGGGACCTGGCCGCTGTCGTCGAGCCGCGCGATCACCTCGTCGCGGCGCGCGAGCACGGCGGCGGCGTCGAGCGGTCCGACTTCGATGCCGGGGATGCGGGCGGCCTCGCGAGCCAGCTCGATCGGCCGGAGCAGCGCCTTCGACGGCATGCAGGCGAAGAACGAGCATTCGCCGCCGACGAGACGATCCTCCACGATCGCGACTTCGAGGCCGCGCTCACCCAGGCGGCCGGCGCACACCTCGCCTGCCGCACCGGCACCGATCACCACGACGTCGAACTCGCGCACGTTGTCCCTCCCGGGTCGGACTCCACCCTGGAGTCTTGCGCAAGCCACTGCGACGTTACTCGGGAGGCTGTCTCAGGTACGCGAACCAGTAGACGACGCCGACGAGCAGACCTCCGCCGATCACATTCCCGATCGTGACCGGCACGAGATTCCCGAGGATCGCCTCGCGCCACGTGAGCCCTGAGAGGTCGGGCACGCCTGCCGCGGTCTCCGGAATGTCCGTCCGCTCCTTCACGAGCAGCGCGTACGGCAGGAAGTACATGTTTGCGATCGAGTGCTCGAAGCCGGCCGCCACGAAGGCGGCGATCGGCGGCACGATCGCCAGCACCTTGTCGGTGACCGAGCGGGCCGAGTACGCCATCCAGACTGCGAGGCAGACGAGGGCGTTGCAGAGAACCCCGAGGGCCACCGCCTGCAGCCAGCCGTACGATGTCTTGGCCACCCCGATGGAGAGCGCTGTCGCTCCGACGGCCCCACCGCCGAACTCGTACTGCTGCGCTGCAAAGACGAGGAGCACCGTCCCGAGAGCCCCGATCAGGTTGCCGACGTAGACGAGCCCCCAGTTCCGCAACAGCCGCGCCGTCGAGACGCGACGGCTCGCCCAACCCATCACGATGAGGTTGTTGCCCGTGAAGAGCTCGGCGCCGGCCACGACGACCAGGATCAGGCCGAGAGAGAACGCGAGCCCCGCGAGCAGGCGGACGACTCCGAACGGGAGCTCGCTGCCACCGGCGGCTACGGTCGTCGAGAAGACCGCCCCGAGCGCGATGAAGGCGCCGGCCAGCACACCGAGCGTGAGCGTCGTCGTCGCGGAGAGCCCGGCTTTCGCCTCGCCGACAGTTTCGGCTTTCCGCGCCACCTCCGGCGGTGGGAGCGCGTCGAGGCCCGTCGCGGTGAAACTGGTGTCGGTCATGAGCTGAACCTTGCCGATGCGAGACGACGGTGCATCCGGGCCGGCCCGGAGCAGCGATGCGGACTTGTCGCACTGGCTGCCGGTTGGCGTGGCAGCCAGGCCTGTGCGGCAGCGGACGCCTTCAGGGATCTTCGCGCGAGCCGGAAACCGCGAGAACGGATCCCCGCCCTGCACGAGCAGCCACTGCCTTGCGGCCGCGCAGCGGACGCCTTCAGGGATCTTCGCGCGGGCCGGAAACCGCGGGAGCGGTTTCCGGCCCTGCGCAAAGAAAAAGGCCTAGCTCAGCATGCCGGTACGCGAGACACGCACCCGGCGGGCTCCGAAGTCGCTCCGCGAGAGCGTGCGCACGATCCCGTGTGCCCGCTCGGCCGGGTCGAGGGCGGGCACACCCTCACCCACGAGCTGCGTCGGCACGAGCACTCCCGCCTCGAAGCGCCCGTCGCCCGCCAGCGTGACGCGCAAGATCCCGCTCACGGAGAGCGGGCCCCCCAGCGAGAACACGCCGTAACCCGCGAAGTTGCCCAGCGAGTAGGCGATCAGCCGCCGCTTGTACCACTCCATTCCGCGGAGCACGTGGGGGCCGTGTCCCACGACGAGGTCGGCGCCGGCGTCGATCGCGGTGCGGGCAAAGCGCATCGGATTGCCGCGGTTCTCGCCGAGGTAGGTCTCCGTGCCCCGCTTCACGTGCTGGTGATCGGTGCCCTCGGCGCCCATGTGGGCGGTGACGATGACCACATCGGCGTTCGCGTCCGCCTTCGCGACGGCCTTGCGCACACCCGCGTAGTCGGTCATCGATGCCGACCACGGATATGTGGAGAAGCCGAGGACGGCGACGCGGATCTTCCCGACCTTCTGCGTCGCGACCTCGCCCGGACGGCCGGTGTGTGACAGCGCGTCGCGGTCGAGCGTCGCCACGGTGTCCTCGAGCCCGACCTTGCCGAAATCGTACGCGTGGTTGTTGGCGAGGTTGAGGACCGTGAAGCCTGCGTCCTTGAGACGATGCCCGTACGACGGCGGCGTCCTGAACGCGAAGCAGTTGGTGCTGGACGGTTTGCACTTGGAGCCCGTCACGTTGGTCAGCGTGCCCTCCAGGTTGCCGAGCACCACGTCCGCGGCGAGGTCTGTCTCGACGCTGTCGAAGAAGGTGCGTCCGCTCGCAGGTGGCAGGTGTGCAGGGGTGCCCATGACGATGTCGCCGACGGCTGAGACGGTGACGACACCGGGTGGCACCTTCGAGGCTGCTTGCTTGGTTCGCCGCGGCTTCGGGTGCGGCTTCTGAGCGAGTGTCGGCTGCGAGACCCGCGAGGCGCCGGGCTGCGCCTCGACCGCGGTCGGCGCCCTGTGCACGAGCCAGGCGACCAGGACCACGAACACGGCGACGACCACCCCGCTTCGCAACGCGAGGACGAGCCCTCTCATGGGTGCTCTAGCTCCGGTTGCCGAGGAAGACCATCGCGTAGTACGCGAGCTGCGTCAGCGCCGCAAGCGCAGCCGCGACATACGTCATGGCCGCCGCAGTGAGCACCTTCTTGGCCCCCTGCCGCTCCCCCTCGGTGACGAGCCCGAGCTCTCGGATCTGCACCATCGCCCGCCTCGAGGCATCGAACTCCACCGGCAGCGTCACGAGCTGGAACAAGACGACGACGGCGAAGAGGACGATGGCGAGGTTGACCAGCTGCAAGGCACCCAGGATGGCGCCGATCATCAGCAGCACGAGCCATCCGCGGGAGGCGATGGAGACGACCGGCCACATCGCCGAGCGCGCCTTGAAGGCGCTGTAGCCGACCGCGTGCTGGATCGCGTGCCCGACCTCGTGCGCCCCGATCGCCGTGGCGGCGACGGAGCTGCCGTCGTGCACCGGCTCCGAGAGGTGTACGGAGCGCTGTCTGGGGTCGTAGTGATCGGAGAGCGGCCCGCCCGGGGAGCGCTCGACGGGGACGTCGTGCAGGCCGTTCCGGTCGAGAATCTGCCGCGCCACGTCCGCACCGGTGAGACCACTGAGCACGTCCACCTGCGACTGCTGCGCCACCGTCTTCCTCAGCCAGCCCTGGATCACGAACCCGAGGATGAGCGGTGGAATCAGGAAGACCAGATAGAGGCCGAGGTTGTTCATGGACAAAGCGTAGCAACGGCCTCCGGCCACATAGGGTTCGCTCCGTGGGAGAGCTGGCACTCGGCGAGGAAGAGGCGCGGCGCCTCGACGCCGACGATTTGCCTGGCCTGCGTCGCGACGACTTCGTCGTGCCGCCGTGGCCCGGTGGCGACCACGGCGAGTGGGCCTATTTCGCCGGCAACTCGCTCGGCCTGCTGCCGCGGGCAGCGATGGCCGCGCTCGAGACGGAGTTCGAGGCGTGGGGCCGGCTGGCCGTGGAGGGATGGTTCGAAGGCGGCAGGCCGTGGCTCGACCTGGCAGGCTCGCTGCGCGCGCCAATCGCCCGGCTCGTCGGCGCCCACCCCGACGAGGTGGCAGCCATGAGCTCGCTCACCGTCAACCTCCACCTTCTGCTGGCCTCCTTCTACCGTCCCGAGGGGAGTCGCTACCGGATCCTGATCGAGGACTCCGCCTTTCCTTCGGACTCGCACGTCGTGCAAGCGCAATCCGCGCTGCACGGCCACGACCCGGCCGACGCCGTGGTGCGGGTGCCGCCCGAGAGCCTCGTCGAAGCAATCGAGGGCGAGGGCGACCGGCTCGCTCTCGTCCTGCTCGGCGCCGTCAATTACCTCACGGGCGAGCTCCTCGACGTCCCCGCCATCACCGCGGCCACGCACGCGGTCGGTGCAGTGAGCGGCTGGGACCTGGCGCACGCGATCGGCAACGTGCCGGTCGAGTTGCATGACGCGGGTGCCGACTTCGCCGTGTGGTGCCACTACAAGTATGTGAACGCCGGCCCTGGAGCCCCGGGCGGCGTCTTCGTGCACGAGCGCCACACCGCTTCGGAGCCGCTGTTCCGGCTCGGCGGCTGGTGGGGAGTCGACGCGGCGCATCGCTTCCGCATGGACGCAGACTTCGTGCCCGGCCGGGGCGCGGAAGGCTGGGCGGTCTCGACCCCGCCGATCCTCTCGTTCGCACCGCTCCGCGCGTCACTCGCCCTGTTCGAGGAGGTGGGCTTGAAGCCGCTCCGCGCTCGATCGATTCGTCTCACGGGCTATCTCGAGGCGCTGCTCGACGACGTGGCGACGCGCCGGCAGATGGGCGTGACGACGCCACGCGAGCCGGCCCGGCGTGGCTGCCAGCTGTCGGTGGCCACCGACGGCGCGCGCGCGCTCGCCTCCCGCCTGCGCCACGATCACGGCGTGGTGTGCGACTTCCGCGAGCCGGACGTGCTCCGCTTCGCCCCGATGCCGCTCTACAACACGTTCCACGACTGCTGGCGTGCGGCGGCGGCGCTGGAGGACGTCCTCGAGCCCGCCTGACGCGCCGGCCGGCCTCAGCCTCATGGGGACAGCCTCCACCGCCCCGTGGGGCCGACATCCCCTAACGCGGCTCGACGGTGAACGGCCGGGAGCGCGCCACGGTGCGGTAGCCGTCGTCGAGCATGAGCCGGGCCTCGTAGCGGCCCGGTGGCAACGGCCAGGAGGCCGACCCTGTCTGCGAGGTCTTCGAGAACCTGCCGCGGCCCTCGATCGCGGTGTTCGTGTACTCGAAGAGCAGGTAGTCGCCCGAGTCGTCCGGGATGCTCCCGTCGGTCGCCACATTCGCGTCGGTCGCCTTGTAGAGGCCGAGCCAGTCCCAGCGGTTGCCGGGCACGTTGCTCCAGGTGACGGTGATCGGCCTGCCGGCCGCAAACCGGTCCCGAACCGGCTCCACGTGGCTGGCCGCGCCGGCCGGGTAGAGCCAGAACGGGCTCCGGGACAGCACCTTCCCGTCAGAGTCCAGGAGCACCGCCTCGTAGGCGCCCGGGTCGAGCCCGGCAGTCGTGAGCGTCACGTCACCTTCACTTGGGCCCGCGGGTCGGCCGGTGTCGCCGAAGCCGTGGGGCGTGGCGCCCCGCGGGACGATCGTGACGAGGGCATCATCCGCGGGAGCACGGAAGACCGCGTGCACGGCATCGCCGACGCTCAGGCGACGCTCGTCCACGGCGACCAGGTTCGGAGTGTCGGCGGGCTCGACGGAGAAGGTCGACACGACGCCGCGGTGGTCGGACGGGAACGGGTCGGCCACGATGTCGACGTCCGGGTTCCCCGACTCGCCGAGGATCTCGCTGGTTTCCGTCTCCGCAGGCCCGGCAACGAGCACCCAGTCGATGCGGTCGTGGACCTCCTTCGGGTCCGTCTCGGGCCCGCCGGGCGTCCAGGTGAAGCCGGGCTTCTCGACCGGGTCGGGGTGGGCTTCGCGGTACGAGTCGCGGAAGCCGGCCCGCGCGGCCAGCTGGCCGGCCGGCCAGGCGAACGGATATGGCACTTCGTCGCGCGCGTCGGCGGCGGCGTGCGTCCAGTCGAGCTGGGACGGCGAGTTGAAGTCGCCGACCAGGAAGACGGGCATGTCGTCACCGACGCCCGCCTCGAGCGCGCGCAGCCGCTCGGCCAGCATCGGCACGCGGGTGGTCTCCTCGAGGGCGTGCACCTCGGCCGCTGTGGCGCCGTCGCGAATCTCGTAGGGGCCGTACGGGGTAGAGGGTAGATGGACGCTGGAGACGGCTACCGCCTTGCCGGGCTCGAGCTCGACGAGAACGTAGGCGCCGTTCGCGCCCGGCGGGTCGATGAGCGGGTAGCGCGAGATGATCTGCGTCCGCGGGCTCGAGTGCCAGCCGAGCCTCTGCGCGATCACCCCCGTGTTGCCCTCGCCCTCCTCGAGCCCGACGACGTCGGCGCCGGTGCTTTCGATCGCCGCCTCGATCCTGTCGAGCGTCTCGGGGCACCCGTTCGTCTCGGCGCAGAACTTCCCGGTGTCGAGGTCGTAGTCGTCACCGCCGTAGAAGATGTTGAACGTCATCACCTTCAGCGTGGTGCGCTCGGCGCCGCTGTCGAAGGGCCCGATCCCCGCCGCCCACCCGACGAGCAGCGCCAAGCCAATTCCCACCCCGAGGAACAGCGGGAGCACGATCGTGCGGCGCTTCCCCATGTCGCGTCGACAATACGCGCGACGAGCCCTCGTAGGTCAGCCCACAGGGACGGCGGGTTGCTCAGCGCCCGAACGCCGTCGGGAAGAACACGTACCAGGGCGAGAGCCAGAGGACCGCCGGTACGAGGGCGAACACGACACGGTCGCGCGCGGGGACGAGCGGGAGACAGGCGACGAACGCCACGATCACCCCCAGCATGATCCGGCCGGACGCCAGGATCTCCGCGTACGACTCCGCCGGAAGGAAGACGACCAGCGCGAGGACGTTCGCCGCGAGGGCTGCGACCAGCGGGCCCACGTGTCGCACGGCGAGCACGACGATCGCAAGTGCCAGCAACGACGGGAGCACGACCGCGTACACCTGCTGGAGCGCGAGGCGGTCGAGCGGCCAATCGCCGAGGATGCCTCGGAAGGGCAACGTCTCGAGGCGCGGCTCTCGCGTGCTCTGCCACTCGCCGAGCCAGAGCCTGAGGAAGACGCGGAACAGCACGTATGGCAGCACCGCGATTGCCGCAAACAGAACGGCAGATCTCCAGTCGCGACTCCGCTTCGCCGTGGGTCTGTCGTCGAGACCGAGGGCGAGCGCGAGCGCGAAGGCGAGCGGGAAGACGATCGTCGTCTCGCGCGCGAGGCCGGCCAGGCCGAACAACGACGCGCTCGCGAGCAGCCGTCCGCGTCTGCGGTCGAAGACCACGATCCCGGCCGCGACGAGCGCGTAGGCGAGCGGTTCGGCGAGGTCACGCGAGACGGCGAAGTAGAGCCCCGGCGCGAGCGCGAACAATGTTGCAAACCACGGTGACGCACCGGCGCGCGCCAGGAGCCGCGCAAGCGCGTATGTCCCTGCGAGAACGGCGAGGAGGTTCAGTCCGAACAGCGTCCAGGGAATCGCGCCCGGACGCCCCAACGCCGTCACCCGTGCGAGCATCGGGTACAGGATGCGCGCGTAGCGGTACGGCGGCTCGTCGATGTAGGGCTCTGCCTGCCCGGGGTCGAGTGCGATGAAGAGGAAGAACTGGCCGTCGTATCCGCGGCCGTCCTCGGCGCGCGCGCGGAGCGCATCGATCGTCTCGCTCGCCCCTGCCCCCTGGTCGAGGAAGATGCTCCCGACGAGGGGCTGCCGCTCCACGTCACCACGGGCGACCACGGCGATTGCCCAGATCGCCCAGACGGCGCAGACGGCGACGAGCACGGCGAGCGGGCGGTCGAGCGCGGCACGGAAGCGACCGTCGGGATGTTCGCCGACCGGGTGTCGGGCCGTGCTCGCGCTCCGCATCGGCGGGAGTATCGTCGCTCGGTGACCGCGAGGAGACGCGGCGGCCGGTGCGTCTATGCGGCGAGCTCGACCCGGTCTCTGCCGTTGTGCTTGGCGGAGTACATCGCCTGGTCGGCGGCGACGAGTGCGTCGGCTCTGCCGCGGACGGTCTGGTCGAGTGGCACGACCCCGATGCTGGTGGTCACGCTCGCGGGACCGCCGGGGGCACTGTCGAAGGCGACCTTGAAGCACCCGGCGTCGATCACGCCGTCCGGCAGGCCCGACTCAGAGGCCACAGGAGTGCCTCGGCGTGTCCATCTGTCCCTTATCGGCACGGCGTGGCCTGGAGACAAGCGCTTTCCCAGAGTCGGCCTGGCCCGGGTCGGGCTGCCACCTGCGCAAACCGGGGACCCTTGCGCGAGGATTTCGATGTGGCGCCGTGCCTCTGACAGACACTGTCGTCTCGACACTCGCGGTCGCGGTCTCGTGGATCGCGATCGCCCTGCTCGTTGCGGGCTGCGGGTACGCGACAAGGCGCGCACTCTCGTCGCTCCTCACAGGCCCGTGCGAAGCGCTGAACCGCGCCGACCTCTGGATCGGGTTCGCCACGGTGCTCGCGTTCCTCCAGCTGTGGAGTCTGCTCGGCGGGATCTCCTGGGCTGCCTGGATTCCACCCCTTGGCGTCGGGTTGTTCGGCGTGGCCTGGAACGGGAGGACGTTCCGCAGAGGGCGGCTGCCGCGTCGGTCGATCGCGGTGGGCGTGGCGACCTCGGTCGCGATCCTCTGGCTCGCGAACAAGGCGCTCGGGAAGCCGGCCGACTACGACTTCGGGCTCTATCACCTCAGCATCGTGGACTACGTGTCCAGGTACGCCGCGATCCCCGGCTTGGGCAACCTTCACACCCGGCTCGGGGCCGGAGACGCTCACTTCCTGTTCGTTGCCCTGCTCGGACGCGGGCCGTGGTCGACCGCCGGCTTCCAGCTCGCCAACGGGCTTCTGGTCAGCATGTTGGTGGTCGACGTCGCCTCGCGCTTCGTCGGCCCGAGCGTCTCTCACGGGCCGTGGTCGTTCACGCGCCGAATGGCGCTCTTACTCGTCCCCGCGACGATGGTGACCGTCGGCGTCGGCACCGACTACCGGCTGAGTAGCCCGAACATCGACCTCGCGACGTTCGTGCTGGTCGCGGCCGGCGGTCTCTATCTGGCCGAGTGCGTCGAAGGTGGCTTCGCGGCGACACCCGTGCTGGCGGCCACCGGCTCGCTGGCCTCCGCAGCCGCAACGAGGCCGCTGTTCTGGCTTCCGACGTTGGTTGCGGCAACCGTGATCATCCTCGGCAGGGCAAGAGCGTCACCGTCCGGGGCGATCGCCGCTGCGGCTCTGGCCGGCGCGCTCCCCTCCGTCCTCGCGGTCGGATGGATGGCACGTCAGGCGGTGCTGACCGGCTACCCGCTCTACCCGCTCACGATCGGAGGACTGCCGGTCAACTGGCGCATGCCCGCTGACATCGTGCACCGCATGAACCAATGGGTCAGCGCCTGGGCGCGTTGGCCCGGCCGGTCGCCGGAGGAGGTTCCTTCGTCGTGGCGCTGGCTCGGGCATTGGCTGCAAGACCGGCGGACCGATGTCGATGTGGCCGCCGCGCTCGTGCTCCTGGCAGCGTCGCTCCCCGCACTGGCATCTCGTTCGCCGATCGATGTCCGGCAACGCAGGGAGCGGCGCGCGCCAATGCTCGCGGTGCTGGGGCTCGCGGTCCCCACGCTCGTCGCATGGTTCCTCCTTGCTCCAGACCCGCGGTTCGCGCTGGCGCCCCTCTGGCTGGTACCGGTCGCACTCGTCGCCTGGGCGCTTCCCGCCGTCGGAGACAGCGGTCTCGGCCCTCGGGCCCCGACGATTGGGCTGATCGTCGCCGGCGGCGTCTTCGCGGTCCTCGCTCTCGGGATCGCAATCTCGCTCGCTACCACCAGCATTCTCGCGCCTGTGTTGCTGCTACCGGTCGCACTGGCCGCCTGGACGGTGCAACGGCTCCGCCGTTCGCCATCGATCCAGCTGCTTCCCGGGAACCTCCTCGCCACTCTGTCGCTTGCCTCGATCGTTGTCGCGTTTGCCGGATTCGTCGCCTATGCGGGCGGTTTCAGCCCGGTTGCCGCCGATGACGGAGGCCCACTCGGGACGCTGCCCGTGCCGACACCAGCCGTCGAGCCGTTCGTCACTGCGTCGGGACTTCGGCTCTCACGTCCCGCAAACGGCGACGACCGCTGTTTCGGAATACCGCTCTGCACACCCGAGCCCGACGCGCGAATCCGGCTGCTCGGCAACCTCGTCAGTGAGGGATTCACCAGACGCCGGTAGCCGCGTGCCTTGCTGATCAGATGCGTCTCCCCCTGTCTCAGCGGCGCGATCTCCGGGTCGGAGGCCGGCGCCGATCCCCGCTAGTGTGCGAGAAGCGATGACGCGCAGGTCGGGAGGGCGAAACCGGGCAGGCTGGCTGTTCGCCGCGATCGCCACGCTCCTCCTCGCCGCACCGGCCCCCGCGTCGCATCGTGGGGGTGTTCCGAGAGCGCTGGTCGGCACGTTCACAACGACGATCGGGACGGACGCATACCCGACGCTCCTGCCAGGGCACTACACGATGCACATTGCAAGCGACGGGACCCTCAAACGCGCCGGGCCGGCGTCGCCCGCCCAGACCCTTGGCAAGGTCAGCGTCTCGGGATCTCGGATCGTGTTCCCCGCCACCCCCCACTGTCTGACGAAGGGCAGCTACAGGTGGGCCATCCATCGCGGCACCCTCGCCCTCACCAAGATCGCCGATTCCTGTCGCGAGCGAGTCCTCAACATCGCAAACCGGGCGTGGGTCAAGGCGAGGTAGCACCCGTCGCCTGCCCAGGGCTTCCTCCCGCCGTTCGAATCACCACGATGCGGCGACTCCCGATCCTTCCCGTACACCGAACGGTGACGTTCTCAGACCGGACGGCTAGACCAGGCGACCCGACGCAGCGCGCCGGTGCCGTCTGAACCAGCCCGTTTCGCCGATTGGCCGTCCGCACTCGGTGCATCCGTCAGCGTTCTTGTCGGCTTCGGGTGCTTCGGCTCGGGTGTGGGAGATGTGAGTGTGCAGCTCGTCGTGCAGCTCGTCCCAGAAGTCACGCTGGGGCATCGTGCTCCCAAGACCGCGGCTGCTTTCCGTCAACATGATCGTTACCCCCTCGTGTAAGGACGACCCGGTGCCCAGCCTGCGGGCCTGGCGGGCCAGCGCTTGCATGCCTACGCCGTGAACTGGTCCCGCGCGGCGCCCAGCAGCAGATCGCCACGTGCTCCCTCCCTCTCAGTTCACTCACCTTGGCTCACTGGTCTACTGGCCAAGCGGTTAGGTCGCCCCCAACACCGGGCGCACCTCTGCTGGGCATCGCGTCGCCCATGCCCCGAGGTGGAGCATGGGCGCGCGCGGTGCTTCTTCAGGAGGTGGATGCGGGCTGGGAGAGGATCGGAGCATCGCGTCTGAACCCCTTCACGGCGCAGTAGACGCCGAGCGACAGCTCCCACAGGAACTCCGGGATCGTCGCGAGGGCCTGCACCGTGCCGCCTGCGTCCCAAACGTCGAACAGCACGCCGATCCCCGAAAGAATGATCAGGGGCCCGCCGATGAGTCCAAGCATCGCCATTCCCCGTGGCACCAAGCCGGAGCTGTACATCAGGTAGCCCAGGATCAGCCCGTTCCCCCACCCGACGATGAACCCGGGGCCGAGCAAGAACGTCCAGTCCTTGAGCGCAGCGAGCGATACGGCCAGCGCCGAGGCATCTGGACTGTCCTGACGCAGGCTCACGATCCCGAGCACGAAGATGATCCCGGCCGCGATGAACGTGCACTCCATCAAGCGAGCGGTGACATACCCGAGGGAAAGGATCTCGTTCTGCCGCCTCAGGATCGGATACACCACGACCGCCGTCCCGACGTTCGCGATGATGAGCAGCAGGTCCAGCAGCACACCGAGATAGATCTGAGTGTCCTCCCCGCCACCGGCGATGTACCCGGCCGGGTCATCGAGAACCGGCTGGTAGAGAGCTAGCGCCGGTATCGAGGTGACGAACGTGATGAGGAACAGCACTCCGAAGATCCGTGCGTTCCTCTGGTCTTCAGCCATCGCTAGCTCCCTTCCCTGCCCATACGAGTGCCGGGCCAGATTGACAATCTTGCGCGATCGAGGTGCATGCGCGGAGCATGTGACAACCTCGCAGCAGGTACCAAGCCTTGTTGCTGTTTTCGGGAAGGAGAGGCAGCGGCCGTTGGCTGGCTGCGCGGAAGCGATGACCGGGCGGAGCTCAAAAGGCGAGCGGATTTGCCTGCCGAACGCTTACGCGTGGGAGAACCCGCTCGGGTGGCGCTCAGCTGTCGGCGTTCTCGTTCTTGGGTGCGGCGCGGACGCGCATGCGTTCGCCATGGGCGCCGTGCACGCTCAGGATCTCGACAGGCTCGTCTCCCGCGGGGCCGAACCAGTGCGGAAGCCGCGTGTCGAACTCGGCCGCCTCTCCTGGTTCCATCGTGATGTCGTGCTCTCCGAGGATGAGTCGCATCCGCCCGGCCAGGACGTAGAGCCATTCGTAGCCTTCGTGGATGCGGAGCTTCGGCTCGCCGCGCTCGGGCGGGATGACCACCTTCCAGGCGTGCATGCCGCCGTTCTGCCGTGTCAGCGGAACGACCAGGCGACCGTTGCGGGTTCGCGGCCTCAGCCGGATGCGGGGATCGCCGATCTCGGGTGCCCCGACCAGATCGTCCAACGGCACGCCGTGGGCTTGCGCGATGGGCAAGAGCAGCTCCAGGCTCGGCTTGCGTTGGCCGGACTCCAGCCGCGAGAGCGTGCTCTTCGAGATCCCGGTCGTCGCCGCCAGCTCGGTCAGGGTGACGCCGCGATGCGTGCGGAGCTTTCTCAGTCGTGGACCGACTTCGGCGAGGACGGCTGCGATCGGTGCGGAGTCCTCCATCACGGTCGATTCTCAGCTGGATTCCCAGAAATAGCAACGTTCGTTGTCGCCCGAGGGCAGCGCGAGGCATCTTCGATCCATGACTGACTTCGACGTGATCGTCATCGGTGGTGGCGCCGCAGGCCTCTCGGCAGCACTCGTCCTGACACGCGCCCGCCGAAGTGTCTTGGTGATCGACTCCGGGACGCCACGCAACCACCCGGCAGCACACATGCACGGGTTCCTGTCACGGGACGGAATGCCGCCATCTGAGCTCGTTGCGATCGGGCGCAGCGAGATCGAGGGCTACGGCGGAGAGATCCTCGACGACACCGTCACGGACGCTGCGAACGACGGGGCGTCCGGTTTCCGTCTTGCTCTGCGGTCAGGGCGCCAAGCCCGCGCACGCCGGCTGCTCGTCGCGACAGGTCTCCGCGATGAGATCCCCGACATCCCCGAGCTGCGGGAGCGCTGGGCTCGCGACGTCCTTCACTGCCCATACTGCCATGGCTTCGAGGTGAGAGACAAGAAGCTCGCTGTCCTCGGAAGCTCGCCGCCGGCAGTCCAGTACACGCTGATCGTTCGGCAGTGGACCGACGACCTTGCGTACGTGACGCCGCGCCAGAGCCTGACTGCCACCGAGCGCGAAAGGCTGAATGCCCGGGCGATCACGATCGTCGAGGGCGACGCGCAGCGCGCCAGCGTTCGCGGAGATCGCCTGGAAGGCCTCGAGCTGGCCGATGGCCGGATGGTTCCCTGTGACGCGCTCTTCGTCCCGCCGCGATTCGTCCCGAACAACGGCCTGCTCGTCAGTCTGGGCTGCGACGTCGACGACGACGGCTGGGCGATCACCGAGAGCAACGGACTCACGAGCATCCCCGGCGTCTGGGTGGCTGGCAACGTCGCCAATCCACGCGCCCAGGTGATCACGGCTGCGGGCGAAGGATCCGCCGCTGCGATCGCAATCAACGCCGACCTGGTCGAGGAGGACGTCGGCACAGCGATTCGAGCCTCCCGAGAGAGATGAGAACCGACCAATGACAAACGGAAAGGACACCAAGTTGGAAGCTCACACGATTGCACCAACACCGGAACCGGTCACCCGGGACGCATCCCGCCGCCGAGCAAACACCAGCTGGCCCTCATGATCTGGGTCTGCGTCTTCCCCACGCTCACCGCCTCAACCTCATGCTCGGCGACTGGCTGACGGGTTTCTCGCCCGTCCTTCGCACTTTCGTGCTCGCCACCATCGCCGTGCCAATCGTCATCTACGGCCTCATGCCGCACCTGCACCGCATCCGCGCGCGGCTTCTGGCGACCAGGACAGCCCGGACGCAGTAGCACGCGCGGCGAGCGGCACGCGCCACCCGGCAGGGTGGCCGCCCGGTCGCCGCCCGCTCGGGGATTTGCCGCGAGCCAATAGGGCGCTCAGCCGGCGACTTGACTACGTGGAGCACCGTGACAACCAACGACTGTCACGCGGCGTTCTTCGCCTCGCCCGCGATCGACGCCTCGGGAGGATCAAGCCTGGAAGCCGACGCCCGGACTCGAACCGGGGACCCCATCATTACGAGTGATGTGCTCTACCAGCTGAGCTACGTCGGCCCGTCGGCAGGAGTGTAGCGCCGCCTTCCTCCCGGCCTCCGCTCGGGGTGGCGTGGCTGCCGATGGCCTGGTAGAGACCTACGTGCCGACCCACAACCCGGCGTCGCCCGCGCCGTTGCGGCCGACGACCACGAGCTTCGCACGGGCTCTGACGATCCCGAGCCCAACCTGGAACCCAGGCTCGACGAACACCGGCTCCACGCCTCCGCGTCGTGTCCACACGACGCCGTCGGCGGATCGCCACACGGCGAGGTCGACCTGCCCCCGGGCTCCCGTCGAGCCTGAGGCGAGGAAGGCGCTCCCGTCGCGCACCACGTCGTTGACGGTCGTCCGAGGGGCGGTGTTTCCGATCACCGCAGGCTGCCAACGCTCGCTGTAGGCCGACCGCTTCCAGCTCATTGCCGCACCGTCGACATTGTTCGCTCCGGCGACGACCGTTCCGGACGGGCCGTCCGCGCACCGACTGGCCTCCGCCGCCGAGGACACCACCTCGGGCTCCTTCGTCCACCGCCCGGCTTTCGACCTTCGCCAGGCGAGGATGCGACTTCGGCTGCCGTCGCCGGCGACGGCCACGGCCGTCGCACGACCCGGGCCGACGCAGACCGCCCTGGCCTCGCCGTACCCGAGGCCTGCGGCGCTGCGCCACGTGAAGCGGTCGCCGGCCCACACGGTCGTGAACAAGCCTCGCACAGTGCCTTCGAATGCGACCGCGAGGAACCGGTTGCCGTCGGGAGCGATGTCGGCGAAGGCACCGACCGGGTCGCTCCTGGTGCCCCCGAGCCGCCGCCACGTCGTCGCCGTCGTCGATGTCCAGAGCGCGAGATGTGCCTTTCCGTCGATCAACCTCCACCCGGCGATGGCGAACACGCCGCGGTTCGCCGTCACCGCCAGGAGCCTGGCCGCAGGATCACGGAAGGCCACCCGTCGCCAGCCTCCGGCGCCCTGCCGGAGCATCAAGAGCGGGCGACCTCGGCCGTCGTTCCCCACCGAGACGACACGGCCGCCGGTTGTGGCAACGTCGTCGAGGGAGGCCGCAACCCCGTCTTGGGCCGGAAACGCCGCCCCGGCGACCGGTTTCCACTCTCCTCCGAGCCGGCGATACAGCTTCGAGCCCGTGTCGCGCGTGACGAGCAGCACCGTGACATTTCCCGCCGCGGCGATACGCACCAACTCGCCCCCCGGATTGGACGCGGACGGCGCCGCGACCACACTCCAGTCTCGGCCGTTCTCTGATCTCCAGACCTTCGGGCCGGAGCCGGAATTCCCCGCGGCGAGGAGGCCGTCGCCGACGGACACGAGGTCATGCACCGCGGTCCCGTCGCCGAACGGGAGCGTGCCTTCAGGGAGTTGGCTCCACGCGTATCCGTCGGGCGAAGACCACAGCGTCGGAACCTCCACGCCCAGCCGCATCGTCAGGCCCCCGGCCAGGAACGTTCCGTCCGGGTTCCGCACGATCGTGGCAACCTGCTGCAGGTCGGGGCCGGCGAGACCGATCGGCTCGGGGGGCACACGGGCCCAACCCCCACCTCTGCGCACCCAGATCCGGCCGTCGCTGCCGGCACCCAACGCCGAGTCGCCGACCACGACGACGATGTCGTCGGTGGCTACGACGTCGTACGGAGAGAACCCTTCGCCGGGCGAGGTCAGGAAGCCGCCGTCGTCCACCCAACGGCTTCCGTCGTCCGAGCGGAACATCGTGACCAGCGACCCGCCTGGACCGTGCTCGACACCGACGGCGACGAACCCGTTCGGAGCCGCGGTGACCGCCTCGATGTCTCCCTCGTAGGCAAGGAGCGGGTCCGATGGATCGGTGAGCGCCGACCAGGTCATCCCGTCGACACTGCGCCACGCCGCCGGTCTCGTCCGTTCGTCGAAGCGAGCGCCGAGCGCCACTGCGATCGTCCCCCGCCGCGCCGTGAAGTACGCGCCGTCCCGCTGCTCGGGTGCGCCCGTCGCCGCCATGGTCGATCGCGTCCAGCTCTGCCCGTCGCGGGACGTCCAGGCACTGGGGGTGCGGGCGCCCGCGCTGTCCACGATGTAGCCGACGGCCAGCCACGGGTTGGCCCCGTCGCCCGGCAGGATGTCGCGCACGTAGACGACGTAGCCGCCGCCGTGCAACGCCTCGTGCTGGACCCTGATCCACGACGCCGGGAGAGCCCACGGCGACGGGCTCGACGCGAGAAACGCCGCGACGATGACGACGCACGACGCAATGACTGATCGGCGGGGCATCGAGTGGGCCGCCACGGAGACGGGCGCGGCCAGGCTAGCGGGAGAGGCGGACCGAACGGGCATCACCGGCTGGCCGACGCGAGCCCGAGCCGTAGTCGATGAGGACTGGGTTATCGTTGCCGCCGCATGAGCGACGACCCCTCGAGCGACCCGCACGCGGTCTCCGAGGCCTACGACAACCCGATCGAGCGCCTGCGGCTCATCGCCGGAGACGACGACGCGGTCGCCGGCTTCCTCGATGAGATCGACGTCCACTCGCCGCGCGAGCGCGAGATGCTCTCGGAGCTCGCGCGGCGGTCAGCCCTCGCCCGGCCAGAGCGTTTCGGAGCAGACCACCGCCGCGCCATCGAGGCGCTCGAAAGCCTGCGCCGGCACGGCTTCCACGGCTCGCGCGCCGCAGCGGCGCTCGGCCCCGGACGCGTCGTCGCGCGCCGCATGATCCAGCTCATCGCCCGCTACATCGTCGTCTCCTACGTCAAGGACGTCGTCACGACGATGCGGAACCTCTACTGGGTCCGTGAGATGGAGGCGCCCGACGACTCCGTCGAGTTCAAGCTCCTGCGGCCGGCTCGCCTGGACGCGCAAGGGCTCGTCGAGATCATGCGCTCCCGCGAGGTCGGCGTGCCGTCGTTCGTCTTCGCCGGGCTGCTGATCCCGCTCGGCGCAACCGTGTGGCGCATCGGCAGCGGGTTCACGTTCGACCGCTGGTGGGTGGCGACGCTCGTCGGCCTCGCCGGTGTCGCGATCGGCGTCGGCCTCTCGTGGATCGTCCTGCGGGGCACGGCGATGGCGAGCCGCCGCATCCGGCTGGCGGCGCGTGACCCGCTCGACGCGCTCTGGGGCTCCATCGGCAACTGCGGCCGGCCGCCGAAGGACCAGTCACGCAGTTTCGCCTTCATGGCCATCGCTCTGATGGTCGGCGTGTGGATCGTGCTGCCGACACTCGTTGCCATCGCGGTCGCAACCTGACGTGCAGGACACCGCGCGGTGCCACCCGTGAGGGTGACACCGCCGGTGCGACTCGGGTCCCGGGCGGTAGCGGGCCGACCCGGGAGCCCGACTCTGTGCAATACGCGGCGCGCCGCCCTTCGGACCTACCCGGCGTCCGCGTCCGCGTCGGCGTTCTCCCCCTCGTCCTGATCTGCAGTCAGCACGTCGACGATCACGACGCGCTCGCAGCCGACAAGGTTGGTGCCGGGCCGCTCGGCCCGCAGCACCCACGCGGTGTCGTAGCCGGGCCCGCAGTCGAGCAGATCCGGCTGGCCGTCGGGTGCCAGTGCGTGGAGCTGGTCGTCTCCGCGACCGCCGTGGACGCGGTCCGCGCCCCAGCCGCCGAACAGCGAGTCATCGCCGTTCTCGCCCGACACGACGTCGTCGCCCTTGTTGCCGGCGGCGCGGTCGTTGCCCAGGCCGCCGTTGACGAGATCGTCATTCGAGCCGCCGCGCAGAGCGTCGTCGCCCTCGCCGCCTGCCAGCACGTCGCGACCCGGGCCTCCGTACACGAGATCGCTGCCCTAGCGGTCTGTTTGCGTGAAGTGAAGGCGGGCGCCGCAGTCAGGCGAACGCGCGCCGCAGCCGCACGAACAGCGCTTCGAGCCACAGCTGCGGGTTCACATTGAGCTCCTCGACGACCCGCCAGGAGTCGCGCACGAGCGCCGCCGCCCGCTCCGCGCCCGCGGCCGCTCCGCCGGCCACGTCCACCTGCAGGTCGGCCAGCCGGTCGGCGTGGAGCACTGTGCCCTCGGCGCCGGCGGCCACCACGACGAGGTCGCGGTACCAGGCCGCGAGCTCGTCGAGCGACGCGAGCAGCTCCTCCCGTTCCGCCCCGCGCTGCACGCGCTTGACCCGCTGCTCACGGTCGCGGTCGGGCAGGTCGAGCCCGTCCACGGCCTCCTCCTCGCGCTCGCGGGCGGTGGCGCCCGCCGCGGACGACGCGGAGAGCACGACGGCGGCGGCGGCTTGGACGTCGAAACCGTCCTCCGCGTAGGCGGAACGCGCCGCGGCGAGCAGCGCGGCGCGGCGCTCCCGCGCGGCCGGGTCGAGCAGCCGGCGGGCACGATCGAGCCGCCCCGACGCCACACGGGCGAGGGCCTCGCGCTCGGCAGGGTCGAGCTCCGGCGCCTGCGTTTCGATCCAGTCGCGCACCGCCCGGTCGGAGAGCCGCCGGAACGGGACGAGTTGGCAGCGTGAGCGAATGGTCTCGGGCAGGGGCCCGAGCTCGTCCGCGACGAGAATCATCGTCGCGTACGCGGGCGGCTCCTCGAGGTCCTTGAGGAGGGCGTCCGCTGCGTCATCGTTGAGCAGGTGGGCGTCCAGCACGACGTAGACGCGCCGCGAGCCCTCGAACGGGCGCATGTGCAGGTCGTGGTGCAGCGCGCGGATCCGGTCGATGCGGATCATCTCGCCGAGTGCTTCGAGCACGACGAGATCGGGGTGCGTGCGTGCCGTGACGCGCCTCGGATCGTCGAGCAGCACGCCGGCAAGCGCCAGCGCCGCGGTCGTCTTGCCGACCCCTCGGGGCCCATGCAGCAGATACGCGTGTGCGGGCCCTTCGGCCAGCGCGGAGGCGAGCAGGCGCTTCGCCTCCACCTGCTCAGGGACGGCCGCGAACGGCTCCATGGATCTCCTCGGCGATCTCGTGTGGGGAATGCGCAGCCTCGACGACGACGAAACGACTCGGGAAGCGTGCGGCGAGCGCATCGTATGCGTCGTGGACGAGCGCCAGGAACGATTCGCCTTCGCGCTCGATGCGGTCGAGCTTCCCGCCCATGCGTGCGACCGCGTCGGCAGGGTCCAGACGCAGGAGGAAAGTGAGGTCGGGCAGCAGCCCGCCGACCGCGGTCAGGTTGAGCTCGAGGACACGCTCCAGCCCGAGGCCGCGCCCCACGCCCTGGTACACGGCGGACGAGTCGACGTAGCGGTCGCTGACCACGGTCGCGCCGCGCGCGAGCGCGGGGCCGATCACCTCCGCAACGTGCTGGGCCCGCGAAGCGGCGTAGAGCGCTGCCTCCGCCCAGGGGGCCACGTGCCCGCCATGCAGGAGGAGGTCGCGCACCGCCTCGCCGAGCGGAGTCCCACCCGGCTCCCGCGTCAGGACGACGTCGTCCCCGTCGGCCCGCAGGCGCTCCGCGAGGAGACGTGCCTGCGTCGTCTTGCCGCTGCCGTCGATCCCCTCGAACGTGACGAACACCAGCCGGAGGCTAACGTAGGACGATGCGTGCGATCGTCACCGGCGGCGCCGGTTTCATCGGCTCCCACCTCGTCGACGCGCTGGTCCTACGGGGCGACGAGGTCACGGTCGTCGATGATTTCTCGACCGGGCGACGCGAGCACCTCAACTCCGAGGCGGCGCTCATCGAGCACGACATCCGGAAGCCCTTCCCGCTCGGCGCTGACGTCGTCTTCCATCTGGCAGCGCAGGCGGACGTCGGCACCTCGGTCGAGCGCCCACTGTTCGACGCCGAGGTGAACGTGCTCGGCACGCTCAACATGCTGGAGGCCGCACGGGCCGGCGGCGCAGCCGTCGTCTTCGCCTCCACGGGAGGCGCGATCTACGGCGACGTGCAGGCGCCGGCGGCGGAGGACGCGCCGCTGCGGCCCGTATCTCCCTACGGGATGGCGAAGCTCGCAGCGGAGGGCTATGTGGCCGGCTGGCGACGCGTGCACGGGTTGCGCTCCGTGGTGTTGCGCTTCGCCAACGTGTACGGGCCGCGCCAGTCCGCCTCGCTGGAGGGAGGCGTGATCGCGATCTTCCTGGAGCGGCTCGCCGCGGGCGAAGAGACGATGATCTTCGGCGACGGCGAGCAGACCCGAGATTTCGTCCACGTCGGCGACGTCGTGCGCTCGCTGATCGCGGCCGCAGAGCGCGACGACGGCCTCTTCAACGTCGGCACCGGCGTCGAGACGACCGTCAACCGGCTGCACGAGCTGTGCCGGGAAGCGTCCGGGATCGATGCGCCGCCGCGCCACGGCCCGCCGCGGCTCGGAGACGCACGGCGCAGCGTGCTCGACGTCGACCGTGCCGAGCGCGAGCTCGGCTGGCGGCCGGAGGTCGCGCTGGCGGACGGACTGCGCCTGACGTGGGACTGGATGGGCGAGAAGGAGTGACGCCGCGGGGGGCGAAGTCCGTGCTCGCCGTGGACTTCCCCGTCACCCCCTCGCAGCCCGCTCCCTTTCCGTGGCGTACCGCTGCGCTCGCCGCCGCAGTGGTGGCGGCCGTCGAGCTCGTCGTGTTGCTCGTCGTCGCCGGTGGGTCGCTGTTCTCCGCGCCCGATCACGCCGCGCCCACCGTGGCACGGCCGGCGAAGGCGAAGGTAGCGACCGCAAAGCAGAAGCCGGCCGCGGCCACCACCGCGGAGCTCCCGCGGCGCAAGGTCTCCGTCGTCATCCTCAACGGCAACGGCCGCACCGGCGCCGCCGCCGCCGCGTCGACCCGGGTGCAGCATCGGGGCTACCGGATCAGCCTGGTCGGCAACGCGCCGAGGCACGACTACCCGCGGTCGCTCGTCCTGTACCGGCCCGGCTTTGCCCCGGAGGGGAAGCGGCTCGCGCACGACCTCGGCATCACGCTCGTCTCGCCGCTGGACGGCATCCGCCCCAAGCAGCTTCACGGCGCGCACACCGTCGTCATTCTCGGCGGCTGACCTTCGCGCCTGCCTGAAGACAGGCACAAGAGGCTCACCGCTCGCAGGCGCCATTGTTGACGGCGTTCCGGGCGATGTCGAGCGGGCCGCCCGGCACCCACTGCCGGCCCATCGGGTCGAGCGTGTACGCGGCGTTGAGCGCCGCGTAGGCGGCGCAGAGGTCCCGTCGCGCGGCCAGTTCGTAGAGTCCGAGCGTGATCCACGGCTCCGGATTCTCGGGCTGCATCTCCGTGGCGCGGCGGTACAGGCCTCGTGCAAGCGCGATGTTTCCGGCGCGATCGGCCGCCGCTGCGGCGGCGTAGACCGGGTCGAGGGCGAGCGGATCGAGCGAGCGAGCCCGGCGGGCCGCGTCGGCGGCGGCGGTCAGGCGCCCTTCGTCGATGAGCCGCGTGGCACGGTCGACGTCGCGGTCGGCGAGCGCAGGGCTCGCGAGCACGATGACGATCGCCACCGCAGTCGCGACGGCGGCCGCAGCGGTGACGAGTGGCGTGCCGACCCGGGCCACCGGACGGGCCGCGCCGAGCAGCGCCCCTACCGCAATGAGTGTCGGCGCGGTGACGGCAAGGAAGTCGAGGTCGTAGTCGACGAGCGCATGGACGCCGTACACGACAGGCACGCACGTGAGTGCCGCGGCCGCCTCCCGTTCGGGCCCTTCGAGCCGCCGCACAGAGCGCACGACTCCGGTCGCGGCCCCGGCGACGAGGGCGATGCCGAGCGCCAGCCCGACGACTCCGAGGTCGGAGAGCAGCTGCAGCGGGACGCTGTGCGGCTCGAGCACCGGCGTCCCGTCGTCGCGCACTCGCTTCCGCGCGATCTCGTAGGTGAGCGAGCCGCTGCCACCGAACGGGTGGTCGCGGAAGACCTCGACGGCGTCGCCCCACCAGGCCGGCCGGTTGTTGGCGCAGAGCTCGGTGAGACGTCCGGGATCGTTCGTGCACTCGCCGCCCGAGACCTGGTCGCGGGCCCAGCCGACCGGGTTGCCGACCACGACCAGAAAGGCGACAGCGCAGATGAGTGCGACCGAGAGCGCGGCCCGAAGCAGCCAGCGCCGCATCCGTCGGGGATCCCGTGCGACGAGGGCGTGGACGTCGACGCGGCTCGCCACGCCGGCGGCGACCGCCGCGCCGGCGGCACCCACCAGGGCAAACGCGACACCGTCCCGGACGCGGTCTGCGCGCAGCGCCCCGTCCTCGACCAGCGCCGGACGGCTGAACACCCACGCAGTCACAGCGAGCGCGGGGACGGCCCCTACGAGACCCTGCAGGCCTCCTTCCACGCGCCGCGTCGAGAGCAGGAGCCAGAGCCCCACCGCCACCACGACCGCGAGGAGGCCGGCCCGTGACTGGGTCAGCGTCAGGGTGAGCGCGGCGCCGTAGACGAGCAGGACGCCCGCCACACGGCGTGCCACGCCGACCACGGCGGTCGCCACCCACAGGCCGAGTGGCACGGCGGCACCGGCGAGAAGCGCGAGCGCGTTCCAGTACTCGACCGGCTCGCGCAGCCTGGCGATTCGGCCACCGTCGGGAAAGAGACCGGGCACCGCCCGCCCGAGGAGCGCCCAGCCGAGCGCGAGCGCCAGTACGAAGGCCAGTACGGCCGAGACGACGCGGACAGCGGCCCCCCTCAGGGATGCCGCGAGCGCGAGCCCGAGCAAGAGGAAGGCCAGGTAGACGAGCCCTTTCCCGAGCCCCGACCAGGATCGGTCGGCAGCGATCGACCAGACGATCGAGACGCCTGCCCACGCGACGAGCCCGGCCCCGGAGAGCACCGTCGCGGCGCCTGCGGGTTCCAGCCTGGGCAGCAGGAGCGCGCCGAAGGCCGTCGCCACCACCGCCGCCGCGGCGACGAGCACCGTGAGGCTGCCGAGGGTCGCCAGCGAGCCGTCACCCGAGCCGCCGCCGAAGAACACGGCGCAGAAGAGAAGCCCGGCGACGGCAGTAGTGAGCACCCACGCCGCCCGGGGCACGTCCGCGTCGAGCCGGCTCATCGCGATCGACGCTAGCAGGGACGCTGGCCTGTTCGGCCACCTCGTGTCTTACACATCGTTTACCCTTCCAACACCACTGACTCACGGGGGGTTTCGAGACTGCTCGTGAGGCCTTCGCGCGACACGTGCTGACCGATACCCGTCTCCCCGCCCGACATTCCGCACTGGCGGGGGTCGCTCTGTTCCTCTTCCTCGCGCTGACGGCACTCGCGGCTGCGACACCCGCGCACGCGAGCTCCTCGGCCAGCTGCGCGAAGCAGGTGATCGCGGACTGGTTCGACAACACCCGCATCGACAAGATCTACCCGCTCCACTGCTACCGAGAGGCCATCAAGATCCTGCCGGTCGACGTGCGCGACTACTCGAGCGCACGGGAGGACATTCTGCGCGCGCTCCAGTACGCACAGCAGGGCAAGCCGGACCCGGGCGACTCCGGTTCGGGGAACGGCACGGGGAACGGCACTGGGAGCGGCAATGGAACCGATTCCGGCGGCAACACCGGTGACGGCACGGGGACGAGCTCGGTGGACACATCCGGGCCGTCGGCCGTCCCGATCCCGCTGATCGTGCTCGCCGCCATCGCCGGGCTGTTGCTCGTGCTCGGCGCCGCCGGCTACGTGACCCGCCGAGCGGCGGCGCGCAACGGCGGCGACGACGAGCCCCCGGCCTAGCGTCGTCCTTCCGAACGTCACATCCGAGGATCGAGATTCCGACGATCTCGGATCGGTGTCGAATGCCGGGCGAACGAGCGATAGCATCGTTCGGGTACACTTGAGAGAGAAACTCGTGCAAAAATGCCTGCAAATCGGGCATTTTCGGTCCAGCCGGACGGCGGCCTACCCTGAGCGGCCCCCGCTAGAGCTGGGAATCGGGCAATGAGGCCGGAACGAGATCTGGGAGGCAGGACATGGCATCGGCGAAGCAGGCGCAGGCACCCGTCACACCGGAGGAGTACGTCAACACGGTCGTGGACGAGGGGGCGAGCGTCGCGCCGCGCCGCTTCTTCACCATCCCCGGCCGCGACCCGTTCGAGGAGATCGAATGGGAGCTCCGTGACGCGCTGATCCCGGGCAAGAACGGTCCGGCCTTCGAGCAGCGGAACGTCGAGTTCCCGAAGTTCTGGTCGCAGACGGCGACGAACATCGTCGCGCAGAAGTACTTCCGCGGCCGCATGACCTCCCCCGACCGCGAGCGCTCGGTGAAGCAGATGGTCGGCCGCGTCGTCGACACGATCGGTGGCTGGGGACGAGCCGGCGGCTACTTCGCGTCCGACGAGGAGGCCGACACCTTCGAGGCGGAGCTGAAGGCGCTGCTGGTCAACCAGTACGCAGCGTTCAACTCACCTGTCTGGTTCAACGTCGGCTTCGAGGAGAAGCCGCAGTGCTCGGCGTGCTTCATCCTCTCGATCGAGGATTCGATGGAGTCGATCCTCGACTGGATCCGGCGCGAGGGGATCATCTTCCGCGGCGGCTCCGGCTCCGGCCTCAACCTGTCGAAGCTCCGCTCCTCGAAGGAACAGCTGACGAAGGGCGGCTACGCGTCCGGTCCCGTCTCGTTCATGCGTGGTGCAGACGCGTCGGCGGGGACGATCAAGTCGGGCGGCAAGACGCGACGCGCGGCGAAGATGGTCGTACTCGACGTGGACCACCCGGACGTCGACGAGTTCATCTGGTGCAAGGCGCGCGAGGAGCGCAAGGCACGGGTGCTCGAAGCAGCGGGCTACGACATGACGCTCGACTCGGCCGACTGGGCCTCGATCCAGTACCAGAACGCGAACAACTCGGTGCGCGTCACGGATGCGTTCATGGAGGCTGTCGTCGAGGGGAAGGAATGGAACCTCACCGCCCGCACCGACGGCTCGGTGATCGAGACGGTCGAGGCGCGCGGGCTGTTGCGCGACATCGCCGCTGCGTCCTGGGAGTGCGCCGACCCGGGCGTGCAGTACGACACGACGATCAACTCGTGGCACACGCTGCCGAACACGGGGCGCATCAACGCGTCGAATCCGTGCTCGGAGTACATGTCGATCGACGACTCGGCGTGCAACCTCGCCTCGCTCAACCTGATGAAGTTCCGCAAGGAGGACGGCGAGCTCGACGTCGAGGCTTTCGAGCACGCCGTCGACGTCGTCTTCCTGGCGCAGGAGATCGCGGTGGGCTACTCCTCCTACCCGACGCCCGAGATCGAGCGCAACGCCAAGGCCTACCGGCAGCTGGGGCTCGGCTACGCGAACCTCGGCGCGCTCCTGATGGCGCGCGGGCTGCCGTACGACTCGGACGAGGGCCGCGCCTACGCGGCGGCGATCACGGCCCTGATGACCGGTCGTGGCTACCGCAAGTCGGCCGAGGTGGCGAAGCGGATGGGTTCGTTCGCCGGCTACCAGCCGAACGCGGCGGCGATGATCGGCGTGATCGCGAAGCACCGCGCGGCGGTGGGGAACATCAACCACTCGGACTCCGTGCCGGCCGATCTGCTCGGCGCCGCGCGCCGGTCGTGGGACGAGGCGCTCGAGATCGGCGAGGTCTCCGGATTCCGGAACGCCCAGGCGACAGTGCTGGCGCCGACGGGGACGATCAGCTTCATGATGGATTGCGACACGACCGGCGTGGAGCCCGACTTCTCGCTGGTCAAGTCGAAGAAGCTCGTCGGCGGCGGCGAGATCACGATCGTCAACAAGACGGTGCCGATGGCGCTGTCGGAGCTGGGCTACGCGCCGCGCGAGACGGAGGAGATCGTCGCGTTCATCGACGAGCGCAACACGGTCGTCGGCGCCCCGCACCTGAAGACCGACCACTACCCCGTGTTCGACTGCGCGATCGGCGACCGCGCGATCCCCTACATGGGACACGTGAAGATGATGGGTGCGGTGCAGCCGTTCATCTCGGGCGCGATCTCGAAGACGGTCAACCTGCCGGAGCAGACGACCGTCGAGGAGGTCTCGCAGCTGCTGGTCGAATCCTGGCAGCTGGGCGTGAAGGCGATCGCCATCTATCGCGACAACTGCAAGGTCGCGCAGCCCCTGTCGGGCAAGGAGAAAGGGGCAGCGGGCGCGATGCCGACCCTGCTGCCGCCGGGTGTGGCCGCTATGCCACAGCGACGCCGTGTCCCCGAGGACCGCACCGAGGTGGGGCGGAAGTTCCGCGTCGGCGACTACGAGGGCTACATCCACGTCGGGCTGTTCGAGGACGGGACGCCCGGCGACATCTTCGTCGACATCGCGAAGGACGGGACGACGCTGCAGGGCCTGATGAACTCCCTGATGATCAGCGTCTCCATGGGCCTCCAGTACGGCGTGCCGCCGGAGGTGTACGTCTCGAAGCTCTCCCACATGCGCTTCGAGCCGTCGGGCCTGACGAACGACGCGGACATCCGCACCGCGAAGTCGATCGTCGACTACATCTTCCGCTGGTTCGGCAAGAAGTTCCTCACTGCCGAGCAGCAGGAGGAGGTCGGCATCCTGACGCCCGAGGTGAAGGCACGCCTGGCTGCTGCCTACGCGGCCGGGGAACCGTCCGTCACGCCGGGCGAGGCCGCTCCTGCGGGCCAGACGGCGCTTTTCAACCAGTGGGAGGACGCGGTCGAGTGCTCCCGCTGCGGGGGCCGGATGGTCAGGACGGGCTCGTGCTACACGTGCCGCGACTGCGGCACCAACACCGGCTGCTCGTAACCCACACTGCCCCGCGCGGAGCGAAGATCCCGTCTGCGGCCGCCTTGGCGGTCACGCTTCGAGCCGTCCTGGCCCACGAACGATGCTCTACTCGAAGGGAGAGGGCTGTCGCGCGACGGCCCTCTCCCTTCGGAGCTGGCTGCTAGGTCGGGATCGGCCCGTGCGCCGGCTGCCAGGCGTGCCGCAGGGTCGAGCCGGCCCACAGCACGACCATGGAGGCAACGAGCAGCGAGAGCGGCGTCAGCGACGCAGTCGAGATCGCCCAGAGAGCGAAGACCAGCGCAGCGACCCCGACGACGGCGAGGAGCATCGTCGCTCTGTCCATGTCCGCGCCCTTGCTCATCTCCGTCCCGGCCGAGCCGAGACTGCAGGTCAGCACCCCGAGCAAGGTGATCGCCACGGCCGCCCACCGGTGACTCGATCCGATCAGCCAGACGTTCCAGGACTCGTGAGTCGCCGCGAAGGCGAGCACAGCCAGGGCCGTCAGAACACCCGCCAGGGCGTCTTTGTGGGTGCGTGTCAAAGCCCTCACCTCCTTCGCTTCCGAGCCTCGCAGCGCGGCGGCGGGCCGACATCGGGGAACTCGCTGAGCGCACGTGAGGATTCCCGCGCGGCGAAGGGAGCGGAAGGAGCACGGCTCGAGCGCAGCCGGGTCGGCTCCCTCGCGGCATGGGGGATGCCGGCGCGACCGCGTCCCGGATTGGGCTCCCCGCCTAGTGCTGGGTGCCCTGCTTCGCCTCTAGCTCCATGCGGTCGAGCCGTGTGTAGTAGTCGGGGAACTCGTTCAAGTGGGCGAGCGCGATCTTCCCTGTCACAACGGGATCATCGTGAGACACATCCGTCAGGAGATCCTGGAGGCCGTGCTCCAACTCCACGTCCATTCCCATCCGGAACTGCTCCAGATCGAACGAAGCCGAAGTCCAGTCGATCCCGATCTCCTCGCCGACGCGGCGAGCCTCCTCGCTCGTGAAGCTCGTTCGTCCGGTCATCGCGGTCCCCTTTCCCTCGAGGCTGCCCTCATGAGGCGATGATCATCTCTCGACGAGCGCGTGGCATCGGTGGAGTCCCCGACGCGAGCGCGGGATCGCCGCACACGCCAGATTCGATCGCGCGAGTCGTCCCCTACGACAGGACGTTCACTGCGCGTGCGGCGATGAGCAGCACGGTGACCGCAGACAGCGTCGATTCGGTCGCCATCAACGCTTTGGCACGGCGCGTGAGCGGCATCGAGTCGGTCGGGCTGAACGCGATCGCGTTCGTCAGCGACACGTAGAAGTAGTCCCACAGACGCGGCGCCCAGCCCTCCCGTGCCAGCTCGGGGTTCTCGTCCTGGGGGAACTGGAAGTCGGGCTTGCGAGGCGCTGTCGCGAGCGCCCGGGCGACCGGGCCACCGCAGTCCAGCTCCCAAAAGGCGAGCCCGAAGGCGACGGCGTCGGTGAACCACACCGCGCCGCCGCTGAACAAGAGCTGCCGCCCGGTCATCTCCACCCCCGGGTGGTCGACCAAGGAGACCACGAGCACGACGACGCCCACGACGTTGAAGGCCAGGACGAGCGCAAGCAGCGTGATCACGATCTCCCGCCTGCGGTTGTGCCGGACGAGGCGCCCCAAGCCCAAGAGCAGCGTCGCGCAGAGGCAGACATAGGGAACGGCGACGACGAGCCACATCCACCACAGCCGGTGCCCCAGCAGGTCCCAGTGTGCATGCCAGCTCACGAACGCCAGCGCGACGAGGATTCCGGCAGCTACGAGTGCGAACGGAGCGGCGTCATCCCGTGCCTCGCGCGCCGCCGCAAGCAAGCGATTCTGGTCCTCCTCTGCGCGTGCGGTGGTCTCGGCCATGGCTCACCAGCATGGAAACAGCGCCGGACAGGCACCCCGCGCGCTCCGGCCTCGCGACCACTTCTTGACCTGCCGAGCCCGATCCGGTAGCGCAGTGAGGTCGACCACGTCTCCGCCGGGGACAACACGGACCCTCGACGGGCGACGCCGAACACTCGATAATCAGAGGCAGGGGGAGGGTTGTCGCTGCAGGGAGAAGCTGGCCGGGAGGTTCCAGAGGTGTCCAACTTCACGCGAGACGTCGTGGAGCACCTCGGTGCGGACCCCGGTCGACCCGCGCTGACGTTCGTCGGTCGCGACGGCGTGATCCAGCGTTTCACCTTCGCCGAACTCGCGGCCGAAGCAGCACGTTGGGCACATCTGCTCCGAGGACGCGGGCACCAGCCGGGCGACCGAGTGCTTGTCGTGCTCGGAACGGTGCCCGAGTGGATCGGCGTGATGCTCGGCGCGATCAAGGGCGGGCTGGTCACCGTCCCGTGCCCGGCGACGCTGCAGGCCCACGACCTGGCCTCACGGGCCCGCCAGACCGGTGCCGCTGCGCTCGTCGCCCATCCCAGCGCGCAACCCGAGCTCGACGCGATGCGCGGCATGCTCGATACCGAGCTCGACCTGCTCCTCCTCGACGAGGCAGCACAGCTACTCAGCCGGTGTCGCCCGGTCGCCCCGACCGAGTCGAGGCTCCCCGACGACGAGGCGTTCGTCCTCTACACGCCGGGAACGTCGAGCGAGCCGAGGGGTGTCAGGCACAGCCACGCATACATCGATGCGCAGCGCATGCAGGCCGAGCACTGGCTCGACGCCAAGGCAGGAGATGTCGTCTGGTGCACCGCCGGGACCGGCGGAGTCGCCGCGATCTGGAACGTGCTTCTCGGGCCGTGGTCGCAGGGCACCGAGATCGTCATGCACGAGAGCTGCCTCGACCCCGCGGAACGGCTCGACCTGATCGACTTCCTCGGCGTCACCATCCTCTGCCAAACGCCGGCGGAGTATCGCTCGATGATCGAGTCGACCGCTCTCGGCTCCGCCCGGCCATCTCGCCTGCGCCATGTCGTCTCGACGGGTGAGCCGCTCGACCCGGAGGTGATCGACGGCTTTCGGACTGCCCACGAACTGACGATCCACGACGGCTACGGGCAGACGGAGACCGCCGTGCTGATCGCACACACGGCGATGGAACCGGTGCGCGACGGCTCGCTGGGCCGGCCGACGCCGGGCCATGAGGTGGCGATCGTCGACGAGGCCGGGAACCCGGTCGGGGTCGGGATCGAGGGAGAGATCGCGCTGCGCGGCCGGCCTCCTTCGCTGTTCCTCGGCTACTGCGACGCCCCGGCCGAGACGGCGGAGGCGTTCCGCGGCGATTGGTATCTGACCGGAGACAGGGCCACGCGAGACGCGGACGACAGCATCTGGTTCGTGGGCCGCGCGGACGACATCATCTCGAGCGCGGAGCACCGGATCCGGCCCCTCGAGGTGGAGCGCGCGCTCCTCGCACACCCGGCGGTCGCCGAGGTCGCCGTCATCGGGAAGCCCGACCCACGGCTGGGGCAGGTCGTGAAGGCGTTCGTCGTTCGACGGGTGACCGACGAGCCGACGGACGCGCTCGCGCGAGACCTGGAGGAGCGCGCGAGGCTCGCCATGGCGTCCTCGGGTTGCACGTGCGAGACCGAGCTCGTCACGGACCTGCCGAGAACGGACGACGGGAGGATCCGGCGGGGCGAGCTCCGCAAGCTCGAGCGCGAGCGCGCCGGGGTGGAGGAGCCGAGCCCTCTCCGCGTCGCCGGGGTCGCGCTCCTGGCAGAAACGCGACAGGCGGGGGCGGAAGGCCGGCTCGTCGAGCGACTCGCTGACGCCACGCCGTCGTCCCCCGGCACGCCGGTGCATGACACGCGCGACGCGGAGAAGACCGGGAAGAGTGACCGACAGATCGCCAGAGAGGCCCGAGCGGCCGAGAAGGAACGGGTGCGCGTGGAGTCAGCCGAGCGCCGCCGACAGGAAGAGGCGGCACGGCAAGCCGAGAAAGAAGCCCGCGAAGCCGAGCAGGCACGCCTCCGCGCCGAAGCCGACGAACGCAAGCAACAGGAAGCAGCGGCACGGCAAGCCGAGAAAGAAGCCCGCGAAGCCGAGCAGGCACGCCTCCGCGCCGAAGCCGACGAACGCAAGCAACAGCACGCAGCCGCACGCCGCGCCGAGAAAGAAGCCCGCGAAGCCGAACGAGCACGCCTCGCCTCAGAGGCAGCAGAGCAACGCCGGCAGGAGGAAAGCGTGCGCCAAGCGGAGCAAGCCCGGCTCCGCGCCGAGGCACAGGAACGCAAGCAAGCCGAAGAGGCCGCGCGCAAGGCGGAGAAGGAAGCTCAGCAAGCCCTACAGGCGCGTGCGCGCGATGAGGCCGACGACCTCCTCCGGAAGGAGACCGCCGAAGGCAAGGCTGATGCCACACGCCTGCTGGAAGACGCTCGCCGCCAGCAAGAAGAAGCCGAGCGACGCGCCGACAAGGAAGCCCGACAGGCCGAACAGCTGCGTCTACGCAGGGAGGCAGAGGAGCACAAGACGCAGGAAGAAGCCGCGCGCAAGGCCGAGGCGAACGCCCAGCGAGCCGAGCAGGCGCGCGTGCGGGCCGAGGCTGAGGAGCAGCGACGGCAGGAGGAGATCGAGCGAAAGGCCGAGGCGGCACGCCTCCGCGCTGACGCACGAGAACGCAAGCGACAAGAAGAAGCCACACGCCAGGCCGTGGAGAAAGCCCGGCATGCCGAACAGGAACGTGCGCGCGCCGAGGCCGAGGACCGCCGGCTGCAGGAGGAAGCCCGACGCCGCGCCGAGCAGGCGACGCGGCAGAGCGAGGAAGCACGTGCACGCACCGAGGCCGAAGAACGCCGCCGGCAAGAGACAACCGAGCGGGAGGCCGAAGCAGCACGCGTCCGTCGAGAAGTCCAGGAACAGCGCCGCCAGGAAGAGACCGCGCGCAAGGCAGAGGAGACTCGCCTCCGTGCGGAGGCCAAGGAGCACAAGCAGCAGGAAGAAGCTGCGCGCCGCGCCGAGAAAGAAGCCCGCGAAGCCGAGCAGGCACGCCTCCGCGCCGAAGCCAAGGAGCACAAGCAACAGGAAGAAGCTGCGCGCCGCGCCGAGAAAGAAGCCCGCGAAGCCGAGCAGGCACGCCTCCGCGCCGAAGCCAAGGAGCACAAGCAACAGGAAGAAGCTGCGCGCCGCGCCGAGAAAGAAGCCCGCGAAGCCGAGCAGGCACGCCTCCGCGCCGAAGCCAAGGAAAGCGCGCGGCTGGCGGAACTCGCGCGCCGGGCCGAGCTCGACGCGCGGCGGGCTGAGGAGTCGCGCCTGCGCACCGAGGCGAAGGAGCGGATCCGGCTCGAGAGCGCAAAGCGTCAGGCCGCTCAGGAGGCACGGCGCGACGGGGCACTCGAACCGACGAGCGCGACGCACACCGCCGGAGCCGAGGACGAGCAGCGCGACCGCCGCCGGGAAACGGACACGGCCCGCCGGAAGCTCGAAAGAGACGAGGGACGACGCCGACGCAAGGGACGCCAGGCAGAGCGTCACACGCAGATTACCGACGGCGACGAGGACGACGCGGAGTTCGGGAACGTGCTGCTCGAGCGGATCCAGTCCTACGGCGGGCACGGCACGGATCTCGACGGCGACTCATGACGATCTCCGCCGGACTCGCCCCGCTCGAGACCGTAGCTCCTGCTAGCCTTGTGGCAGCTGAGACTAGGCGCAGGATGCAGCTTGCGCCCTCGGTGACCAGGGTTGAGCCGTCGTGGTTCGGCGACCCGACCGCACTTCGTGCCAGAAGGTCAAGGGGCGTGCGTATGGGACTCCCATCGATCGGCCGTCGACTACGCCGGATCGCGCGAGTCTCGTACCCGGTGCAAGATCCGTGCCCGTTCCGGCAGGCCGCATGACCCCGAGTGGGTCGCACCTGGAGAGCGGGGATCGCCCGACGCGCGTGGGCACGTACAGCGTCACCCAGCCCGGAACGACCACGAAGCGGGTCATCCCCGCACCGTGGATCGACTGCGAGCACTGCAAGTGGCGCCACTACCCGAGCACCAGCCGAGGCCGCTGGCACATCGCCACGCTGTGCGTCTCCTGCGGCGGAGCGCTCGGCGGCTCCGAGGCGTGATGCTCACGACGTTCAGCCCCGCGATGAAAGGAGACCGATGAGCTCGAAGCGGCAGACCACGATGGCGAAGATGAAGCGAGAGCAGGCTGTCCGAGAGCGTCGCGTCCGCAAGCAGGAGAAAAAGGAGGAGCGGAAACGGGCGGCGGCCGAGCTCAAGGCAGCGGCGACTGCCGCGCCCGACGCGGGCACCGTCGACCTGGAGGCACCTTTCGAGGCTCCCCTCGAGGCACCCTTGGAGGCACCCGTAGCTGCACCCGCCGGGTAGAGCGTTGCTCGCCGGGCTCGGCCGGCAACACGTTCGTCATCCGCCGTTCGAGAAGACCGCCAAGGGCAGGAGCGCGCTGACCACGTACTGCCCCGCATCGACGATCTCGGAGATCTTGAGATCGACGGCCAGGCTGGCGAGCACGTAGGCATCTTCCGCGGACAGCGCATGGCGACGCTCCAGGTGGACGATCATCGCCCGCACCGCGTCCTGCGCCGCCGCGTAGAGGTCGGGCCCAACCCCCGTCGTCCCGTAGAAACCCGCCCCGTCGACGCGCGGCGTGAGCGCGCCGGGCGTCGCAAACTGTGGCGCCGGGATGCTCCTGCCCTGTTCCACCGAGAAGCGTAGTGTGGCCCCGATCGGGGTCTCGATCCCCGTCACGCAGACCTCCCCGTCGCCCTGCGCCGCATGGGCGTCACCGCAGCTGAAGAGCGCCCCCTCGACCTGCACCGGAAGGTAGAGCGTTGTGCCCTGCGTCAGCTGTCTGGTGTCCATGTTGCCGCCGAACGTCCCCGGCGGCATCACGGGTTGCTGTCTGGCACCGGCCGGGCAGACACCCATCGTCCCGAGGAACGGCGCCACGGGGATCGCGATGTCGTCGCGGAGATAGGTGACGTCGCCGGTCGTGAGGTCGAAGATGCGCAGATACGGGTCGGGGAACTCGTCCGGCAGGAGGCCGAAGCCGGGAAGGATCGCCGTCCACCCCCAGCCGCGGGTGTCGAGCTCGACGATCTCGACGGCGAGCGTGTCCCCGGGCGCCGCCCCTTCCACGCAGATCGGCCCGGCGAGCGGGTAGACACGATCCCAGTCGATCCCGGCGATCGCCTCCGCGGTCGAATCGGGTCCGAACTGGTTGTCGCTGACGTCGCGTGTCTCGAGCACGACTGCGTCGCCGCTTCGGATCGTCAGCGTCGGCTCGCTCGAGGAATCCCAGGTGTAGTGCACCGACGCGGACGGGTACGTGTGGGTGGTCGCCATGCCGCTCCTCGTGGTTGTGCTCCCCGGATCCTACGCCGGATGTCCGCCTCGGAAGCGGCCGGCAGGGCTCGCCGTCGAGCGCCCGCCGTCCGGAGCTCGTTCGCAGCCCGATCGCGCGTTCGAATCGCCGGTATCACGATCCGCTGTGGTGTGGCGGGGTGCCACGCCGCGACCATTCGTGGTGTCCTCGAGATGGCAAAAGGAGGCGGAAGATGTACCTCTCCTCGTACTACGCACAGCAGGTCCACCGCGAGTGGCTCGCCCGATTCGAGCGGGAAGCAGAGCTGCGGCGAAGGCTGCCGACGCGACCGGCGCGGCGGCTGCGCGGGAGCGGGTTTCTCACCCGGGGCGCCGGCGGCAGTCGTGGCTCGGCGTCCGTCGCGCCCACCAGGACATACCCGTGCCCTTGACCGCCACAATGGTCGAGATGAGCCCGGCCACCGACAGGACAGAGCAGGACCGCTGGCTCGGCGTCGAGGTGCGCCACCTCGCAGCGCTGCGCGCCGTCGCTGAGGAGGGCACGTTCGGCGCGGCCGCGCTCAGGCTCGGGTACGCCCAGTCTGCGATCAGCCAGCAGATCGCCGCGCTCGAACGGCACGTCGGCCACCGGCTCTTCGACCGACCGGGCGGGTCGCGGCCCGTGACGCTGACCCGCGCGGGCGAGCTGCTGCTGGGCCACGCCGAGTCGATCATGACCCGCCTCTCGGCCGCGCGGATCGACCTCGACTCGCTGGCCGACGAGGACGTTGCCAGCCCGATCCGCGTGGGCGCCTACCAGAGCGTCGCGGCCGCGATCCTGCCGCTGATCCTCCAGGAGCTCGGTGCCGAGCCCGGTGAGGTCGAGTTCGCCCTGACCGAGTCGAACGACGACCGTGAGCTGCTGGATCTGCTCGAGCGCGGTGAGCTCGACGTCGCCTTCACCGAGTTGCCTGTGCCGGAGGGGCCCCTCGAGGCTGCGCCGCTCCTCGACGACCCCTACCTGCTGATCGTGCACGAGGACCACCCCTATGCCGACCTCGATCGCGAGCTGACCCTGGACGAGGTGGCGAGCGTGCCGCTGATCAGCTGCAAGCGCGGCTCGGGTCAGACCAAGCTGGAAGACGCCTTCGCCATCCACGGGCTGAGCCCGACCTTCGCGCACCGCGTCGAGGACAACGGGACGCTGCACGGCTTCGTCGCCGCCGGGCTCGGATGCGGCCTCGTGCCACAACTCGCCGCCGACGTGGAGGGCAAGCCGCTCGTGGCCGTTCCGATCGAGCCGAGACTGCCACACCGCACCGTGGCGATCGCGTGGCACCGTGACCGTCTGCGCACGTGCACCGCCGGCATGTTCGTCGACCTCGCGGTCGAGGTCTCGGCGCAACTCGACGGCAGCCCGCAGGCAGCGCTCGACTAGATCCGGCTCTCGCAGAATCGGTGTCCGTCGCCTGCCGGAACGTGTCGGCTCTCGCCTGACGATCGACGAATACGTGCTGGTCTCCTCAATCGAGGACCACCTGCCATGGTGCCGCGTATTGGAGAGCCGCCACCGCGAGCACGAGCCCGGACACGAGCGTCACGGCGACAACTCCGCGGCGCAGCAGCGACCCGTGCCGACGGGCGGGAGGCCCACGGAAGTCGGCCGCCGCAAGATCCGGGACGTGGAGCACGTGACCGAGCACGTGGGCGGCGGTGGCGGCGAGCCAAACGACGAAGCTCGCCTTGTGGACACCCACCACCCACTGAGCGGCCGGGCCCAGGGCGAGCATGGCCACGCCGGAGCCGAAGAGCACGACGGTTGACGCTATGACGAGCGGGCCGAGCATGCGCATGAGCCTCGCGGGCGGCCCCGCTGCGCGGTACGCAGTGCTTCCCGTGTAGTAGCGCACGAAGCGGTAGCCCGTGCTCGCCAGCTTGAGGGTGATAGGAGCGATCAGAAGCATCCCGACGAAGACGTGAAGCGAGAGCAGCGAGCCAAGCGAGAGAAGCGTGATTCCCTCGATCGCCAGAAGCCCCAGCAGCACGACCCCGGTGGTCGCAGTGAGGCGCGAGTTGCCGCTGGGGCCTCGCCCGTCGCCGGTCTCCTCGATCGCGCTGTGCCGGCGGAGTCGACTGCGAAGCGTGTCCAGGGTGAGCTTCCGGGGTCGCGCGGGTGCCTTCGTTCGTCGGGTTCGGGGATCTGACCGCACGTGTCACCTGGCCTCGGGGTAGGGGCGTGCGCGTCCGGTCGTGCGAACGCGCAGAGGCGCTCGAAGGCTAGAAGCGCCCCGGCAAGGGCGGGGCAAGGACCAGGCAAAGCTTCCGCCGGTCCCTGCGCAGCCCGTCGTCTCGGAGCTCAGGCATGGCCGCGAACCGAGAACGCCCGACGGGAAGCTCGTCGGCTCAGGGCGAGTCCGGGTCCAGCCACCCTCCGAGCTGCTCCTCGAGCCGCGCGGCCAGCGCAATCAGCGTTCGCTCCTCCCCACGCCGCCCGATGAGTTGCACCCCGACGGGCAGGCCTGCGTGGGAGCGCTGCACCGGTAGGGCGAGCGCCGGCAAACCCAGGGCGTTCGCGTAGGTGCAGAGCGAGAGCTTGCCACCCGGACGGGTGGGCTCGCCATCGACGGGCGGGAAGGCGAAGACGCCGAGCGGGGGCGCGATGTCAGGGGCGACGGGGCACAGGGCGACCGCACATGACGTGAACCAGGCGGTCGCGGCCGCGTCGATCTCGACCACACGCTGGAACGCGGCGACGTAGGCCTCGAATGACGCCTGGAAGGCCCGTGTCGCCTCCACCAGCTCGGAGACGTACGGCGTGAGCTCGACGTCGGTCTCGACGACGACGGAGCCGATCGCGACAGCGACCTCGTGTCTGAGGATCGTGTCGAACGCCGTCCGCAGAGCGCCTGCGCTCGGTGGACGGCTTTCGACGATGTCGATTCCGCTGTCGGCGAGCACCTCGGCGGCGCGTCGCACCGCCTCGCGGCAGACACGGCTGACGGGCTGCAGGCCGTCCTCCTCGAAGACGGCCACGCGGGTGACCGGCACGGGCTCCACGCGGCGCTCCGCCAGCACCGCGAGCATCAGATCGAGGTCGCCGGAGTGACGGGCCATCGGTCCGGCCGCGCCGAACATCTGCATCCCGGCCCCGGACGGCCAGGGATCGTGCGGCGGGAACGGGATCGCGTCACGGCTGGTCTTGAGCCCGAAGACTCCCGTCCAGTGCGCGGGTGCGCGTATCGACCCGGCGAGGTCCGTGCCGATCCCGAGGGGTGTCATGGCCGATGCGAGCGCGGCCGCCTCGCCGCCCGACGAGCCGCTGCCGTCCGCGTGGCGTCGTGTGGGTTGTGGGTTGCCCCGTAGACGAGGTTCACGGAGTCCCAGAAGGCGCTCAGCTCGGACAGGTTGGTCTTGCCGAGCAGGATCGCACCGGCTCCGCGCATGCGACGGATCACCTCGGCGTCCTCCGCGGCGACCCGGCCGGCGAGCAGCAGCGACCCGTTCGTCGTGGGCATGCCTTCCACGGCGATCACTTCCTTGGCGGTGAACGGCACCCCGTGCAGCGGCCCGAGCGCCTCCCCGCGGGCGAGCACAGCGTCGGCCGCAAGCGCCTCCTCGCGCGCCTGATCGAGCCGGGGCAGCACGATCGCGTTGACCGTGCCGTTGCGCTCCTCGATCCGGAGCGCGTGCGCGTCGACCAGCTCGACGGCGCTCACCTCGCGCTTGCGGACCGCGTGCGCCATCCACGACGCCGATCGCTTGACCAGACCGGTCACGAGCGCATTCTCCCGCTCCGCGACCCGACCGTCACCCGCTCCCGACGAAGATGCGCTCGGTACCGCCTAGAATCGCCGGCATCCGCCCGCTGCGCCTGAGATGATCCGGCTGTGACGGTCGAGGCGATCCATCTGGGCGCACCGCGGACGCCGGAGCTCTGGACGGTCGAGTCGGTGCACGCGGTCGCTGGGCAAGGGCTCGAGGGCGACAGGCACTTCCGGGCGACGGGTGCGAAGCCCGGTCAGGCCCTGACACTGGTCGAGGCCGAGGCCGTCGAGGACGTGGGGCTGGCGCCGGGCGGCACCCGGCGCCAGCTGACGGTACGCGGCGTGCGGCTGAACGACCTCGTGGGGAAGCGCTTTCGCGTCGGCACGGTCGAGTGCTTCGGTGTCGAGCTGTGCGAGCCGTGCCGCCATCACGTGGGCGACTACGACACCTGGAAGCCGATGTTCGACAAGGACGATCCGGGCGCCAGACGGTCGGCTGGAGCCCGGGCGTCCCGAGACCCGCGGGGTCAGGACGGACGGCCGGCGGCGGTGGCCTCCGGGACCTCCACGAGGCGGCCCGTGCGGACGTCGTAGACGTAGCCGTAGATCGGGATCCGCCCGGGAACGAGTGGATGCCTTCTGATCTTGGTCACGTCGTCGACGACGCTTTGCTCGCGGTCGCCGATCGTCAGCCAGTCGATCTCTTTCCCGGCCGGCGACCCGGGTCCGGCGCCGATGTCCCGGAACCCGTCCGGCCCGAGCTCTGCGGTGTCGAGGCTCTGGGAGAGAAGGTCGCCCATGAGCTCGCTGGTGAAGAACTCCATCCCGCAGTCCGAGTGATGGACGACGAACCACTCGCTGGTTCCGAGCAGCTTGTAGGAAATCACGAGCGAGCGGATTGCGTCGTCGCTCGCCCGGCCGCCTGCGTTACGGATCACGTGGGCGTCACCTTCGCTCAACCCCGCGTACTTCGCCGGATCGAGCCGCGCGTCCATGCAGGTGAGGACGGCGAAGCCCCGTGCAGGCGGCAGCGCCAGGTCGCCCTTCTCACCGAACGTGCGGGCGTACTCCTCGTTTGCGGTGATCACCTCGTCGAGAACGGACATCCAGACTCCTTTTCGTGAGAGTTGACGGCCGTGGTTTGGCCGGGGCGAGCCTCGATCGTGCGCCCGTTCCACCCGCAGGAGTGGCTCTCCACCCACGCGGAACGATCCTAGTCCGCCTTAGTATCCAAAGTAAAGCGACTATCCGATATGAAGCAGCAGGGTCGATCGGCACCCGGCAGGAGCGTGTGGGCCGATCACTCCGCCCGACCCGAAGTGGATGTGCTCACCCGCCACGTTCGACGTCGATGCGCCGCTCGTGCTCCTCGATCGGGTGGTCGTTGATGCTCGCATCACGGCGACGCATCAGGCCGTGCTCGTCGAACTCCCAGTGCTCGTTGCCATGGCTGCGCCACCACTGCCCGCTCGGGTCACGGGACTCGTACTCGAAGCGGACGGAGATGCGGTTGCCGGTGAAGCACCACAGCTCCTTGCGCAGCCGATAGTCGAGCTCACGCGCCCACTTGCGCCGCAGGAACTCCGTGATCGCAGCCCGACCGTGGAAGAACTCGTCTCTGTTTCGCCACACCGAGTCCTCGGTGTAGGCCAGCGCCACGCGTTCCGGATCGCGCGTGTTCCAGGCGTCCTCCGCCGCCTGCACCTTCCGGCGGGCGGTCTCCTCCGTGAACGGCGGTACCGGTGGTCTGCTGGCCACGACAACTCCTCAGTCCGGATGACCCGTGTCAGCCGCATTCTCAACGAGCGGGGCGCCGACCGGGGGCAGTCGCGACAGCTCCGTCACGAACCCGCCGCCGCCGAGGAACAGACCGTGGTCGACGTTGACGCAGCGGCCGGAACCGTAGACGAAGGCCTCCGTCACCTCGGCAGCGGGTCGATCCAGGACCAGCGAGATCGGCGTGTGCCCGTGGACGACCCGTCGGCCGCCGAACGTCGTGAGCATGGTCTCCGCCGCTGCGGGGTCCGCGAACGCATGCCGGTCTGTCGCATCGGCGAGCAACCGGTCGAGTGCGCCGGGGTCATCGCCCGCGATGACGGCGCGGAGTGTCTCGTTCACCTCGTCGATCGTCCGCCCGTACCGCAGGTACGTGGCCGAGTCGGCGTGGACGAGCAGCGTCTCTCCCTCGAGCGCGATGCCGGGCAGCGACTGGAGCCAGCTGACGTGATCCGGCGTCAGTCGTTCGAGGTCGTGCGCAATACCGCCGTTCAGCTCCCACAGACGGCGGAACGTCCCTCCCGGCCCGCCGGCCGTCACGTCCGGGAAGCGCAAGGCGCCGAGCAGCAGCACCTCGTGGTTTCCGAGCAGGCAGTGTACGTCCCCCTCCTGCTGCAGCTGTTGTACGAGCTCGATCGCGCCGACCCCGTCGGGACCGCGGTCGACGAGGTCGCCGACGAGCCAGAGCCGTGCGTCGCGCCCGCGCCACCGTCCGGACGCGTCGACGAGCCCGGCCCCGCGTAGCACACGGAGGAGCGTGTCGAGGCATCCGTGGACGTCGCCGACGACGAACGTCGGTCGTCTCGAACCGGAACGGTCGGGGTGCTCTTCCGCGGCAGACCGCCTTCGGCGACGAAATCGCCCCCACACCTCCGATCTCGGCATCAGGGGAAGATACGGCTCCTGCCTGCGGCAGGTCGAGCGGGACCTAGCTCATCCGTGCGTGACGCGGAACGAGACGAGCCGGCGGGCGGAGATGCCGCCGAGGAGGTTCTCTCCGTTCTTGCGGGCGCGGACGAACATCACGAGCAGCTGCTGCTTGTCGCTCACCGGGAAGCCGGCGAGCGCACTGAACTGCAGCGTCGCCCAGCCGTCGGACCCGGTTGCCTGCTCGTTCGGGATCGCGAACATGCCGTACGGCACGGCCGTCACGTAGACGAGCGCCCCTTCGACCGAGCCACCGCAGGCGGACACGTGAAAGCGGGCGGTGAGCGAGCGGGTGCCGTAGGTGATCGTGCTCGGGCTCACCTGGTTCTGGTCGATCCCCAGTTGGGCAGGCGGCGAGACGCCTGCGACGGGAACCGTCCCGCCCGTCTTCGCGCAGCCGTTCGACACGGGCGGCGCCGGCTTCGTGGCGGCAGTGATGACGGCCGTGGGCACGGAAGACTCCGAGGCGCGGCCGTCCGCGTTTGTCGCCTGCACCTTGAACCGGATCGTGTTTCCGACGTCGACACCCTTGAGCAGATAGCCGTTTCTGTTGTTGGCGCCGCTGATGTTGGCGCAGCTACCCCCGTTGTCGTCGCAGCGCACCCAGAAGTCGTTGTAGTCCGTCGGGTTCTCACTCCACTGGCCCCTGTGGCCGACGAGCTTCTGACCCTCCTGGGGCGTACCCGTGATCGTCGGCGGCGACGTGTTCTGCGGCGTCCCGGCGCTCGCCGCCGCCCCAACGCCGGCGCCGACACCGAGACTGACGACGAGCGCGAGCGTCACCGCGCTGATCCCGGCCACTCCGAAGAGTGCCCTGCGCTTCTTGATGGAACGAGACATGCTCTTTCCCTTCGCTCGAGTTGGCTCTGGTCGTCGCCACCCGAGGGCTGGGTCGGCGAGCAGCCGTACCACCCACTCGCTGAGGATGGAGCATCGCGGGGCCGGTCCCTGTGGCACCCGCTGTGAAGCCGTGCGGCGCCGATCGCTACGGTCGCCACCGACAGGCTAGCTCGCGGAGCTCACTCGAACGAGTGATTCGCACCAGGGCGCGGGGTGCCGGCCAGTCTGACGACCGGTGCTCGTCGACCATGGGCCTCGAGTATCCACCCTGGTGCCTCCATCGTGGCCGGCCGCTAGGATCGCCGGGCGGCGTTCCGTTGCGGCTTCCCCCGCGAACGAGGAGGATCCATGAAGCGACTCCCAGGCTTCCGTCCCACGCCCTCGATGGTCGTCGCCTGCCTGGCGCTGATCGTCGCGCTCACCGGAACCGGCTACGCGGCAGGCGTGCTGGGGCCGAACTCGGTCGGGACCCCCCAGCTGAAGAACAACGCGGTCATCTCGACGAAGGTGAAGAACGGATCGTTGCTGAAGGCGGACTTCAAGAGCGGGCAGATCCCCGCCGGCCCAGCCGGACCTGCCGGCGCGGCCGGACCCGCCGGCGCGGCTGGGCCCGCCGGACCAGCCGGACCCGCCGGCCCTGCGGGCCCAGGCGTCAAGTGGGCGCTCGTGAAGGCCGACGGCACGATCCAGAGCCAGTCCGGGGGCATCTCGGTCACCTCCCACCCGGCCCCCGGTTACTACATCCTCGACTTCGGCACCGCGATCGCCGGGAAGGCGCTGCTCGTCACTCCCGGGTTGATCAACGCGAACTTCCGCGGCGGGTTCCTGGCGGGGCCGTGCGGAGGCGCGCCCGAGGGCATCTCGTGCCCATCGGGGAACGACACCAGCCATGCCGCGGTGCTCATGGAGAACCCCGGCGACGCAGCGCTGGGCGACTTCTCCTTCTACGTGGTGCTATTCACGTAGTCCGCTCTTCACGCAGTTCAGGCACGCGGCCACGATCTCGCGGCAGACGCCGGAGATCGTGGCCGCAGCCACCATCCTGTGCCCGCGCGGAGGCACGCCGGCGCCCGCCCTCTCCCCGAGGGCGACCCTGATCCGGCTGGCCGGAGCGCGCAGGCCGCCGCGGGCAGCCGGTGCTGACCGCGTCCGCTTCCCGTCGGCCCCGCCCGGGGGCACGATCGACCGTTCAACCGACAGCGAAGAGACAAAGCGTCGCGAGCAGTGCGAGCGCATGGCGAGCCCGGCGAATGGCGCGACCCGCACTGGGCGAACGGTGCTCGGATGCCCGAGTGGGCGCGAATGCGCTCCTGGGGTTCAGGAACTCGGAAGCCAGCCGTCACCATACGGCTTCGGCTCCGTCTTCTGAAAGCGAGCGTACGCGAGCTCCGCGTCGCTCGTCTCCTCTTCGACGCCGGCCCCGTGGCGGAGCGCGGCCTCGTCCACGGTGTACGCGCCCCCGTTGCAGTCCGCCCCGATATGCTCGCGCGCGCCGATCGCCAGGACGGCGCAGGGACGGTGTCCGGCTCCGACGATCATGTGTCTCGTCTGGGCGGGACAATGCACGAAGTCCCATTGCCGCAACGGCCGTTCCTGGCCCTCGACGATCAGGAGCGCCTCGCCGGAGAGCACGAGGAAATCCTCCTGATCGGCTTCCCAGTGGTACATCCCGATGGGCTCGCCCGGCCCGAGGACCACCAGGCCGATCCCGACCTGCGGAAAGTACGTCTCGCACTCCAAATCCGTCCAACCGGTGAAAGGGAGACTCTCCCCTCGCCCCGGGCGATGGCGCCAGCGCGCCTCACGCGCGTTCAGGACGAACCATCCCCCGCCGACGGGCGCGAGCCCGGCCTCGGTCTTCTCCAGCGGGGCCTCGGGGACCATCGTCGGATGATAGGACGGCGTACGGCCCTCCGCGTCACGGCCTCCAGCCGGTTGGCGCGCGTTTAGGGGGACGCGGTCCGGTCAGGCGGTCAGTCGTTCGTCGAGGTACCGGGTGATCGGCCACGCTCCATCTGATGTGTTCGACATCACCATGTGGGGTGACGGCGGCGCGCGGGTCGTGCACGGTGCGGAAGGAGACCCCTGCATCGCAGCCTTCCAAGCTGACGGCGTCGGTCGCTGCGTGCAGCCAGAAGCCGAGGCCGTAGCGCTCGGTCGCGGACGGCACGTCAGTGCGGGGTCGCACCATCTCGCCGACCCAGTCCAGCGCGACACGATCCGACCGGCGAAGAACGCCCGCCAGAGCGAGCTGATATCGGCCACGGTGGAGTAGACGCCGCCGTCCCCGCTTCCACGCACAGGTAGGTGGAACACGTTGCTCCGGCACACACCGTCGATCGTCGTGTACCCGAGAGCAGCGCGCCCCGGAAGCTCGTCGGAGCGCAGAAACGCGGTGTCCCGCATCCCCGCCGGTTCACAGACACGTCCGTGCACCAGGTCGTGGAATGGCACCCCGCTCGCGCGCTCGGCGATCAGCGCCAGGAGACGTAGCCGCCGTTGCTGTAAGCGAAGCGCTCGCCGGCAGCAAACTTCCGTCGTGACCCTGTGACTGGAAACGAGCCCATCCCTCGCCGTCGACCGACGGTCTGCGAAGGAACGATTCGCCTAGGAAAGTGGCTTCACAGAAGAAGCGCCCGGAGCTGACGGGCGTAGCCAGGACGCAAGTACGCGCCTCTGATCACGCTCCAGGCGCGAATGCGAGAATCGTCCAGACCCGCCGCGACGAACGCCCCGATGCGGCGCTCTGTTTGGTCGCGATCCTCCATGCGGTTGCCGAACGGGTTCCAGAGAAACGCAGGCGGGTCGTACTCGCGATCGGTGAGATACGGCTTCGGGTCGATCGCGACAAACCGGTTGCCGTGGCGAAGGATGTTGTGATGGTGGAAATCGCCATGCACAAGCCAGCCCGGTCCTGAATCGAGACCGGCGAGTAGCTCGCGTGCGAGGGGAACGAGGTCACTACCCTCCCGCTCGGCGCGATCAAGCCAGCGCACGACCTCGGGCACGACCGGTCGGAACGGAGGCTCCGCAGGTCGCCATAGCCGCGTCGCCACGTCGACGGCAATCGCCGTTGCCTCATCATCGGGCAGCGCCGAGAGATCGTCCCCGGGCAACGCACGCTCCTCGAGAATCGCGCGCCCAGACCGGCGAAGAAGTCGCACCGCACCATCGCCGTTCCACACTCCGAGCGCGTCGCCCTCGTGCAGCCACTCCTCGTCGCCTCCCCATGCGACCTTGAGCACGGCGCGGCCTGCCGGCACCACGTACGAGACATTCGAGAACGCGAAAGGCTCCCCGAGGTCGAGCCCCCACTCACGCGCCGCTGCCGACGCCGCTGCCTTCTCCGGGCTCGAATCGAAGCGCTGTTCACCGTCGTCCTCCACCGAACAACCCTACGTACGAGCAGCCCCGCGAGCCGCAACGCCCGGATGCGCGAGTGATGCTGGGACGAGATCACGCTGAGTCGTCGATTGCTACGCGATCCCGATCTCCTTTCTTATCTGCGCGATCGAGAGTGATCCGTACATCGTTACTGCAACCTGAGCGCCGGCCAAGGTGTAGCAGTTCGCGCCGCGGCTCTCCCGCACGCTTCCCGGGCCGATGTCGCCGACGTTGGCGCACTTCCACCCGCCGGATGCCTGGAGCGGCGCGTCCGGCTTCGCTTTCTTCCACTGCGGCAGCACGGCGCGCGCAAGTTTCATGGCTTTCGAGCACGGGGCGAGCAACGCCGTCACTGTCCACGTCGTGCCCTGCAGCCTCTTGTTCTTGCCTCCGCGCAGGGTCGCCGTCCACGCATCGTGCGGTCCGTTCTTGATCTGCCCACAGAGCGTCAGCGCCGACGAGCGAGCTGTCGCGACATTGTCGGATGTCCCGAGGAGCACGCAACTCACGGCAACGAGCACGAGGATCGTGCGCATCTCAACCTCCTGGTCTCGGCCTCCGACCGGCTGGCCCAGTTGCCTCAGCCAGTGAAACACCTTGGCGCAAGAGCGTCAACCGAACAGGGCAGTGCGAGGATCGTGGCGTACCCGAGTGTTCAGAAATGTCTCTTGACGATCCGCGTGCGCGCGCTACAGCTCACGCCACCGATCGGCAATCAGCGCAATGGCGTTCGATCAGTCGTGCTCGGTCGTTACCGGGTAGGCGGTACCGGAAGCCTGACCTCCGGCGGCAACCGACGCGTGCCGATGCAGCCAAACCCAGACTCCGTCACGTTGCTCGAGAACGACAGTGAAGCGGATCGGAATCGACCGCTCGACCCCGTCGACGATGACGTGCACGACCGCGTCGGCGGCAACCCATGCACCATCCCCCGCCGCGACAACGTGCTGGGAAACCCACTCGAAGCGCGTGCGCTCGGCTTCAGCAAAGTTGCGAGCGAACTGGCGCCGGATCTCTCTCCTTCCGACCCAGCGCTCGTCAGCGCCGGTGCCGATCAGGACCACGTCAGAATCGTCGGCAAACAACTCCGTGACGCCGTCCACGTCCTTCGCACCGTAGCGCTCGGCGTAGCGGTCGAGTGTCGCCAACACAGTCTCTTCGGCTTCGCGATGAAGTCTCATCGTGCCTCCTCCGCCGACTCGAAGATCAATCGTACGGTGGGAACCACGACAACCGGCCGAGGTACGTCAGCTGTCGAGACGCTTCTCGAACCAGTGGTCGGCGTACGGCTCGTCATTGAACGCTGCCACCTCCGTGTATCCGGCCGACCGGTAAAGGTTGATCGCCTCGGTCAAGGCTCGGTTGGTCTCAAGACGGGCACGTGTCGCGCCTCGGTGGCTGGCGCGCTCCTCGAGCTCACGCAGGAGCCGTCGCCCGAGGCCGAGTCCGCGAGCCGTCGAGGCGACCCACATGCGCTTGATCTCCGCCGGGTCGCTGCCGTGCAGCTTGAGAGCGCCGCAGCCGACCGGTTCGTCCCTCAACCGGGCGACCAAGACCAGCCCCCGAGGCTCGCTGAGTTCGTCAGCATCGGCCGAGATGCTGCGACCCGAGTCGAACCCAGCCTCGAACCGCCCGTCGAGCTCGGCGAAGTAGGACTCAAAGCAGTACTGGACTGCGGCACTCGTGGGCTGGTCGATCCCAAGCGAGACGAGTCCGGCTGTAAGGAGCCGCTCCACCACGCCCATCGCGTCCACGAGACGTGCGCGCTGCTCGTCGTCGAGCGGTTCGACCAAGGACCACGCGAGCTCGTCGCTACGTCGGTCGAGCAGGTTCCGCTCGGTCCGACCCGTCTTGCTCAGCCGCGCGATGCGAACACGTCGATCCTCGTGACCCGGCTCGACGACGACCAGTCCGTCGGCCTCGAGCATACGCAGAAGCCGGCTCAAGTATCCCGAATCGAGGTCGAGTCGCGCGCGCAGCGACTTGATGTCAAGACCGCCCTCTCCGATCTCCCACAAGACCCGCGATGCGCCGAGCGGACGACTGCGCGTCAGGTACGCGTCGCTGAGAGCCCCGATCCGTTGCGTCACCGTACGGTTGAAACGTCGTACACGCTCCGTTGCGACTGGATCCATGTATCTGACTCTAGTCAGACAACTCGTTGGGCGTCAGTCGGTACGTCAACTCCGTCGCAGCCGTCCTACGTCAGGTCGAGCCGCATGAACACTGAGACATGCGGAGCCCTGCCCTCGAACTCGCGTCCGGCGTAGGAGTCGCCCGACGCGAACCCGACGCTGCGGTAAAGAGCGTGCGCCCTATGCATGAACGACGCGCTCTCGAGGTAGATCGCCTCGCAGCCCAGCGCCCGCGCATCATCGATCAACTGCTGAACGATCGCCCGGCCGATGCCGAGCCCTTGAGCCGCTGGACGCACGAACATCCGCTTGATCTCGCCCACCGTGTCGCTGAGGAGCTTGAGGCCACCGACGCCGACCGCTTCACCATCGACCTCAGCGACGTAGAGTCGCCCTCCCGATTCGAGCAGCTCGCTGAGCACGGCGGTCAGATGCTCGGCCTCGGTCGGGATGACAATCCCGAGCTCGATTCTGATCCGCTCCCTGACCCAGACGCCGAACTCACGCGCGAGCGCCGCCGCGGGCGCGATCTCGTCAGTCGACTCGATGCGCCGAAGTTGTACCTGGCCGTCGGGCACCAATCGACCTTAGCGGGGAGTGATGAACGGCCACCGCCGACAGGCGGACTCAGAGCCCGCGAGCCTACGGCGGATGATCCTGTAGCGATTCATTACGTCGTCGTGGGCGGCGTGCACCTGCTCGGCTCGGAAGCGCTCGGCGACGCGACGAACAACGTTGCAGCGCCCGGGCCTCGAAGGCGCTGAGCGCCGATCGGCGGCGATAGGGTTCCGCGTCGAGTGCACGACCGTCGGCGCGGTCTGGGCGCGGATCGACACGTGCGGTGACCTTGGCCCGGCCGCCGTTGCCATATCCACGATCAACAGGCCCGTCTCCACTGCGAGCGCAGATCGCAGTCGACTCACCGCCGGCTGCCAGTGATCCCGCATGCATCCGCAGCCCCTCATCCCCCGACGGTTCAAGGGACCACCTGACCGGACCCAGTCTCTGGTACCGAACCGACCGTGTGATGCGCAGGCGTGCTGTCGCTCGAGCCGCTCAGAGCGTGGCGAGCACGCGGTCGACCTCGGCCAGCTCTTCGGCTGTGAGCTCGGGCCGGTCGAGCGCAGCCACGTTCTCCTCCAGCTGCGGGACACTGCTCGCGCCGACCAGGGTCGAGGTCACACGCGGGTCGCGCAGCGTCCATACGAGCGCCATCTGCGCCAGCGACTGCCCGCGCGCCGACGCGATCTCGCTCAGCCCCCGCAGCACGCCCCGCAGCTCGTCGTTGAGCGCCTCGTGCGGGAAGTACCGGCCGTAGGTCGCCCGTGATCCGTCCGGGATCCCGTCCAGATACTTGTCCGTGAGCAGCCCCTGCTGCAGTGGCGAGAAGACGATGCATCCCACGCCGAGATCGCCGACCGCATCGAGCAGCGCCGGCTCGATCCAACGATCGAGCAGCGAGTAGTTCGGCTGGTGGATCAGGAGCGGCGTCCCCAGTGAGCGCAGAATCGCGGCCGCCTCACGGGTCTGCTCCGCCGGGTAGGCGGAGATCCCGGCGTAGAGCGCCTGCCCACGGCGCACCGCGCTGTCGAGAGCGCCCATCGTCTCCTCGAGCGGCGTGTCCGGGTCGAAGCGGTGCGAGTAGAAGATGTCGACGTAGTCGACCCCCAGCCGGCGGAGGCTCTGGTCGAGACTCGCCAGCAGGTACTTGCGCGAGCCCAGATCCCCGTACGGTCCCGGCCACATGTCCCAACCCGCCTTCGTCGAGATGACGAGCTCGTCGCGGTACGGCGCGAGATCCTCGCGCAGCAACCGGCCGAACGTCTCCTCGGCGGCGCCGTACGGCGGCCCATAGTTGTTCGCCAGGTCGAAATGCGTGATGCCGAGGTCGAATGCCCGCCGCACGATCGCGCGGCCCGTCTCGAACGGGTGACTCTCACCGAAGTTGTGCCAAAGCCCGAGGGAGACGGCGGGCAGCAGCAGCCCGCTGCGCCCGCAGCGGCGGTAGGGCATGCGCCCGTACCGATCACCGTCTGCGAGGTACGTCATCGTCCGCGCGAGGCTATCGGGTGCAGACGCGATACGCTGGCGACGTGCCCGACCTCCCGCTCACCGGCGGCTGCCTCTGCGCCGGTGTGCGCTTCCAGGTCACCGAGCCGCTGGTCTCCGCCGTCTACTGCCACTGCACGCGCTGCCAGCGGCGCACCGGCTCGGCGGCCTCCGCATCGGCGCGGATCGTGCCCGGATCGCTGCACGTCACGCAGGGCGCGGAGCTCGTCCAGGTGTACGCGCCGCCGGACGGGTTCGCAAAGGACTTCTGCGGACGGTGCGGCTCGGCACTCTGGGCGCGCAACCCCCAGGACTCGGACCAGCTCTTCGTCCGCCTCGGCGCCTTCGACGGCGACCCGGGCATCACGCCGTCGGCCCGCCAGTTCGTCGTCAACGCGGCGGCGTGGGAGCCCATCCCCGACGACGGGCTGCCGCGTTTCCCGGAGCGCCGTCCGGCCAACGCCTAGGCGCTACTGATAGCGCAGCGCCTCCGCCGGCCGCACACGCGAAGCGCGCAGCGCAGGGCCGAGCGTCGCGGCGATGGCGACGACGTAGACGACGAAGAAGATCACCGCCAGATTCGTCCAGGGGACGACGAGCCGCAGGTTCTCCCAGCTCGGCTGCCGACGCTGGTCCTCAACGATGTTCCAGGCAAGCACGAGGCCGAGCACCGTGCCCACGAGAATCGAGGACAGCGCCACGAACGACGACTCGAGCAGGAAGGCCGCCTGGACCATTCCCCGCCGGAACCCGATCGCGCGGAGGACGCCGATCTGCTGCCGACGCTCGACCACCGCACGGGCACTGATCACTCCGAGTGCGGCGACACCGACGACGAGACCCAGGCCGATGAAGCCCTGGAGCAGCCGGTTGAACATCAGCGAGGCCGCGGTGGCGTCCTTCATCACCTGCTGGATCGACTCCGCCTCGAGCCCGTTGGCCAGGAACGCCGACTCCAGGCGCCGGGCCGTCGCGCGGTCGTCGACCCCCGGCGTGAGCGCGAAGTAGTGGATCGTCGGCGTGACTCGACCGGGGAACGCCGCTGCGAGCGTCTCCTGGGAGGTCGAGATGCCCGACATCTCGAACGGCGCCGTGTCCCTCAGGATGCCGATCACCGTCAGTTGCACCGTCCTGCCCGTCTGCTCGTCCCGCACCTCGACGGGGATCGGGTCGAAGGCCCCGTCCTCGTAGGCGAACCCGGAGAGCCGGAAGTCGGACGGGAGCACCGCGAAGTTGAAGTTGTCGCGCCGCGGCACGATCAGGCTGTCCACCACCGCCAGCCGCGGTGTCGACGCCACCGCGCGCCACACCTCGCCGGCTGACGAGTAGCCACTCGCGATCGCGCCCAGCCCGAACGTCGTGTGCGCGAGGAACGACCGGTCGAGGCCGCGCACGTGGTAGTCGGCGAAGGCGCGGCCCGTGCCGAGCTGCGTCGCCTCGACAGCGAGCACGGACTGGCTGGCCACGACCCGGAAGTCCGACGCGTGCATGCCCGGCGCCCGCTCGAGCGCACCGCGCATGTCGGCGATCGGCGCCAGGGGTCCCGTACTCGCGCGCACGTCGAAGCCGCCCCCAAAGGTGTTCTTGTCGTCGAACGCCTTGACGAACGAGCCGCTGGACGCCGCCCCCGTGACCAGCGTGAAGACGACGAGGGTGAACATCGCCAGCGTCGTGCCGGTGCGGAAGCGCGCCGAGAGCGGGTACGCGATGGCAACCTTGAGCACCGGGGCGAGCCGGCGGAACCGGCTGAGCACGACGACCGGCGCACGCAGCAACAGGTCGGCGTTGAACACGACGACCCAGACGCTGCCGACGACGATCATCAGCCCCGTCGAGATCCAGGTCGAGAAGTCCATCGCCAGCTGGCCGAACACGTCCTCCCACAGCTTCCACGGCAGCAGGAGGAAGACCACCAGCACGAGCCCGGGCACGGTGAAGGCCAGCCGCTCCGGCACGCCGGCGAGCCGGAGCAGCGGCACGCAGCTCACGATCATGAGCGAGATGCCCGTCATCAGCGGCGTCGCCCGGGAAGCGGTGATCCCCGAGACGGTGAGCAGCGCACCGAGCGCGAGGCCGACACCCGCGAGCACGAGCCGGCGGCGGCCGCGCAGCGCCGGGGGCTCGGGCAGGTTCCGCACGGCGGTGGCGATCGTCATCCGGCTGACACGCCAGGCCGACATCGTGACGACGACCAGCGTCAGCAGCACGCCGAGCGAGAAGGCCACCACCAGGCTGCGCGCGCTGACCGCGTACTCGATCTGGAAGCCCGCGTCCGCGTCGGACGCACCGAAGGCCTTCGCCATCACGATCACCATCCCGAACGCGACCAGGGCCCCCAATGCCGCACCGACGACCGCCGCGGCGAGGTCATAGGTCAGGCCCTCGAACACGAACATCTCCACGAGATGGCCGCGCCGCGTCCCGATCGCCCGGGCGATGCCCAGCTCGCCGCGCCGCTCGGCGGCCAGCATGACGAAGATGAGGAAGATCAGGAGCACCCCGGCTGCGATCGAGAACGAGCCGAACGTGGTGAAGAAGGCCATGAACGCGCTGCCCGCCTCGTCGGCCGACTCGATCGCGTCCTTCTTCGCGGTCGCCACCTCGAGCCCGAGGGGCGCAAGGACCGGTTCGAGCGTGCGCGAGACGTCGTCCGAGAGCGGAGCACCGGAGGTCTCGCCACCGCGGTTCGAGATGAGCACGTACCGGACGTGGCCCTCCATCCCGAGCAGCCGCTGACCTTCACGCAGCGGAAGCAGCAGCGCGGCATCCGCTGTTCCGGCTCCCGCGAAGCGGACGACGGCGCGCACCCGGAGCGAGGCCGTCTTTCCCGCCACGAAGACGAGCACCCGGTCGCCGGCCTCCACCTGCAGCTCGGTCGCGACCTTCTCGTTCAGGTAGGTCTCGCCACGGCGAAGCTCGCCCAGAGAGACACTCTCCCCGCCCACGGTGCGAATCGGCGCAAACCCGTTCATCCGTGCCGGTTCGGTTGCGAAAAGAACAACGCTCGGCTCCACCTGCCCTTGCGCCGGTGCCTGCACTGCCACCTGTTCCCCGACCACGCCGGCGACGCCGTCGACGAGACCGGTCGGAGCGAGCGTGTCCTCCACGCGCTGCACGACCGACTCGTCGAAGGTGGCTGTGCCGGTGGCGGAGCCGAGCTCGCCCGGGATGTCGGCGATCGCCCCGCGCGCCGACACCACCTCGTCGGTCTCGCCGAGGACGGACACTGCGGTCTGCCGGATCGTGTGGCTCATCGTGTCGCCGGTCGTCAGCGCGGCGGCCACGATCGCAGTGCCGAGCATCAGGCCGGCGACGATCAGCGCCGAGCGGCCGCGCCGGCGGCCGACGTTGCGTACACCCAGCTTGACCAGGATCGGGTTGCGCAACGCGAGCGCGGCGACGGCGCCCGCCGCGACGGCGACGCACACGGCGAGCGCCACGGCGAGCGTGCCGACCGGGATCCCGAACAGCTCGTTCACCGCTACCCCAGCGCGACGGTCGGCAGCTCCGCGAACGCGATCTCGTATTCCTCGCGCCCAGGCGGCGACCGGAACAAGGTCACGTGACGCTGCAGCGCCTCGGTCGCCGTCGAAGCGGTGCGGGCCGCGGCCTCCGCCGTCTCCCAAACGCTGACGATCATCCCCTGCCCATCAGGATTGGCGAGCACGACGACGCCCGCGTAGCCCTCCTGCCCGTGGAGCTGCGGCAGCACGTCCTCCTTGAACAGGTCGACCGCCGCTGCGACGTCTGTGCGAACAGTGTCGATCTCAAACAGCGTGACCCGCGAGTACACGTGGCACCTCCAGTCGTTGCTCCTCGACGACGAGGCCGTCGAGCATGCGGATGATGCGATCGGTGCGGCGGCCGACCGCGATGTCGTGGGTGACGATCAAGAAGGTCAGGCCGCGCTCGACGTTCAGCCTGCGCATCAACTCCACGATCTCGGTGGCGTTCTCCGAGTCGAGGTCCCCCGTGGGCTCGTCGGCCCAGACGATGGCCGGGTCGTTGACGAGCGACCGGGCGATCGTCACACGTTGCCGCTCGCCACCCGAGAGCTCGTCTGGGAGATGACCCGGCCGCCCCTCGAGCCCGACGAGACCGAGCGCTGCGAGCGCGCGCCGCCGCGCCTCCGCCGGTGAGACCCGCGACAGGAGCAGCGGCAGCTCGACGTTCTCGACCGCCGTGAGCACCGGCATCAGGTTGTAGAACTGGAACACGAAGCCCATCCGCCTGGCGCGGTAGTCGGTGCGCTCACGATCGGAGAGCGAGGAGAGCGGGGTACCCTCGATCAACACCTCGCCGCGGCTCACGTCGTCCAGCCCTGACAGGCAATTGAGCAGAGTGGTCTTGCCGCACCCGCTCGGGCCCATGATCGACACCATCTCGCCGCGCTCCACTCGCAGGTCGATCCCGCGCAGCGCTTCGACACGCACCGCCCCGGTCTCGTAGGTCTTCGTCAGCGTGCGGGCCTCGACGATCGGCCCGGACCCGTCGGCGGTTGCGTCCATTCATCCTCCTTCCGCAACGCCCCGAGCGTCGCATCCTGTGCCTGACCGCGAATCAGCGGGGTTGCGGATCGTCGTGCGGAAAACCCGCGCTCCGGCGCTCACCGGGCCCTCGCCGGAAGAGTGCGAGGCGACGACGCGTTACCTCACACAGGGCACCGACCGCGCGTTGAAACGATCGAGCGACCAGGGAGGGCACGATGTTTGACCACCGCGTCTCCGCGCGGCTTGACGATGCGGGCGGCACGCTGTATCGGCTGATCGGGCCGGACGGCCGGGACGTCTTCTCCGCCGCCCCGGGGACGCTGGGTGGCCACCGGCGCTCCAGGATCTACGGGCGGCTCGACTGCTCCGGCGCCCGGTGGTGGATCGCCCGCGGCCACTACGTTCGCCGACGCGT
>CAVPGO010000017.1:0-72502 GCA_963703975.1 uncultured Actinomycetes bacterium
TCACCCGCGGCGGCCGCCCTGACCCAAAGCAGAGGTGAAGGTGGAGGTCGCCGCCGGCATCCACCGCATCGAGTCGAGCCTCGGCGTTCGCTTCATGGCCCAGTACGTGCTCGCGGGCGACGCCTGCACGCTCCTGCTCGACACCGGCATGCCGTACACGCCGGCGGACGCCTTGAAGCCGTATCTGGAATCGATGGGCCTCGGGCTCGAGGCCATCGACGACGTCCTGATCAGCCATGCCGATCTCGATCACTCGGGTGGAGACCGCGCGCTCCGCGATCTCCACCCCGGCGCGCGTTTCTCCTGTCACGAGCTCGATCGGCGTTGGATCGAGTCCAACGCCGCGATGGTGGCGGAGAACTACCTTTGGCACGAGCCCTACGGCTTCGACGAGCCCGACGAGGAAGGACGAGCCGAGCTGAAGGCGATGTGCGGCGGCGATGCTCCGATCGACGAAGGGCTGCGGGGCGGTGAGACGATCCGGCTCGGCGACCAGTGGCGGATCGAGGTTCTGCACCTCCCCGGCCACACGCTCGGCCACATCGGCCTATGGGATCCGCGCAGCCGTGCCGCGATCGTGATCGACGCAGTGCTCGAGCGCGGCATCTACGCGGACGATGGACGGCTCCTGATCCCAGGCCGCGTCTACGACGTCGCCGCCTACCGGAACTCGATCCGGCGCATCCGGGCGCTCGAGCCCGACCTGCTCCTCACGGCCCACTACCCGATCATGGATGCAGAGGCCGCCCGCGAGTTCCTCGATCGCTCTCTCGACTTCACGTACGAGCTCGAGCAGGCCGTCAGGGAGGAGATCGCCGCCGGAACGACCGGTCTCTGGCCGCTGACGCTGAAGATGAACGAGCGTTTCGGGCCGTACCCCGAGTTCATGAACGAGCTGGGTGCGACCGTTCGGTCGGTTGCAGCGCTCTGACTACTCGGGCCTGGCCAGCCGATACTCGGATGCGACGATCGACGTCATCTCCTCGATCGAGGTCTCGTTGGTCGGCTTGTCGAACGTGATGCGTCCGTTGCGGAGCAGGTTGATCCGGTCGCAGATCTCGAACACGTGCACGTAGTTGTGGGCGATCACGATCATCGAGACTTCGCTGCGCTGCTTGAGCTCCGAGATCAGCTCGATGATCAGCGCCCCCTCGCGCGCGCCCATGGCGGCGAGCGGCTCGTCGAGGAGGATGATCTTGGCGTTCGAGTGCGTCGTGCGCGCGATCGCGATCGCCTGGCGCTGACCGCCTGACATGCGCGCGACCGATGCGTCCATCGACTGGATGTGCACACCGATGTCCTCGAGGTAGTCCCGCGACCGGCTCCTCATGGCGCGGTTGTTGAGGAATTGCAGCGGCCCGATGCCGTGCGTCAGCTCGCGGTTCAGGAACATGTTGTGGTAGACGGACATGCCCGGCACGAGGGCGAGGTCCTGGAAGACGGTGTCGATCCCGAGCGAGCGAGCGTGCGTCACAGACTTGAGCTGCACCTCCTCGCCGAAGACGAAGATCTTGCCGGCGTCGGGCTTGTGGAAGCCGGTCAGGATCTTGATCAGCGTCGACTTGCCGGCGCCGTTGTCGCCGATCAGACCGAGCACCTCGCCCGGGCGGAGATGGAGCGAGACGTCCTCGAGCGCTGTCACCACACCGAAGCTCTTGCGGATGTTCTCGACGCGGAGCACGTCGGGAGCCGTCTCCCGTGCGGGCTCGGTGAGCGGCGTCGCGGCTTCGCTCATGCCGTGCCTCCCAGCCGTCCCGATTGGCGGATCCGCTCCAGGGTCACATTGAAGGACATCGAGGCGATGATCGCGATACCGAGGACGAGGTCGAACGTGTAGGCGCTGATTCCCTGCAGCGTGAAGCCGAGGTTCAGCACGGCGAGGACGAGCACGCCGAGCGCGGCGCCGATCACGGTGCCTGACCCGCCGAACAACGACGTGCCGCCGATCACGGCCGCGGCGACGGCGTAGAACATCAGCGATGTGCCACCCTGCAGGGCCTGGATGGAGGTGATCCGCACCGACTCGAGGGTGCCGGCGAGCGCGGCGAGCGTGCTGCAGAGGACGAAGTTCCCCACCTTGACCGCTCTGACGTTCACGCCGCTCTCGCTCGCCCCGACCAGGTTGCCGCCGGTGGCAATGGTGTGGAGCCCCCAGCGTGTCCGGTTGAGCAGGATCGTCATCACGACGACTACGCCGAGCGCCCAATAGACCGTCACATAAGCGCCACCGCCGAAGACCTTGAAGAACGTGTGACCCCCGGGCGTCTCCACGGGAAAAGCGCCCGACATGATGAGCGTCAATCCGTTCAAGAGAAAGATCATCCCGAGTGTGGTGATGAAGGAGGGCACGCCGACACCGACCGTGATCACTCCGTTGACGAGCCCGACAACCGAGCCCGAGAGCAGCCCGACGATCACCGCGACCCAGATCGGCAGACCCCAACTGTGGTTCGCGAAATAGAAGATCCAGGTGGAGAACGCGTACACGTTCCCGGCTGAGAGGTCGATCTCGCCACAGATCAGGAGCATCACCTCGCCCGCGGCGATGATCGCGATCGGCGCCGAGAACTCGGCGATCACCTGTGCGTTCTCCCGCCCGAAGAACGCGTCCGTCCGCACTGAGAAGTAGACGACGAGCACGAGCAGGACGAATCCGATGCTCGCCTCGCGGCGGCGGACGAACGCAGCGGCAACGCGCCTGCCGAGGCTGGCGCGTTGCGGCGGTTCGGGTGGCCGGGCTTCTCGTGCGGCCTGGCTCACCGGTCGTTAGCTGACCGGGTACTTCTGGGCGCTGGAGCTGCCCTCATAGCGGGTCTTCGTCGTCAGGTACGGCTTCACGTTCGCCTTCGTGATGAACACGATGCCCGTATTCGTGTTGGATGGCGCCACGAGTCCGGACGAGTACTTGTAGAAGAAGAGCTGCAGGACCGGGATCCAGCCCTGCAGGTACGGCTGCTGATCGATCGTGAAGTCCAACTGGCCCGCCTGAATCAGTTTCAGGGTCGTCGGCGTGAGGTCGTAGCCCCCCGCTTTCACGCCCTTCGACTTCAGCTTGTACTTCGCGACGGTCTGCCCGACAGCCTGCGTCGAGCCGGCGTCCACCGCGAACATGCCCTTCACGCCCTTGTGCCCGAGATAGTAGGCCTCGATCTTCGCAACCTCGTCGGGGAGCAGCGCACCGGTGGCGATCGCCTCCGTCTTGATCTTGCCGGCGCCGAACTTCTTGATCGCTGCGGTGGCGCCGTCGATCCGCGGCTGGATGTTGAGCTGACCGGGCGTTGCGATGAACAGCGCGACGTCACCGCTGCCGACGAGGTTGACGATCCGCTGTCCCATCGCGTACCCGGAGGCGTACAGATCCTGGCCGATATACGCGAGTCGCTCGTTCGGGTTTCCCGGAGGCACGTCGGCGTTGTAGGCGAGCACCGGGATGCCCTTCTTCGTCGCGTTGGCGGTCGGCCCGTTGAACGCCTTCAGGTCAACGAGACAGCACGCGATCCCTGCCGCCTTCGCCGAGATCGCCGAGTTGAACGCGTTGACCATCTCACTGACACTCGACGTCGTGGATCCCGTCCACTGGTAGCTGCAACCGAGCAGCGAGCACGCGTCCTGCGCACCGTAGATCGTGGGGACGAAGAACGGGTTCGTCGTCACGTGGTTGACGAACACGAACTTCCACTTCGGATGGGACTTGATGAAGCTCTCTGCGGCAAGCCCTTCGGCAACTGCGCCGAACGCAGGACCCGCCAGGATGGTCGAGGGGATCGATACCGCAGCTGCGCCCAGGCCTACTCTCTTCAGGAGCCGTCTGCGGTCGAGAGCGAGTTCACGCTTCTCGTCGGCATCCATGCCGCTTGGCTCGCCCTTGACTTCTTCGAAATCCACCAGAATCCCTCCTCTTACCCAGCGACGACCGAATCTACCCAGCGACGACCGAACAGCGCGACCGTAACACGGTTTCGAAGCCGTGTCTACGGATATCGCTTAGTCCACCCTCGTAGGCTGCAACAAACTGCAGCAGACTGAATCTGCCTGCAACTCGCCGCTTTCACCACTGCAACAAACTGCAACGGACTGCAGCGTGCGGAGACAGGCCGGTACGCTCAGCGTACGCTCAGGTCCGTCCTCGTCGCATCGGGTGAGAACTCGGTGGCGCACGGTACCGACCCGCTCTTGTCGGCGACACCCTAGCCGGCGACGGCTCAGGGGTTCCTGCGGAAGATCCCCGCTGACCCTGGGCAGTGTGGCCCGTGCCGCGCGCTCGCCGCGCGTTCGGGTCAGCGACGTTCGCCCTTGGACGCCTGCAGGAAGACCGCGACACGGCGGAGGTTGGAGGCTCCGACTGCCGCGTACGACGGCATCCCGGACGCGGGCTTCGCGCAGTCGGGGCAGTGGAGCTTCGCGACGAGCCACGCGATCGACCGCCCGCGCGCCGCCTGTCGGGTGCGCTCGAGCCTCGAGCCCCGTTTCCCGCGTCGCAGGTTGGAGTACTGGAAGGCGTCGACACGGTGGAGGGCTACACCGACTGGATGAAGGGTCTCTTCACGCCGGTGCCGGACGCTAGCTGTCCCGCCTACAGAGGTTATGAACGGCTGAGGTGTTATCCGGCCCTCCTTTGAGGCTGTGGGTCTTCCCGGACTCACGCCCAAAGGAGGGCTCGGATGTCGCTGCACCGTAACGCCAAGCTCGGACTCGCCGGTCGCCACGCGCTCGTCAGCGCGGTCGAGAGCGGGATGACGCTGAAGGAGGCCGCGGCCTCCTTCAGCGTGTCGCCGGCGACGGCGCACCGCTGGTGGCATCGCTGGCTGGAGGCGAGCGAGGAAGGGCGGGCGACGCTGTCGTGTCTGTTTGATCGCTCGAGTCGGCCGCGCCGCTCACCGCGGCTGCTCGCGCCGGAGCTGCAGGAGCGGATCTGCGATTGCCGCCGCATGACAGGCTGGGGTCCTCGCCTGGTCGCCGGAGCGACCGGCTTCGCGCACTCGACGGTCTGGAAGGTGCTGAAGCGGGCCGGGCTCTCCCGCCGCGCAGCCGCCGTGAAGGAGCCGGCCAACAGCTACGAATGGCCCTGTCCGGGAGACCTGCTGCACATGGATACAAGCCGCTACGCGCGCTTCCTGCGTCCAGGGCATCGTGTCACCGGCGATCGCTCTCAGCGCTCGCGCAACTGGATGCGCCCCGAGACGCGGGTCGGCTACGACTTCGCGCACGCGATCGTCGACGACCACTCCCGCCTTGCCTACGTCGAGCTCCACGACGACGAGAGAGCGCAGACCGTGACAGCGTTCGTCGAGCGGGCGCTCGCCTTCTTCGCCGAGCACGGGATCATCGCGAAACGGCTGATGACGGATAACGGCTTCAGCTACGTGAAGAACCGCTCGCTGCGCGAGCTGCTCGCCCGCCGCGGCATCCGCCATCTCACAACCGAGCCCTACCGGCCGCGTACGAACGGGAAGGTGGAGCGCTTCCACCAGACGATGGCGCGCGAATGGGCCTACGGGCTCGCCTACCGCTCACATCGACAACGCAACCAGGCGCTGCCACACTGGCTCGAGCACTACAACCGGCGCAGGCCGCACAGCTCGATCGGAGACCGGCCACCGATCAGCCGCGTTCACAACGTCCGTGGGTAGGACAGCTAGCTACGAGATTCGCTCGTTCGCGGTCGACGATGAGCGGCAGAACGTAGCCGCCTACGGCGTATTCCGGGGAACGCACACCGGAGAGGGTGGGCCGGTGCCACCGACGGGGAAGAAGGTGGAGGCCGACTATGTCTACGTCATGGATTTCGACGGCGATCGCATCCGTCACATGACGAAGATCTGGAACGATGGGATCAGTCTGAAGCAGTTCGGCTGGGCCTAAGCGCCCCGCCGTCACGCGAGGCTAGAACCGCACCGACGTTCGGGCATCGCCCTCCCGAACTCCCGCCGCCAGCACTCCGGGCAGAACACGAGCAGCCAGGCCGTCCCATCTGACTCGGCACGCCACTCGTCGTCGGGGTTCTCGCCGGGCCAGGGGGCTTTCACAGATGCGTAGACTGCCGTGCCGAAAGGGGCTGATTCGTGCGTTCCAGCCATGTGTTGGTGGTCGCGTTGGGGGTTGCCTGCGTCTTGTCGATGCTGGCGCTGCCGCTGGCTGCTGGCGCGGCAGGCGTTGGGGGCGACGTACAGCCTGGGTGGATCGCGTACAGCGAGGGCAATATCTACCTCGTCCGCGAAGATGGCACCGGTCGGCGGCAGGTATCGCGGGGGGATGACCTCGACCTCGGTGCCAGCTGGTCACCCGACGGGCGCTGGATTGCCTGGGGGCGCACGGGGGACAGTCCCGAGATGGGGAACGATCCCACCGAGATATGGCTTGCTCGCAGCGACGGCTCCGGGCAACGGCGGCTGGTGCCGAGGAAGTTGCAACCCCTCGGATTCGCATGGTCACCCGATGGAAGCCGGATCGCGTTCACGGGATGCCCGAACCGGTGTGAGGTCTACGTGATAGGCAGGGACGGGAGGGGGTTGCGGCGTGTCACAGCGGGATACGGCCCTACCTGGTCACCCGACGGTACGAAGATCGCCTTCGCCCAGGACGGCAAGAACCTCTATGTCGTGAATGCGAGTGGCACTGGGCTGCGCCGCCTGTTGCACGTCAACGCCTCGCAAGACGCTGAGGTCTCGGGGCCTTCGTGGTCGCCTGACGGGAAGCTCGTGCTCTATCACCGCACGACCGACACGTACACCGGTCATCTCGCTCTGATTGACGCAAACGGACGACACGGACGGCGTCTTACGCGAATCCCCCGTGATGCATTGGAGGCTTCATGGTCGCCCGACGGGCGGAGGATCTTGTTCGCGTGTTCTTTCGGTGGCGCGACGGACGTCGCAAGCGCGAGTGTCTTCGTGATCAACGTCGACGGCACCGGCTTCAGGCGTCTCGTCTTCATATCCGAGATGGCAGGCGGTTCCTTCTTCCCCGCGTGGTCTCCGGACGGGAAGAAGATTGCGTTCGTCGGCTACCCCAAAGCGGACGACTCCCCCGGCATCTTCGTCATGAGCAGCAAAGGCACCGCCATCCACCGAATCACGAAGTACACCGACGACGACGCTCCCGACTGGCAGCCCACCGGGCGAACACCTTAGAAAACGCCGACCTCCCGCTGCCAGCACTCCGGGCAGAAGATGTGAAGCAGCTCAGCCCGCAGCGGGCATTCTTGAAACGACTTCTAAGCCTCACCCCTCCCGCGGGAACTTCACCGCCTGCCCTCGCGTCCGCGACCCAGGGCCGACCTCGCCGTGGAACACGGACTCGTACGAGACGCTGACGCCCTCCGGGCCTCGCGCGTCTCCTCCAGTCCCGCCGCTACGAGCGTCTCGTGCCGCTCAAGATCCTTCGACAGCTTGCAGTCGGCGCAGGCCATACCCGGAATGTTGCCTCGGCGGGGCGGAGGTGAGCGCCGGGGCGCATAGTCATTTGTAGGGGTTTCTCCCGGCGGGACACCACGCGGGACACCACGACCCCCTTTCGGCATCCGGGCATCGCTCGGATTCGGCTAACCTGCTGGCTCCGGGGCGGTTAGCTCAGTTGGGAGAGCACCAGCTCGACAAGCTGGGGGTCACTGGTTCGAGCCCAGTACCGCCCACCTCACGAAAGCCCCGCAAAAGCGGGGTTTTCTGTTTTCATGGGAGGCGACGTGGAGGGGCGAAAATCGGCCAGTGGTCACCCTCGTCCAGAAATCTCGCCAGGGCTGGCAACAGCCGATAGCACAGGTAGCCCGTACGACCACCAGGGTCGGAGGGGTGCTCGGACTTTCTCTGCCTGCGCCAGTTCGACGGCTACGCCGGGTACATCGCCCTCTACGACGCGGAGCACGACCGCGCCAAGGCACTTGTCCTCTGGGAGAGCGAGGACGCGGCAGAGGCGGCAGAGACGAAGGTTGCGAGCCTCCGCGCCCAGAGCATGAGCGAGCTTGGCTTAACGGTCGAGTCAGAGGATCTGTACGAGGCCCCAGTCGTCGAATTGGAAGCGGCTCGCGTCTGAGCGTTGCCCGCCATCTGTCGCACCGGAAGGCCCGCCCACGGCGGGCCTTCCCATCTTCCCGCCCCGACCTCCCGCTGCCAGCACTCCGGGCAGAACGCATGCACGCCGACCCTTTGCGGCCCTTGATTAGGAGGATGTGCGATCTGTTACGGTCTTGGGCCCGGGGTCTACAACTGAACGCGGAAGCGAAGGGAGCATCCGATGGCAGTCGCAGTTGAGATCACGTTCCCCGGCCCAGACGGACTCGCGAACTACAACAAGGGTCTCGCACTTTTGGGCCTCACCTCTGGCGGCCCCCATCCCGATCCCAGCTGTCTGTTCCACTGGGCAACTGAGACTGACGGCGGCGCGTGCGTCGTCACCGACGTGTGGAAGACGCAAGCGGCGTTTGAGTCGTTCGCGGCTGGCAAACTTGGTCCCGTCATGGAAGAAGTGGGCATAGACACCCCACCGATGAAGTTCGTCGACGTTGCCAGCCTCCTGACCGCCGGAAGCTAACCGCCCCCAACGTTGCATCGGTCAGGTGCCGCGCCGCAGCGTCCACAGGACGGCGTAAGGTCAGCGCCTTTCGTCGGAAGACCTGAACGAAATGCAGGATCGACCTACCTGTGCCCGACCGCGACCGGCCCGTCCTGCGGGGCAGGCGCTAAGCCAGGCTCGCGGATGGGTAGTTCCGCGCTGAGATCGGCATCGGGAGTCGCCTGAGCCTTCTCGGAGCGGTACGCAAACCAGGTGACGAAGAACGTCGCAGCGGCCGCCATGGCCGCGACGGGTACAACTGCCGGAACCTTGCTTCGGGTTCCGTCGTTCCCACCGGCGATGCCTGTTTCGGTGACGATGTCGCCGCCGAAGACACCGACGAGAGGAACGGCCAGCCAGATCCCCACCAGCGATACCGTCGTACCGCGCAACCTCCACAGAGCGTCCATCTTGTCCTCCTCTCGAATCCCGCCAGACTGGCGGGGCTATCGCCTCACACAAGCACGCTAGAACCGATGCGCTCCCCCGCCATCAGCGCCGCCGCTGACCCTGGCTACCCGGAACTACCGAGCCCCCGCTGCCGGCACTCCCGGCCGAACACGCCAGGCAGAACACGCCAGCGGTCAGGTGCCGCCCAGACGTCGTTCTCGGCGGGAACGACCGTGTAGGGTCGGCTGCCTGGTTCTTCGACCGAGGGGAGACGTCTCCGTGGAGACTGCGACCGGTGCCTACCTGCACCAACCTGGAGCGAGCGAACTCCGCTGGATGGGAGATACATCCACCTACTTCCTTGCCACGGGGGAGCAGACGGGAGAGACGTTCACCCTTGTCGACGAGCAGGCGAATCGTGGGGAGAGCGTCCCTCTGCACCGGCACCGGGACGACATGGAGTCCTTCTACGTGGTTGCAGGCGAGATCACGCTCTACATCGGCGACGAGCCGGGGGTTCGGGCCAGTGCCAGTTCATTCGCACACATACCCGGCGGCACCGTTCACGGCTTCCGCATCGAATCAGAGACTGCCCGTTACTTGATTCTCACAACGCCGCGCCACGGGCGGTTCTACCGGGCGATTACCGTGGCTTCACAACCAGGGGGCTTGCCCCGCTGGAGTCGATGGACGGTCGCAGATCGAGAAAGCCTGCGAGGAGTACGGCGTCGAGTTTGTCGGGCCATTGCCTGGCGAGAACTGACCACCTCGAGACTCCCGCTGCCAGCACTCCGGGCAGAACACGAACGCCTCAGGTCAGGTGGCGGGCCGCAGCGTCCACGCTGCGGTCGGCTTAGCGCGATGCGCTTGTCGCCCCGGGACTACCCTTCATGATCGCTGTACCCGGCTCGAGTAGTACACCGCGAGCGTCGCATGGGCTTGAGCCTTGACATGGGACGATATGAGCCGACCCTTCAGCAGTCGCTCAGCCTCATTCGCATGGTGCTCGGCACGCTGCGCGTCGGCTGGGATGGGCGTGGTTGCCACCTCGACACCTCCTTCCGCCGTCAGACTCCCACCGATACGGGCGGGTCGCATCCGCGCCGCCGCTGATCCCGCCTCCCCGGAACTACCGAACATCTGCCGCGAGCACTCCGGGCAGAACACGACCAGCCAGGCCGTGAGCAACTCGGTCGCAGCCAATCCTGGTTACGTCACGGCTTCGTGAGGCTGAAGCTGACCTGATAGCGGTAGAAGGCGACGCTCGGCACCGGTCAGGTGCTTCGCTACATTGGCCACGTGCAGGACGTATGTGTGAGCGAGTCTCTGACGAGCAGTCGGAAGGCTGGGCCGCCAGGACCGGAGCGGCCTTCCCATTCGCCACGCCGTCCTGTGGGCGAAGCGCGGCTGACCCCGGCTCCGGTCAGCCCGGATTCCCGCCCTCGGTCCTGCGTCACCCCCTGGGCGATGTGCTGAATTTGTCCGAGAGGGGGGCGCGGGAAGCAACAGCTCGATCTCACGCGCTTCACGTCGTATCGATCCAAGTATTGCGTGGGAACAATGGGAACACTCGTCGTTCGTTCGGGTTCGGAGGGGTTCGGTCGACCTCAACGCAGACCCCGGATTTTCGAGCCCAGTACGGCCTACTCGCTAAACCCGCGGAGCCGTGCCTGTCGTCGATCGGGAACCAGGCCAGGTTCGGGGGCGCAGCAGGTTGAGCTCGATGACACCTTTCCATCGACGAGTTCGGGCGTGGGAGCTCTGCATCACGTGAGGCTCGCCTCACTGCTGCCGCTCGAGTGCCCAGCGCGCTCTGACGGCGTCCTCGAGCTCGCGTTCCTCGAGCGTGAGCTCGAGCCTGTGCAGCGCCGCTTCGTGCTCGGGGATCAAGCGACGTTCGATCGCCCGGAGTCGCCTGGTTGTCGCCGCGAGCTCGGCCGAGATCGCCTCGTACGCTGCGCGGACGGCCGCATGGACGGCCCCGGCCGCGAGCGCTTCAGTGTGAGCGCGCGCGGCGAGCGCCACGCTCGAGCCGCCGCCGAGCGCCACGAAGTCCGGTGACCATGCGGGCCGAACGATCGCTTCCGCGGGGAACAAGGTGCCGAGGGCGTTGCGCCATTCGACAACCACCTCGGCGTGGTCCCGACGATAGAGCGACGCCAGTCGAAGACGCCGCGCTCCTGCGATGGCCAAGGCGCGGTCGTTCCACTGCGTCGCCTCGCCGGAGAGCCGTTCCCACTCGGCGGCACTCTCGACCAGACGCCCGGAGAGTCGCTGCTGTTCGCGCAACAGGATCTGGCGCTTCTGGTCGAGGACGTCAGCACCCCGCCTTGCGACCTCCAGGCGGCGCTCGAGCCATAGCCGTCCGGCCCTACCTGGTGGGACCCTGTTCGCCATCGCGTTCCTCCACGTAGAGGGCGGCCAGCGCCGCTTCGGAGACCATGGTGAGCTCCTGCCGGGGGAGGACCGACGCCACGTTCCAGGCGCGCTCGAGGGTGTCCTCGAGCGAGCGAAGCTCGCGTCCGCCCTGCTGGACGAAGCCGGTCTCGAACGCGTCGACGAACCCGAGGTAGCGGCGTTCGCCGTCACTGAGCGCCTCCTCTCCCACGACCTCCGCGAGATCGGAGATGCGACGTGCCTGCGCGACGAGAGCGTAGAGCTGAGCGGCGATCTCGAGATGGTCTGCCCTCGTCTTGCCCTCGCCCGCTCCCAGCCTCATCAGCCGGGAGAGGGAGCGAAGCGGGTCGAAGGGCGGGTAGACGCCCCGCACGTGCAGGTCGTGCGAGAGCACGACCTGCCCCTCGGTGATGTAGCCGGTCAGATCGGGCACCGGATGCGTGATGTCCTCACCGGGCATCGTCAGCACGGGTAGCTGGGTGAGTGATCCAGGCCGCCCCTGGATCCTTCCTGCTCGCTCGTAGAGGCTGGCCAAGTCGCTGTAGAGGTAGCCCGGATAACCGCGCCGGCTCGGAATCTCTCCGCGGGAGGAGGCCACCTCGCGCACGGCCTCGCAGTAACTCGTCATGTCGGCCATGACGACCAGGACGTGGCGCCCGAGATCGAAGGCGAGATACTCGGCGACGGTCAGCGCGAGCCGCGGCGTCGTGATTCTCTCGACCAGCGGATCGTCGGCAGTGTTGAGGAAGAGCACCAGATCGTCCGAGCTCGCGCGTGCCTCCAGCCGCTCGCGCATCGCGGCAGCGTCGGCATGGGTGACGCCCATTGCGGCGAAGACGACCGCGAAAGGCTCGTCGCGAACGGTCGCCTGGGCGGCAATTTGCGCGGCCAGCTCGAGGTGTGGAAGGCCACCGATCGAGAAGATCGGGAGCTTCTGGCCGCGTACGAGCGTTGCCAGCCCATCGATGACCGAGACGCCCGTCAGGATCGGGTCGCTCGGCGTCGCGCGCGCCGCCGGGTTGATGGGCCAGCCGCCGATCGCTCGCAGATCCGAGCCGAGCACTGGCGGGCCTCCGTCGAGCGGCTCGCCTCGGCCGTTGCACACTCGCCCGAGCCACGATTCCCCGATCGGCATGCGCATGGGGCTCCCTCCGAACGAGACGCGGAGTCCGTCGAGGGTGAGACCGCTCGTGCCTTCGAAGACCTGCACGACCGCGATCTCCCGGTCGACCTCCAGCACGAGCCCGTGCCGAACGGCACCGGAGTCGAGCCGGATTTCGACCACCTCGTCCCAGCCGACGTCGCGGACGTTCTCGACGCAGAGCAACGGTCCCTTGATCCAGGCGACCGAGCCGTACTCGATGGGTGCGCGGCCACTCATGCAAGCTCACCCAGCCGGGCGAGAAGCCGGCCTCCGATCGCCTCGACCTCGTCCGCGCCGTCCGGTGGTGTCGCGTCGCGCGCCCGCGTGGCGGGAGAGAGGTCGATCTCCTCGATGCGCGCGATCGGGATCCCTGCGGCGACGAGCTCGAGGCAGCGATCGTGGATGTCGAGCACGAGCTCGAGCAGTGCCTGCTGTTTGGCAGGCGTGCAGTAGGCGTCGTTGAGGCTGAGGCTGCTCTGCTGCAGCACTGCCTCCCTCAAGAGCCGTCCGCTCAGGAGCGCGACGCGCTGAACCGCCGGGAGAGAGGTCGCTCCCACCAGCTGGGCGATCGCCTCGAGATGGTCAGCCTCGGCGAGCAGGCGCAGCGAACGCTCCCGGCGCTCCGCCCAGACCGGCTGGTGATGCGCGACGTGCCAGTCGGCGATGATCTCCGCGTCGCGCGAGGACGAGTCCCGCCAACTCACGGCCGGGTAGTGGCGGGCGTACGCGAGGTCCGGGTCGAGCGACCATGCACAACGCACGAACCGCCGCGTGTGCGCGCTTACCGGCTCGGTCATGTCTCCGCCCGGCGGCGAGACGGCACCCAGGATGGTGACGGAGGCGTCGGCGTTCGAGAGCGTGCGAACGCGTCCGGCCCGCTCGTAGAACGCGGCGAGCGCGGAGGCGAGCCCGGCAGGGTAGCCCTCCTCTGCGGGCAGCTCGCCGGTACGGGACGCGACCTCGCGCAAGGCCTCGGCCCAGCGCGACGTTGAGTCGGCAATCAACACGGTGTCGTAGCCCATGTCCCGGTAGAACTCGGCGATGGTCACACCCGTGTAGATGCTCGCCTCGCGCGCCAGTACGGGCATGTTCGACGTGTTGGCAATCAGCACCGTCCGGTCGAGTAGGGAGCGACCCGTGCGCGGGTCTTCGAGCACCGCCATCTCCTCGAGCACGTCGGCCATCTCATTGCCGCGCTCGCCGCAGCCGACGTAGACGATCACGTCGGCGTCGCACCACTTTGCGATCTGCTGGAGCAGCACCGTCTTCCCGGTTCCGAAACCGCCTGGTACCGCCGCGCAGCTACCGCGGGCGACAGGGAAGAAGAGGTCGAGCGCTCGCTGCCCGGTGAGCAGCGGCGCGTCCGCGCGGAGGCGTTCGCGGACGGGCCGCGAACGCCGAACCGGCCACTGGTGGGCGAGGGTGATGTCGACGTTCGCGACGCGCGCAACCGGGTCGCCGACCGAGTACGCGCCGGCCGGGGCGATCCAGTCGACCGTGCCGGCAAGCCAGGGCGGGACGAGCGCGCGAAAGGTGATCGCCTCGCTCTCGGGCACCTCGCCGAGAACGGCTCCGGCTGCTACCACGTCGCCGGCGGAGCGACGCGGGCTGAACGTCCAGCGTGTCTCGCGGTCGAGGGTGAGGGGATGTGCGCCGGGACGCAGCATCTGCTCCGCCCCGGAAAGACGCCGAAGCATGCCGTCGTAGACGCCTCCGAGAAGCCCGGGCCCGAGCTCCGCTCTCAACGGTTGCCCGGTCGTGACGACCAGATCACCTGGACGGACGCCTCCGGTGTAGGAGTACACCTGCACCGTTGCAATGCGCGTCTCGAGGGCGATCACCTCGCCGGGGAGCTTCGCCTCGCCGACCTCGACCAGGTCGAACATCGCGGTCTCGAGATCGTCGACCTCGATCACCGGCCCGTTGACGCGGCGGACTCGGCCTGCGCTCACAGCCATAGCGCCTCCAGCTCGCCGTCCAGGTCGACGATCGCGCGATCCACGAGCGCCGCCAGCGTGTAGTCCACCGACCTGCTCTCGGCACGCGCGAGGAGGCCGCCGAGCTCCGGCGGGTCGAGTTCGAGCTCCGCCTCCGGCCCGAGCTGCGATCTCGCTGCCTGCGAGAGACTATCGAGCAGCTTCTGGTAGCCGGGGTCCGTCCGCACCTGCAAGGCCGCTTCGCGCGCGCGCAGGCGAAGCTCGTCGATTAGCGCGCGCTGCGCCGCGAGCCGGAGCTCGCGCGCGCGTCGGCTCGCCGCCCCGAGGCGGCGACGTGCCTCCTGCGCCGCGGCCTGCTCACCCTCCAGCCGACCCTCTTCTCTGAGCGCTCTGGCTCTTGCTCGCACCCGGGCCAGCCGGCGCTCGCACGTCTCGTTGACTTCCGCGCGGTGTTGTTGCTCCTCGGTCTCCACCTCAGCCGTCAGAGCCGCTCGCAAAGGTTCGAGGTTCATTCCGGCAGCACCGTCCAGAGTAGGTCTTGCCGGTCGATCTGATCCGGCAGCGCCCGGCGGGCCTCGGCGGTGAGCAGCACGAGCCCGACGTCGCTCTCCACCTGCTCCCACACTCGGCGAACGAGGTCGGGATCGGCCGCGTCGACGACCTCTACGCCGGCCAGCGCGTACCCGGCGAGCCTCGTTCCCCGGCCGATGCCGACGATTCGGCTCATGCTTGCCCGATCAAAATGATCGCGACGACCAGCCCGTAGATGGCGATCCCCTCGGCGAGGCCTACGAAGACGAGCGAGCGACCGAAAATCTCCGGCTTCTCGCTCACTGCCGCGAGGGCCGCGGCGCCCGTGTAGGCGACGGCGAAACCGGCGCCGATCGTCGAGCCGGCGACCGCGATGCCGGCGCCCAGCAGCGCTGCCCATGAGCTGGATTGGCTGGTGTCGCTCGCGGCCTGCGCAGGGTCGACGACGCCCAGGAGCAGGAGGGCGGCGAGCGCGAGCGCTCCGAGCATGAGAACGCCGTTCACGGCGAGCAGCCTGCGAAAGCCGCGGGCCGGCGCTCTGCGCAGCGCGATCGTGGTCACCAGGAAGACCACGGCGATCGCGGGCAGGGCCCACAGGATCGAATCGATCATGACTCCTCCTCGGGAGAAAGGACGGGCATGCTCCAGGGGGCGAAGGGGTGGCCCTCGCCCGAGAAGATTCGGGAGTAGAGCTCGTAGTACTCGAGCCGGAGCGCCTGGACGCCGATGACCAGCGCCTCGAGAGCGAACGCGATGAGGTTGCCGAAGAAGAACACTGCGACGGCCGCGATCACGCCAGCAACTCCACCCCACAGGGCGCTTGCGGCCTCGAACACGACCGCGGCGAGCGCGGCGTGCATCAGCCCGAAGGCGGCAAGCCGCGTGAACGAGATGAGGTTGGAGGCCAGGCGAACGATGGCGTCGACGAACTCGACGACCGCCTGCGTCACGGCGGCGAAGCCACGCCCTGCGTCGAGCGCGAGTCCCAGGCCGAGAAGAGCGAGGCCTATGAAGGCAATCACGCCGCCGATCGCCTCGGCCCCGAGGAGGTCCCAGTAGAAGCCGCCGGAGAAAAGGATGGCGCCGACGAAAATTGCCAGTCCGGCGATCCCGTATTGAGCGAGGAGTGCCGCACCGAACCCCGCGTCCCGCCAGCGATTCACGATGCCGAACAGGTAGCTGATGAGGAGCAGCACCGCTCCCACTCCGATGGCGACGAGGAAGAGAGGAACCGGCCGGTCGAGCGGATCGAGCCACAACGTCGGGGCGACGCCCGTCGGGCCGAATGCCTCGCCGTACAGCAGGCCGACGCAGGCACCCGCGAGCCCAGCGGCGAACGGGATCACCCAGAACTGCCGGAAGGCGGCGAGGCGTCCGTGCCGCCGCCCTCGAAGCCAGAGAGCGAGCAGGGCAAGTACGAGGCCGTGGCCGACGTCGCCGAACATCATCCCGAACATGACGATGAAGGAGACCGCCGTGAACACGGTCGGATCGACGTCGCGGTAGCGGGCGGTGCCGTAGGTCTGCACGAGCGGGCGGAACGGCCGCTCGACGGCGACCGGCCGGAAGAGCGTGGGCGGGTCCACCCAAGCGGGCCGGGGCAGCTCGACGATCGCCGAACCGACCGGTCTCAGGCGATCGTTCAGCTGCCCGATCTCTGCCGTGGGGGCCCACCCGACCCAAGTCGAGAAGCTGCCGTGCTCGACGGCGAGTCCGGCACGCTGTTTGAGCTCGACCTCGCCTGCGAGCAGGTCGCGCTCGCCGGACCGCTCGAGTGCCGCCACCTCCGGCGCCGACGCCAGAACCGCCGGGACTACCGGAGTCGCCGGGGCGCGGCGCGTCAGCCGCCGTAGCGCTTCCGCCTCCTCTCCCTCGGCGGGCGGGAGATTGCCGACGAGCTCGACGCAGCCAGCCTTTGCCAGCGCGACGAGAGCCGCGCGCACCCGCGCCTTCGGCGTGACCACCGCCACGCGGGTCATGTGCGTGGGGAGAACGAGATCAGCAGAGGGCATCGAGCACCTCACGTGACGCTTCGGATCCGCCCTGCGTGGCGACTGCGAGGGCCGTGGCCATCCGCACGGCGTCCAGCGCGAGCAGCGCGATGGTGCCTACCACCACGTCCCCGCTGCCCAGCGGGCCGTGCACCATCGCCCAGGCCTCCGTCCCGACTCTCCGCCACCACCGCAGCTCGGCTCGCCAAAGCTCCGCGGGCTCCTCGATTCCCTCGAGCGCCCAGGCAGCGCGGCCTGGAAGCTGTGCGCGCAGTTCCGCGATGGTCGTCGCGCCGGGCCACGCCGACCCCAGCTCTGCCCGACGCCTGAGGGCAGAATCGGTCCGGAACTCACCAACGAGCATCTCCTCCGCGAGCAGGATCGCGACCGCCCCCGCCGCCCAGACCTGTGCTTCTCGAACCTGGGCGGCGACCCGGTGTGCCCACGCAAGCCTGAGCGCAAGCTGGATCTCCTGCGGATCGTCGCTCCCGGGATCGCCCCAGCTCGAGCTCGCCAGCAGCCGGCGAAGCTCCTCGGCGCTCTGGGCGGAGCCTGCGGCTTCCCAGACGGAGGAGAGCACCCCGAGCTCGAAAGGCGGGCGGAGATCGCCACCGGCGAAGTAGGCGAGCCTGTCCTCGATGTTCGCGAGCTCGAACCATGCAGCGAGCGAGCGCAGGCCGACCGCGCCGCCTGGCGGCAGCCATGCAGCGAGGACACGCAGTTGGAGTGCAGTGCACGCTGCGATCGCCCGCTGCGCCTCCTCGAGCGTGGCATCGAGAGCCGTCGGCGCATACACCGTCCCTGCAAGGGCGACGAGGGCGGCGCGGAGCGAGGACGTGCGCGATACGGCCAGTGCCTTCTCCGCTCCGGCCCGACGCTCGAGTAGCAAGCGGGCCCGGACACTGGCGGCGACCAAGCCCGCGCTCATGATCCGACCTCGAAAACGCGCGTCAGCACCGCGGCAACGACGCCAGGTAGGCGCTCCTCGCCGGTCTTACTGATCCTCCGTGCAGCATCCTCCGCGGCGGCGACGATTCGCGCGGCCTCCGCGTCGGCAGCCCGGACCCCCGCCAGGAAGGCGTCCTCTCGCTCGGACTCGGCCCGCCCGCGAGCTTCGGCCAGGATCATCTCCACTTCGTCCTCGGCCTCGTGGGCGTATCGAGCTGCGGCCACCTGGGAGCGCTCGCGCATCTCTTCGACTTCCCGCTCGATCTCGTCGAGGGCGGCGAAGACGACGGCGAGCTCGGTGGTCGCTTCGCCTCCGACCGCGGCTGGGACACCGCCCGTTCGACGAAAGCGCTCGAGAAAGCCGCCGATCGGTCCGATCGGCCCGTGACGCGCGACGAATGTTCCCGGTGCTGTTTTGACCACCGCTCTGAGAACGCTCCTTTCGGTAAGCATCACAGAGCCTAGGCCATGGAAATCGGGATCGTCCGCCCTCTCGGATGCGGAGTTTCCGCAGCTCTGACGCGCAAATCCGTGGCGGGCAGCGAGCCAGATTCGCCGCCCTTCGGCTGCGGCGTGATCTTCGGCGTCGTGGGCGTCCTCGCGATCTTCTCTACGGAGACGCCCGAGAAGGACGAGGTCACGCGGGCCTGCGCCGACCGCATCGCCACGGCCAAGCTCGTGACGATGTTCACCGCCGGAATCCTCGTCCAGATCATCAACGTCGACGCGCTCGCGGTTGCCTCTCCTCCCGTTACGGCCGTGGTCTACGTCGCCGTGCCCGGAAGCGCGGGTCCGCTGCTGAAGCGAATGACCGAGCGGATGCTCGCGAACTCCCGCATGCTCGAGATCGTGGTCGGCCTCGCATTCGGCGTGATGTTCTTCTGGAAGGGGCTCGCCGTTCTCCTCTGATGCAAGGGCCCTTGCGTTGGAAAGCCAGATGGAAAGTTGTGGCAGTCGCGCTGAGTCGCCCTCAGTTTCCGCCTTGAGCATTCATGCGCCCTGGCGACTCATGGAAACTCACGGAAACCCGACTTGCCTCCTCGACGAGCTGAGGGTCACTGGTTCGAGCCCAGTACCGCCCACCTCACGCTCCGTGACGAGCTTGACAAAGTTCGTGTCAGCCGTTACGAGTTGGCTTTCACGCGGCAAGACGAAGGAGGATCGGTATGGCAATCGCAGTCGAGGCGACCTTTTCCGGCCCGAACGCAACGATGGCGAACTACTTCGAGGCGATCAAACGCTTGGGGACAGGCCCTGAGGGAAAGCATCCGGACCCAGGCTGCCTCTCCCACTCCGTGACGGAGATCGGTGGCGGGTACCGCGTCGTCGATGTCTGGAAAGACCAGGGCCAGTTCGACAGGTTCATACAGGACAAGGTTGCCCCCGTCATGGACGACATGGGGATTGCCCAGCCGGAGATCAAGTACACCGACCTCGCCAACTACCTGACCGCTGGTTAGCTAGTACCTTCCGTCAGCGCCTCGGTCGGCTCCCTACCGAGATGCGTGACGAGCACCGATCGCTGGGCCGACCGCGCCTTCTCGGGCGTCATGCCCAGGGTCATACATAGCCGGACCTCTACGAGATGACGCATTCGCGGCGTCCCGCCCATTTGCCCTTGCAGTCCAAACTCGTGAACCTGACCGTTGGACGCTTCAGCCCACGTGTGAGCACGATGGCAGTGCCCGACACCCTTGATCGGAACCGGCACGAGTAGTAGCCGCCCTCGCCGAAGCAGTTGTTCGAGTTGAACACCCAGGCCGGGCCGGTCTTGAACCTGGTTGCCATGGCCTTTGCCACCATCCCGGCGGCGAGCGCAGCGGGTGTCGAGGGCGGTTGACCGCGACGTCGTAGGGGTTTGGCCAGGTCACGAGCGTTGAGGCACACAGGGTCGATGTGGGAAGAGCCGGTGAGGCTGAAGCACGCACTCCCCGTCCCTCGCGGCCTGATTCGCATCCACGCCCTGCGGTGGACGGGCTGCCCCGTGCTCCGCAGCGGAGCGATCCGAAACCGGCAGGTGAACGCCACGTAGTGACGCTGAACCGGTTTGCCCATGCCGCGGCACGTGGCACCGACGGCCCGGGTCGGCTCGTCTCCAAAATCGAAAAAGAAGCGCAGGCCGGCGGCGTGTAGTGCTGCGCTCAGCCGGTCGGTCGCGTGCTGCGGCGTCCATTGCCACGGCTTCGGCTTCGTTGCGGCGTGGAGCCCCGCGGTACACGCGAATGCAGCGAGCACCACCGCAGTCAAGGCCGCAACCCTCACGCTGATGGAGCGTAGCAACGGTGGCGGTCGCCACCCGCCCTGCTGTCAACGCGGTCCCAAGCCTCGGTCATCTTGCGCGTCCGCGTATTGCTTCGCGCCCAGCTCCTGCAGCAGCCGCGTCGAGCCCTCCACATCCGAGAACAGGAACGTCACCGTGCTGGTGGGAAGCTCGCGCTGCATGCGCCGATCATCCACCGTCGCCAGCGCGGGCGCCAGACGACGATCGCTCCCGCCCGGCGAACAATCGTCGACCTCGATCGCCTCGGTGTGTCTCCGTCCAACGCGGACATTCCCGAGGGCCTCGCCTCGGGCTGCCTGCTCAGGCGGCGTTCTTGTGCAGCCGCCGCCCGACGATCTTGCCGCAGAGGTTGCACCGCCAGGCGATGCGCTGTGTCTTGCGGTCGCCCATCGTCAGGACCGTGTCGGCGGTCTGCTGGGTCGGGCGCTCGCAGTAGTCGCAGAGGCGGCTCACCACCTGTCCTTGCCGTACGAACATCGTCTCCTCCTCTCGCCGGGACACCGCCGCCCCGGCCGTGTCCTCCCGCGGATCACTATGAAGAGAGCGTTGGACGGAGAGCCCCCCGCGCTGTAGCGGTCGCGGTTCCGGCCACGCAAGCGTCGAGCGGGTAGCGCGCCGAACAGAGCGGGAGGGCGGGGTTACCCGCCCTCCCGTCGGCCACCGGGCGGGAGGGCTCGCACGGTGGCTACCGCGCCGGCGCTCGATTCGGCGTCGGCCGCGCGGTGCGCTGCGATCAAGTCGCGATACCAGTAGTAGCTCTGCTTCGGCACCCGCTCGAGGGTCGGGTAGTCGATGTAGACGAGGCCGAAGCGTTGGGTGTACCCGTGTCCCCATTCGAAGTTGTCCAGCAGCGACCACACGAAGTAGCCGTCCACCGGCACGCCCTCCTCGATCGCCCGGCCAACCGCCTCGATGTGGCCCTCGAGGTAGGCGATCCGCTCCGGGTCGTGCACGCTGCCGTCGTGGCGCCGCGCGTCAGCGCAGGCCGCACCGTTCTCCGTGATGTACAGGCGCGGCACCTCGTAGTCCTCGGCGAGACGCACGAGCAGGGAGTAGAGGCCGTCCGGATACACCTCCCAGCCCATCGCCGTCCGTTCGACACCGAGCAGCGGCACGGTCACCGGTGCTCGTGTCTTCGGGTCTGCGGCCACGACGCTGCGTGTGTAGTAGTTGACGCCCATGAAGTCGAGCGGGGTCGCGATGGTCTCCATGTCTCCATCTGCGATCGACGGCAGGCTGGCCGCGTAGTGCTCCACCATGTCCGCCGGGTACTCCCCGCGGAGCACCGGATCGAGGAACCAGCGGTTGCGGGACCCGTCCTGCTCGCGGGCTGCGGCTACGTCCACCTCGGAGTCGGTGAGCGGTTGGATGTCGACCAGGTCGATCGTGATCCCGACACGCGAGCCTGGCGCGTCGCGGCGCAGGATGTCGGCGGCGCGTCCGTGCGAGAGGAGGACGTGGTGCGCCGCGGCGAGCGCGTCGGGCTCGCTACGGCGGCCGGGGGCGTGCTGGCCGAGGCCGTATCCGAGCCACGAGATGACCCACGGCTCGTTCTGCGTGATCCAGGTGCGGACGCGGTCCCCGAGACGTCCTGCGACAACCTCGACGTAGTCGGCGTACGCGCCGACGGTGTCGCGCGCTGGCCAGCCGCCTCGGTCTTCGAGTGCCTGCGGCAGGTCCCAGTGGTAGAGCGTCGCGTACGGCTCGATGCCGTTCGCGAGCAGCTCGTCGACGAGCCGGTCGTAGAAGTCGAGCCCGGCCGCATTGGGCTTGCCGCGCCCGTCGGGCACCACCCGCGGCCAGGCGATCGAGAAGCGGAAAGCGTCGAGCCCGAGCTCCCGCATCAGCTGCACGTCCTCCGGGTAGCGGTGATAGGTGTCGCACGCCACAGCGCCGTTGTCGCCGTTGCGGACGTTGCCCGCCACCGTGCTGAAGCGGTCCCAGATGCTCTCGCCGCGCCCGTCCTCGTGCACGGCTCCTTCGATCTGGTACGCGGCCGTGGCCGCGCCCCACACGAAGGTGGAAGGAATGTGGTCCACTTGATCGTTCAAGTGACTATCATCAATCGCTCGGTTACTGAACCGGTACAGAAGAACATACAAGATGCGATTCGTCAATGTGCCTGCGCCTGACCCACCCGTCGTGAGGGCTGCCGTCGGCGGCCGCCCCGCCGGCCCGGTCACGCCCAGGCCCGTCGGTAGCGTTGACGGACGGCCCTGCAGCAAGGGCGCCAACGGCGATTGCGGGAGTCGATGTGGCTGAACGGGCGGGCGACAGTCGCAGGGTGACGATCAACGACATCGCGAAGCAGGCGGGTGTCTCCAAAGGCGCCGTCTCCTATGCGCTCAACGGCCGTCCCGGCCTGTCCGAGGCGACCCGCGCGCGGATCCTCCGGATCGCGGACGAGTTGGGGTGGCACCCGAATCTCGCGGCGCGCTCCCTCTCGGCCGCCCGGGCGAGCGCTTGCGGGCTCGTGCTCGCGCGGCCGGCGCGAACGCTCGCCGCCGAGGCCTTCTTTCCCGAGTTTCTCTCGGGCGCAGAGAGCGAGCTGTCGCGGCGCTCAATCGCGCTGACGCTGCAGCTCGTCTCGGACATCGAAAGCGAGATCGCCGTCTATCGTCGCTGGTGGGCGGAGCGGCGTGTCGACGGGGTGCTCGTGCTCGATCTCCGGGTCGATGACCCGCGTATCGATGCACTCACCCAGCTCGGCCTCCCGGCCGTCGTGGTCGGCGGACCGACGGAGGGTGGGGTGTTGCCTGCCGTCTGGCACGAGGAGCGGGCCGCGGTGGTGGAGCTGGTCCGGTACCTGGCGGCCCTGGGTCACACTGCGGTGGCGCGCGTCGAAGGTGTGCCCGGTTTCGTGCACAGCACCGTACGGACGGCGGCGTTCGAGGAGGTCACCCGCGAGCTCCAGCTGTCCGCGCGGGTCGTCTCCACCGACTACACACCCGAGAGCAGCGCGCGTGTCACCCGTCAGCTGCTCTCGGATCCCGAGCCCCCCACGGCGATCGCGTACGACAACGACGTCCTTGCGGTGACCGGTCTCGGTGTCGTGCAGCAAATGGGGTTCGCCGTTCCGGACGACATCTCGATCGTGGCGTGGGACGACTCGCTGGTCTGCCGCGTGGTCCACCCGCCGATCACAACGGTGACCCGCGACATCTCGGCCTACGGCGCCCTCGCCAGCAGGCGGCTCCTCGCGCTGATCGACGATCCGGAGGATCGTGAGGACGTCGAGTCTCCGCGCGGTGAACTCACCCCGCGCGCAAGCACCGGGCGTTCGGCCACAGCACTCGCCCGCCGGCCGGCGAAGTAGGCGGGGCGAACCGCCCATGGGGGCCGCGCTCGCCGATCGGGCCGACAACCGCTACTTAACCGTTCAAGAACCGCTTGACACTTAACCGGATAAGTGATGGACTCTGTGGCGAATGTCCGGTGCCGACGACGGCGCCGGACGGGCGACAGAGGTTCGCGCAGCGATGACCGACGACGGGTTCGCAGACGGGGAGCTCAGCCAAGGGATCGACTCCCTGCCGTGGCTCGGCGTCAACTTCTGGTCACGCGCGGGCGGGCCGAGGATGTGGGCGCGGTACGACGGCGGCGTCGTGCGCGAGGAGCTCTCCCTGCTCGGAGAACACGGCCTCGCGGTCACACGGTCGTTCTGCTACTGGCCCGATTTCATGCCGGAGCCCGACCGTCTCGACGAGGCCGTCGTCGAGCGGTTCGCCGACTTCCTCGATGCGCACGTCGAGCTGGGGATGCGCACGATCCCGACCTTCATCGTCGGCCACATGTCCGGCGAGAACTGGGACCCCTCCTGGCGGGAGGGCCGTGATCTCTACCGCGACGTCTGGCTCGTGTCCCGACAGGCGTGGTTCGCGGGCGAGATAGCCCGCCGCTTCGCGCCGCACCTGGCGGTGATCGGCTGGCTCGTGTCGAACGAGATGCCGTTGTACGGGGGCTCGGCACCGGTCGACGTGGTCGGCGCCTGGGCGCGAACCGTCATCGGGGCCGTGCGCTCTGCAGGAGCGACGCAGCCGATCTCGCTCGGCGATGGGGCGTGGGGGATCGAGGCCTCCGGGGAGGACAACGGGTACTCGCTTCGTGACCTCGCACCGATCGTCGACTTCGTCGGCCCGCATTCCTACCCGATGCAGGACGATCAGCTGCGCCAGTTCCTCACGCCGGCCTTCGCGTGCGAGCTCGCCGGGGGTTTCGGCAAGCCCGTGGTGCTCGAAGAGTTCGGCGTCAGCTCCGACTTCGCCTGCGAGGAGAGCGCGGCCGCCTACTACCGTCAGGTCCTGCACACGACACTGCTCGCCGGGGCTCGCGGCTGGCTCGCCTGGAACAACAGCGACTACGACGACCTTCGTGACCAGGATCCGTACCGGCACCACGTCTTCGAGCTTCACTTCGGCCTCACGGACCGAAACGGCAGGCCCAAGGAGCAGCTCCACGCCATGGCGTCGTTCTCCGAGCTCGTGCGCGAGCTCGCGGTCGACGGATGGGAGCCACTCAAGGGTGAGGCCGCGATCGTCGTCCCCGAGCACTTCGAGCGCGTCCTCCCGTTCACGAGCCCCGAGTACCGGAAGGACATCCGAGCGAACCTGCTCCAGGCGTACGTCGCCGCCCGCGAGGCAGACCTTCCCGTCGAGCTCGTGCGCGAGCGTGACGGTATCGCGCCGCGCGCCCGTCTCTACCTCGCACCGTGCGCCAAGCTGCTCACCGGGCCGGGACTCGAGCGCTTGCAGGAGCTGGCGCAGGGCGGGGCCACCGTCTATCTCTCGTACTTCGCCGGCAGCACCGCGAACCAGCGGGGACCGTGGCTTTCGTGGCTGGACGAGATCTTCGGGGTTCGCCACCTCCTGCGTTACGGGCTCGTCGACCCGATCGTCGAAGAACAGGTGACGCTCGACTTCGTCGAGGACTTCGGCGAGCTCTCGGCAGGCACCCGACTGACCTTTCACGTCTCAGGAGAGCCGAGCGCCCGCGCGTACCTGCCCGTCGAGCCGGCCGGAGCAGACGTCGTCGCCGTTGACGGCTACGGGCGCCCCGCTCTCGTCCGGCACACCGTCGGCGCCGGCCAGACCGTGCTGTGCGCCTATCCCCTCGAGCACATGGCGGCTTGCACCCCATGGGCGAATCCCGAGAGCACGTGGCGGATCTATTCGGCACTCGCCGGCCTGGCCGGCGTCTCGAGACCCGTGCGGGTCTATGACCCGCGAGTGCTCGCGGGCTGTCTGACGAGCGGAACGTCCGGCACGATCGTGCTCGTCAACTGCTCCGAGGACGCGATCTCACTCGAGCCGGTTCACGCCGACCGCGCCGCTCCGGGCGCTTCTGCCTGGCCGCTGACGCTCGACCCCTTCGGGGTTGCGGCGATCTCGCGTGCCGCGGCGGGGCTCCCCGACGTCTCCGACGATCACGAACTCACGCTCGCGGTCGCGACGCTAACGAAGGGAGGGATGCGTCCGTCTCACCTGCGAACGACCGGTTAGTCCCATCCAATCCCGAGGACGCGTCGCCGCGCCTCACGACCGTTGCAACCAGGGCACATCACCAGGAGGAAATGAGACTCATGTCAATTCGTAGAAGAAAGGTGGCCGTCAGCCTCGGCGTGGTCACGCTCGTCGCGGCGGCGGCTGTCGCATCGTTCGCTTCCGGGGCGGGCGCACAGAGCAGCGCGACCAGCGCACTGCCCCGTGGGAGCACGCTGTACACGGCGGGTTCCCAGTGGGGCCCGTTCAGCAGCTTCAACCCGCTCCGGACCGGATACGCAACCGGGACGCTCGGGCTGCTCTACGAGACGCTGTTCCGGTACGACCCGCTCAAGGGCACGTTCAAGCCGTGGCTCGCGACCGACGGCAAGTGGGTCGGGAAGAGCTACGTCGTGACCCTGCGCAAGGGCGTGACGTGGAACGACGGCAAGCCGCTCACGGCCGCGGACGTGAAGTTCACGTTCGAGACCGGGAAGCTCGACGGCTCGCAGAACGGCACGATGTGGAAGACCGGCCTGCAGAGCATCACGACCAAGGGCAATGTCGTGAGGTTCAACTTCAAGGGTGTGCCGAATTATCAGGACTGGGACACCAACATGTACCAGATCCCGATCGTGCCGAAGCACATCTGGTCGAGCTACAGCGCCACCCAGATCACGACGGGTAACACGGACGACACCGACAAGCAGGTCGGGACCGGGCCGTTCACGTACGGGGCCGGCAAGGGCAGCGAGCAGACGCTGCAGTGGAACCGGCGCAACGGCTGGTGGGCGACGAAGGCGTTCGGCTTGAAGATGCCGATGCAGTACCTCGTCGACATCAACAACGGCTCGAACACCTCCACGATGCAGAACTTCCTGCAGGACAACATCGACCTGAGCAACAACTTCTTCCCCGGCATCGACAAGCAGGTCGGGGGGAAGGTCGGCACGTACTACCCGAAGGCGCCGTTCATGCTCTCCGCGAACACCGCCTGGATGGTCACGAACACGACGCACAAGCCGCTCAACGACAGGGCCTTCCGTCGGGCAATCGCGATGTCGATCGACATCGACCAGATCGTCAAGGACGACTACGGCAACATCGTCAAGAAGGCGAATCCGACCGGGTTGCTGCCGAACCTGAACCAATTCATCGACGCGGCCCAGGTCAAGAAGCTCGGCTTCAAGCACAGCGTCGCGGGCGCGAAGGCGCTCCTCGCTGCGAACGGCTACAAGGACGGCAACGGGGACGGCTACGTCGAGAACAAGGACGGGTCGTCGATCAACCTGCAGCTCGCCGTCCCGAACGGATGGTCGGACTGGATGACCGCGATCCAGATCATCGCCGCCAACGCGAAGGAAGCCGGCATCAAGATCACACCGGCTTTCCCCACCCAGGCGCAGCGTGACAGCGATCGCAACTCGGGGGGGTACGACCTGCAGATCTACAACGAGAAGCCGATCAGCAACACCCCCTACACGTACTACGACCTCCTGTTCCACCTGCCGATCGTCGATCAGCAGTTCGCGAACTTCTCGCGGTTCACGGGGGCCGGAGCGACGCCGTGGGCGCTGACCCTCAAGATGAACAAGTTGAAGTCCACGGATCCGAGGTTCAAGAAGATCAACTCGCAGATCCAGAAGTACATCCTGGAGGACCTCCCCGCGATCCCGCTCTGGTACAACGGAGCCTGGGCGCAGTGGAACACGACCTACTGGACGAACTTCCCGAGCTCTGCGGTGAAGGCACGTCAGTCGGTCCCCGTCATGTGGAACGGCTGGCTCAACATGACCGGCATCGAGACGCTCGCCAACCTGAAGCAGAAGTAGGCACTAGCGGCCAGTAGCACGGCCATCGCTCGGCCGCCGCCCTCTCAGGAGGGCGGCGGCCGGCGCATCGGTGAGATCATGGTGGGCGAGTTCTCCATGGACAGGCGCCCGTGGTGTTTCGCAACAGACGTGAGCCGATACCCCTGACGTGAGCCGATACCTCCTCCGCAAGATCACGATCTACCTCGTGACCCTGTTCGTGGCCGTTTCGATCGACTGGGCGATACCGCGGCTGATGCCGGGCAACCCGGTCGACACGTTGATCGCGCGTCTGCAGACGAACGCGACCGCCTCAGAGACGCTCCACGGGTTCTTCACCGAGTCGTTCGGTTTCGACAAGCCACTCTGGAGCCAGTACCTGAGCTTCTGGCGCGGGCTGCTGCACGGCGACCTCGGTCCGAGCATCACCTACGTCGGGTCATCGGTGAGCGAGCTGATCTTGAAGGCGTTGCCGTACACGCTCGCTCTGCTCATCCCCGCGATCGTGCTGAGCTACATCGCCGGCAATCGGGTGGGCGCCATGGCGGCGCGGCGGAAGTCGCTCGACAACACGGTCCTGCCCGTCTCGTACGTGCTCACGGCGACGCCGTACGTGTGGCTCGCGCTCGTGCTCGCCTACTTCCTCGCGTTCCGACTGGGTGTGTTCCCCGTCTCGGGCGCCTACGACTTCTCCCTCCAGCCCACCTGGTCCTGGGAGTTCTTCCGGAGCTTCCTGAACCACTGGTTCCTGCCATTCCTCACGCTCTTCCTCGTCTCGTTCGGCGGTTGGGCGATCGGGATGCGGAATCTGATCATCTACGAGCTCGAGGCCGACTACGCCAACTACCTGCAGGCTCTGGGGGCACCGAGCAAGCTCGTGCGCAAGTACGCGTACGGGAACGCGGTCCTCCCGCAGATGTCCGGTCTGGCGCTCGCGCTCGGGGCGGTCGTCGGAGGCGCGCTCGTCACGGAGATCGTGTTCGCCTATCCCGGCATGGGCTCGCTGATCATCGTCGCGATCCAGAACCGCGACTACTTCCTCCTGCAGGGAATCTTCCTGTTCATCATCGTCGGTGTCCTGATCGCGAACTTCGTCGTCGACATCGCGTACGTGATCGTCGATCCGCGCACCCGCACCGGGATCCAGGGCTCGTAGTGGACACCGCGGACCCGCGCGTCGAATCGGTCGGCACCGGCTCCGCCGAGGTGACGGTCATCGCGCCCGCGGGCGCGCCGCAGCGACGCAGGCGGAACGAGACGCTCTACTTCGCGTTCCGTAACACGAAGCTCGTGATCGGGCTCAGCGTCGTGCTCGCGTGCCTCGTGCTCGCGATCGTGGGGCCGTGGCTGACGGATGCCGACCCGTTCGAGTTCGGCTTTCCGACCGGGCAACCGCCGTCGCGCGAGTACTGGCTCGGCACGACCGGTGCCGGGCAGGACGTCTACCCCCAGTTCGTGTACGGGCTCCGCGCGAGCTTCATCGTCGGAGCCGTCGCCGGAGTCGTCGCCTCGCTGATCGCCATGACCATCGGCTTCATCGGGGGCTATCGCGGCGGTGTGATCGACGAGATCCTGAGCATGCTCACGAACGTCGTGCTCGTGATCCCGACGCTCGCGGTGCTCATCGTCGTCGCCGCGTACCTGAGCGTCGGCAGCCTCTGGGCCGAAGCGATCCTGATCGGCGTCACCTCGTGGCCCTGGGCTGCCCGCGCCATCCGCGCGCAGACCTTCACGCTGGCATCGCGCGACTTCGTCAGTCTCGCGCGACTCTCGGGGCGGGGCAGCGGCAAGGTGATCCTGAAAGAGATCGCGCCGAACATGAGCTCCTATCTGTTCCTGGTCTTCATCCTTCTGTTCGGCGGCTCGATCTTGGCGGCCGCCACGCTCGACTTCCTCGGGCTCGGGCCGTCCCAGGTCATGTCCCTCGGTCTGATGCTCAACAGTGCGGTGAGCGCGAGCGCCTTGCAGCTCGGCTACTGGTGGTGGTTCATCCCACCGGGCATCGGCATCACGGCGATCGTGGGCGGCCTCTACGTGATGAACGTCGGCCTCGACGAGGTCTTCAACCCCAAGCTGCGCGAGACGTGAGCCCTCTGATCATCGGGCGCTTCACGTCCACCGGCGGCGCCGGCCGCGGCAGCGGCCGCTTCAGGGATTCTCGCGACCCCGGATCTGCGGGGTCGACATGAGCCTGGCGGTCGACAACCTGCGTGTGTACTACCGCACGCTCCGCGGAGACGTACGCGCGCTGGACGGCGTCACGTTCGAAGTGGCCGACGGCGAGATCATGGGGCTCGCGGGCGAGTCCGGCTGCGGCAAGACGACGCTGGGAAAGAGCCTGGTCCGCCTCGACGGTCGCATGCGCCTCGTCGGAGGGGTGGCATGGCTGAACGACGCCGAGCTCCCGATCGGCGACGAGAGGGCAATGGACGCCTTCCGCTACCGAGAGGTGTCGATCATCCCGCAGTACGCGATGAGCGCACTCAACCCGATCCGCAAGATCGGCCGGATGATCTCCGAGTTGCTCGAATCGCGCGGGGCGAGCTACGAGGCGACGCTGCCGGAGCTCCGCCGGCGACTCGGCCTCGTCGGCCTGGACGACGAGATCCTCGGCCGCTTCCCCATCGAGCTTTCCGGCGGCCAGAAGCAGCGCGTCGTGATGGTCATCTCGACGCTGCTCGACCCGTCGCTCCTGATCGCCGACGAGCTCACGTCCGCACTCGACGTCTCGACCCAGCGGGCGGTGGCAGAGATGCTCGTCGAGTTCCGCGACCGTGGCTTCGTGAAGAGCACGATCGTCATCACGCACGACCTGTCGATCCTCTACCAGATCGCCGACTCGATCCTCGTCATGTACGCGGGCAAGCTGGTCGAGAAGGGCTCGGCGTCGGCGGTGACCCAGGATCCGCTGCATCCCTACACGAAGATGCTCCTCGGCTCGATGCCGCGAGTCGGTGTGCGATACGCGGAGCAGCGCCTGGAAGGGATTCCCGGGCGGCCGCCCTCGCTGCTCGACCCGCCCACGGGTTGCCGCTTTCGAGATCGCTGCCCTCTGGCCCACGCGAAATGTGCCGAGGAGCCGCCGTTCGTCGAGGTGGGCGCCGGCCGGTTCGCCGCGTGCTGGAAGGTGCCTGCCTGATGCTCGAGCTCAACGGCGTCACGAAGGTGTACAAGACCGGAACCTTCGGCGGCTCGTTGCTGACTGCGGTGTCGAATGTGACGTTCCCCGTCGACCGAGGTGTCGTCGTAGCGCTCATCGGCGAGAGCGGCAGCGGCAAGACGACGGTGGGCAAGATGGTGCTCCGCCTCATCCCGGTCACATCGGGCACGATCACCGTCGACGGAGAGGACGTCTCGACGCTCGGTCGCCGGGCGCTCCGCAGCTACTACGGGAGCGTCCAGGGTGTGTTCCAGGATCCGTTCAGCTCGTACAACCCCGTGTTCAAGGTCGATCGGGTGCTCGAGATGATCCGCCGGAGCTATCTCGGCGGCCTGAGCCAGGCGGAGTGGCACACGAAGCTCGAGACATCCCTCGAGTCGGTGGGCCTCGAGCCGTCGGCCGTGCTTGGGAAGTACCCGCATCAGCTGAGCGGCGGGCAGCTGCAGCGCCTGCTCATCGCGCGCGCTCTGCTCCTCGACATCAAGTATCTGATCGCCGACGAGATCATCAGCATGCTCGACGCGTCGACGCGCATCGACGTCCTCAATCTCCTCGGCGGCCTCAAGGAGCGCGGTCTCGGCGTCCTCTTCGTGACCCACGACCTGTCGCTCGGCAACTACATCTCCGACCGGGCGGTGATCCTGCGGCACGGCGTCGTGGTGGAGACAGGTGCGACCGAGAAAGTGTTCGGCAACCCACAGCATTCCTACACGAAGATGCTCCTCGCGTCGGTGCCCCAGCTGCACGAGAAGTGGCACGCGCTGGAGGACGTTGGGCCGCTGCTCGCCGAGCTCGAGCAGCCGCCGTCACAGGATGCGGCGCTGGTCTGTGTCGAGGACGACCACCTCGTTCTCTCGTGAGCAGGACAGCCTCCACCTCGAGCCGGCTGTCACGGTCGATCTCGTTCATGGGCGCCAACTACGTCGCCCGCGAGGTCGGCTACGCGGGCGTCGAGGACTGGGGGCCGTGCGACGCTGCGACGAACGCCGCCTTCAGCCCGCTTCGCACATACGAGGCGCGGCTCGACGCCCTGCTCGCGTCCATCCGCGGTGCCGGCTTCGACCAGCTCGACCTGTGGACGGCACACCTCAACTGGCGCTGGGCCACGCCTGAGCACCTCGACATCGCTGTGGAAGCGCTCGACCGCCACGGGTTGCGGGTCGTCAGCATGGCGGGCCCCGTCGGCGCCACCCTCGACGAGCTGGCCGCCGCGTGCCGCGTCGCCGACGCCGTCGGTACCACGGTGCTCGGCGGGATGGGTGAGATCCTCCTCGCCGACCGGGACGGGACCGCCGCGGTGCTCCGAGAGCAAGGCGTGCGGCTCGGGCTCGAGAATCATCCCGAGCGCTCGCCCGCAGAGGTGCTGGCCAAGATCGGCGACGACTCCCCTGACGTGCTCGGTGCCACCGTCGACACGGGGTGGTTCGCGACGCACGGCTACGACGCCCCGACGGCCATCCGCGAGCTCGGCGACCGAATCGTCCACGTCCATCTCAAGGACGTCGAGCGTCCCGGAGAGCACGTCACGGTCGAGCACGGCGCCGGCTGCGTCGACATCCCGGGCTGCGTCGAGGCGCTGGTCGAGATCGGCTACGCCGGTGCGCTCAGCATCGAGCACGAGCCGTGGCACGAGGATCCCACGCCGGCGTGCGTCCGGATGCTCGCCGCGCTCGAAGCCCAACTCGCGCGGCTGTCGGAGGCCTCGCGTGGATAACGGCCACCTGCGCGTCGCCGTTGTCGGATGTGGAAACATATCCGGGCGTTACGGCGAGACGCTGCAGGCGTACGACGCCGTCTCGATCGCAGGCGCGACCGACGTCGACGCCGACCGGGCGCTTGCGTTCGTGGAGCGCTTCGGAGGTACCGCCTATGCGTCGCTCAGCGACGTGCTGGCCGATCCGGATGTCGACGCAGTCATCAACCTGACCTCGCACGGCGCGCACGCCGATGTCACCGCGCAGTCGCTGCGGGCGGGCAAGCACGTGCACAGCGAGAAGCCACTGGCCGGCAACCATGCCGAGGCCAGGCGCCTGGTCGAGCTCGCCGAAGCGTCCGCCTTGCGCCTCAGCTGCTCGCCGATCACGTTCATGGGGGAGGCCCAGGAGACGGCCTGGCGCATGGTCTCGAGCGGCGCCATCGGGACGGTGCGGGTCGTGTACGCCGAAGTCAACTGGGGGCGCATCGAGCGCTGGCACCCTGCGCCGGCACCCTTCTACGGTGTCGGTCCTCTCGTCGACGTCGGTGTCTACCCGCTCACGATCATCACGGCCATGTTCGGGCCGGCACGTACCGTCAGGGCGTACGGGCGCATCGTGCTCCCCGACCGGACGAGCGCCTCCGGGGAGGCTTTCCACGTCGAGACGCCGGACTTCGGAGTCGCCGTGGTCGAGCTCGAGAGCGGTCCGGTGGTGAGGCTGACGACGAGCTTCTACGTCGGCCAGCACTCCAAGCAGAGCGGGATCGAATTCCACGGGGATGTGGGCTCGCTCTTCCTCGAGAGCTGGCAGCACTTCGATTCGCCCGTGCAGCTGGCCGAGTTCGGCGGCTCGTACGAGCCGGTCGAGCCCGTCTCGCCGCCGTTTCCCGGAACCGACTGGGGACGAGCCGTTGCCGAGCTCGCAGACGCGATCAAGGCGGGGCGTCCGCACCGGGCTCGCGCCGACCACGCGGCCCACGTGATCGAGATCCTCGACGCGATTGCCGTATCCGCCTCCAACGGAGGCTTCGTCGCGGTGACGTCGTCGTTCGCTGCCGTCGACGTTCCCGTGGGACGGTCCTAGCGCCCGGTCGGCTGCGGCCGCCGCGTGGGCGTCACTCCCGCGAGGAGGCTGGAGGCGATCAGGACGGCGGCCGCTGCGAGAGCGGCGAGGCCCGTGATGTGAGCGAGGTTGCGCTGCGTCAGGACGACCCCGCTCGGCCTCGTCGGCCCCGAGCCGAGGTGGCCGTGGAGATCCGTGAGCAGCTGAGCGAGCTCGTGCTCCTCGTAGGCGTGCCAGCCCGCGCGCCGGAGCGTGCTCACTGCGAGCGTGCTGCTCGGGCGGTACGGCTCCGCTCGCGCGCGTGCGTCGTAGACGCGCTCCCCGGGTGCTGCAATGCGTACGAAGAACGGCTCGATGCGGTGACGACGGAGCGTCTGGAGCGTCCCGTCGAGGCCGAACTCGTCCGTGTCCATGTCGCTGAGGACGACGAGGGCTCGCCGCTTGGCCGAGCGGCCGAAGTACGTGCGGTCCGCGGCGAGGCTGATCGCGCCGAGCTGTGTCGCCCGCGGCGTCGTGAGCCGAGACGGCGCCGGTTGACCGATCGCGACCGAGTGGTCGAGAACGAGCGGGACGCCCCGCGCGTCGGGGATCGGGAACAGGAGGGGCATCATGCGATTCGTCACCGTGGCGACGCCGGTGGGGATCTGCCGCAGGCCCTGGTGGACGCGTCGCGCGACGGAGACCGCGCGGTCGAGCCGGTCGCGCCCACCGGGCTTCGCGCTGGCCAGCATGGAGCGGCTGACGTCGAACGCGAGGTAGAGCTCCGCATCGGTCCGCATCCGATCGCCGCCGAGACTGCGGAGAGCCGGCTGCGCGGCGGTCAGGCCCACGAGGATGGCAACGCACGCGATCGCGCAGCCACGCATGACCGCGCGGGCGGGGCCGGGACCGGCGAGTCGCAGCTGAGCCCGCAGGCGTGCGCCGCGCCGCTCGCGGATCACGAGCGCGGCGAGCGGGATGGCGAACGCGACGGCGACGAGGCCGGCCCAGGGAGTGAGGAAGACGAGCGTGGCGATCATGTGCCGGCTTCAGTACCCGGACCCGGCGGCCTGCGCGCGCGGGGCCACGGCCAGCTTGTCTCCGGGGCGGTCCTGCGCCGAGTTACCGCGCGTGTGCGACTTCGCCTCGCCGGCCTCGGCGAGCAGCACCTCCAGGTCGTGTTTCGACGCCGCGCTCGCCGGGTCGCCGAGCACCGCGCTCCGGAGTGCCGCGATCGCGTTGTCGTGCAGGGTCTGGCGCTGTGTCGTCGGTCCCGCCGCCGTCGCGCTCTCGGCGAGCACGCGCCCGAGCATCGCATCGGCGGAGGCTCGATCCCGATCGCTCCCGAGCGACCCTCGGATGCGGTCGATCGCGGCGATCGCCTGCCAGCGCGCCTGTGTCTGCGGGTACGTGGTGCCCGGGATCACATCGGCGAGCCCGGCTCGATACGCGATGTAGGCGCGCTGGAGCTCGCTCCGCGCTCTGGTGCCGAGCATGCGCTCGCCGGCCGTCTGCAGCCAACTCGCCGGAGGGGGTGCCTTCGGTGCACTGCCCGGCTGCCACGCCGCCTGCGTATCGCGGTGGGCCCGCTCCGCCTGGGCGACGCCTCGAGTGAGCAAGGCGGCGCCGACCGCGACCACGATGAGGACGACGCCGGCTGCCGGCCGGACGAGCGAGCGGCGCCTCACGCGCGCTCCTCTCGCACGCCCCAGCGCAGGCGTGGCAGGAGCAGCTCGGCGGCGGCGAGGAGCCCGGCGAGGACGAGGCCGAGCAGGATGAGGAGCATCGCCGGCGGCGCAGTCGGAAGCGCGCGGGGGTGACGAGGTGCGTAGACGGCGTCGGCAGCGCTCGTCACGAACTCGGCCCCACCCTGATCGGAGAAGGCCTTGCGGTCGCGCAGGGCATTGCCGACGACCACGACACGGAGCCGCATGCCGAGCTCGTGCAGGCGCGTGATCGCCGCGCTCACACGGGGCAGGTCCTCCGGCGTATCACGAAGGTCGCTGATGAGGACGATCTGCCCGTGGCGCGCACCGGCCTCGTGCAGCGCCTGGGTCGCCCGTGCGATGCCCGACGAGAGTCGAGTCCCACCGGTGAAGACCCCCGCCCACGGGTAGTCGCCGGGCGTCGGGTAGGGGATCGGATCCCGGTTCTGCTTCGCACGTCGCGCGATCTTCCGGTTGTTGGCGCTCACGTAGGTGATCAGCCGCTGCCAGCCGGCGAGTGCCGACCCGGGCGCCTCGGGTGGCAGCGCCAGGTACGCGCTGTCGGAGGCGAGCACGAGCCCCGCCTTCTGTCCTGGCTTGCGGGCGACGGCGCGCAGCGATTGAGCGATCACGGGCGAGGCGTTGAGTGTGCTCCAGGAGACGTCCACGACCACCATCAGCCCGTCGCCACCCTGCAGTGCGGCGGGAACGGCCGGCTGGTCGCCGGGCGCAACTGCCAGACCTGCGGCGACGGCGAGCACACCGAGCGGCAGGAGGACGAGCAGGAGCCGCGTGCGCCGCGCGGGGCCGGTGAAGGCGTCGAGCTCGCCGCTCGGGATCGCACGACGCCCTAGTGCCCGTCGTGTGGGTGCAGAGGAGACCCCGATGCTCACCTGTTCCCTCCGATGAGGTCGGCGCGAACCTGTGCACCGAGGGCGGCGAGATCCTCCTCACGGGGCTCGTGAGCAGACCAGGCGAGCGTCCGGGTGCGCCGCTCCAGCGAGGCCCGATCCGCCTCGCCGAGCCTCGTTGCCAGCTGCTCGAGGACGCGGCGGCGGAGACCCTCGTCGTCGATCGCGGTGGCGGCGTCGAGTTGGGCGAGCGCCCGGTCGAGCTCGCTCAGTCGACGCCAGCGGCGCCGTGACGAGAAGACGTGCGGCCACAGGCCGGTGAGGACGAGCCACACACCTGCGGCCGCGCATGCGATTGCGATCGCAACGAGCCCGAGCCGCAGTGCATCCGGGGGCAACCGTGTCTCGGTCGTGAGCTCGGGGGGCACCTCCGCGAGCCGCGCATGCGCCGACTCGAGGTGTGACGAGACGCGAACGGGGCTCCATGGCTCGGTCAGCGTCCGGTCCTGTCCCCGCCGGCTGTAACGAACGGTTGTCGGTGCGAAGTGGAAGGTGCGCGGTTGTCGCCGCAGCGGAAGGCACGCGGTCGTCAGGCACTGCAGCGAGACGACCGTCCGCGTGAGCGTGACCGACCGCCGGCTCGAACGGTCGACGCGCGTGTCGACGACGGTGTAGGGCCGGAAGTCGGTTGCGACCCGTACCGAGGGCGCGGCGACGGCGGGGGCCGCGGTGTAGACGTCGACCACTGCCTCCAGCCGATCGCCGAACAACGCCGTCGTGGGCGTCACGGCCTGCGTCACGGTGATCGGCGAATGCCGGAGCTCGGGCGCTGGTGCAGCGCCGGCGGGGCGCAGCACGAGGACCACGATTGCAAGCGTCACCGCGAGCACGGCTCCGATGGCGAGCAGGCGGGCGGCCGGGCGGTCCCAGATCGAGCTCAGACGAGCACCGACCCGGGCGATCCCGATGCTCACCGGACCCTCCTGGCGAGACCCGTGCGAGCTCGCGCCCAGGCGAGAAACGCGGTCTGGACGGCTCTCGGATCGGACGACGTGAGCATGACCGGGTCGGCCCCGAGCGAGAGGAACGTGTCGGCCAGTGCATGAGCACGCGCCTCGTTTCGCTCTCGTCGCTCGCGCGCCTCGGCCGGTCGCAGGCGGACGAGGCGGACGGCCCCGGTGCCCGGGTCACCGAGCGGCAGCGTGACACCCGAAACCGCCGGGAACGATCGCTCCCAGACCGGGTCCTGGATCAGCACGGGCACGACGTCCCAGCCGGCGGCAAGGGCGGTGTGGAGGAGGTCGGGTCGCGGGGGCGCGAGGAAGTCCGAGAGCAGGAACACGAACGTTCCCGCCGGGACCTCTGCTGGGAAGGCCGTGAGCTGGGTGAGAGTCGTGTCGAGCCCACGCGCCGGCCCGTCGGCCGAGTCGTGCGCGAGCTCCTGCTCCAGCAGGCGGAGCAGGGCCTGGTCGCGCACGGGGCGCTGTACGCGCGGGCCCTCCGGCCCGCAGTCCGCGCGCCCGACGAGGGCATGCACGGCGCGGCTGCTCGCGAGGATCATCCGGCCTGCGACCCGCACCACCTCCTGCTTCCGCAGCCACGGGAGGTGTGCCGGGAAGAGCCCCATCGACGGGCCGCGGTCGACGATCAGGAGCACCCGGATGACGTCCTCCGCGAAGCGCTCGCGGACGACGAACTCGTCGCTCGCCCGCGCCGTCGACAGGCGTGCCGAGGCGCGCCAGTCGACGAGCCTGACGGCATCGCCACGTCGGTACGGTCGTGACCCGGCGACCTCGCCCCCGCTGCCACGCCGTCGGCTCGTGCGACCGGAGACGTCGAGGCTGACGATCCTCCGCGCGGGGACGAGCGGAAACGTGAGGTCGGGCTCGCGCACCTGGGCGGCCTGCCGCACGGTTGTCAACCGTCCGTGCGCTCCGCGGGCGCCGGCCTCGGCGCTCGTTCCAAGCACTGTGCGAGCAACCCCTCAGTCGCGTCGGCGCCCTCGTCGATCGTGTACGTGGGCGTCAGGAGCACGCGGTGGGAGAGGACGGGCTCGACGAGCAGCTCGACGTCGCTCGGCTCGACGTGCTCACGTCCCTCGAGCAGCGCCATCGCGCGTGCCCCCCGTTCGAGGGCGAGTGAGCCGCGGACGGAAGCGCCGATCTGGACCCCGGGCAGCTCGCGCGTCGCGCGCACGAGGTCGATCACCCACTGCTGCAGGATCGGGTCGATGTACACGGCCGCGACGGCGTCGTGCAGCTCGCCGAGCTCGGCGAGCGTGATCGCCGGCTGCAGCGAGTGCAGTGGATGGGTGTGCCGCTGCGCCTGCACGATCTCGAGCTCCTCGCGCGCCTGCGGGTAGCCGAGCGCCGCCTTGAGGAAGAACCGGTCGAGCTGCGCCTCCGGCAGCGGGAAGACGCCCTCGTGGTCGAGCGGGTTCTCCGTGGCGAGGACCAGGAACGGGGACGGCAACGGGCGGGACTGGCCGTCGACGGTGATCTGTCGCTCGGCCATCGCCTCGAGCAGCGCGCTCTGCGTCTTTGGCATGGCGCGGTTGATCTCGTCGACGAGCAGGATGTTGGCGAAGACCGGCCCCGGCTGGAACTCGAACTCCCGGTCCCTCTGGTTGTAGACCGACAGGCCGGTGACGTCGGTCGGCTGCAGATCGGGCGTGCACTGCACGCGGGAAGCGGTGGCCCCGTCGATCGATCGGGCGATCGCACGAGCCAGCACGGTCTTCGCCGTGCCGGGTACGTCCTCGAGGAGAACGTGCCCTTCGCACAACAAGGCGCAGAGGACGAGTTTCACCTGGTCCCGCTTGCCCCGGACCACCTCCTCGATGTTGTCGAGCAGCCGGTTCGACAACTCGCCGTGCCGTTCGTTCTCGCGCGTCCGACGATGCCGTTCGACGGCGGGAGCGACGTTCTTCGCCTCCGAGGCAACCGGCGGCTCGGTCGCGGTCAGCTTCGGAGAGTCGTCGGGAACCGCAAGCATCGCGTAGGGGACGCCCGCGTACACAGGAACGGCCGGATCGGGCAGCGGCAGCCCGAGCCGCCCGGCAAGGACGCGCATGCTGCGGCCGAAGCGTCCGCTCCCCGAGGAGGCCGCCTGCTGTCCGCGTGCGCGCGTGTCAGCCACCCGGGCTCACAGCGGGCGTGGTGCGGCTTCCAGGCGGGTGTTGCAGGGCAGAGACCAGATCTTAGGTGCACCCGGCACCGGTCGTCGGACGCGGGCCGAGGGTGCCCGGACAGCTGGACGCGCCCTTCCGCGGGGTGCCACGATCCCGGCACGTCAGGTGGCCAGCGCCGTGCGGAGGTGTTCGAGCGCTCGCTCGCGATGCTCGTCCTGGAGCGAAACGACGGCGCCCACGTCGCCGTCGGTGACCGCGGTGACGATCGCATCGTGCAAGCGGTCGGCCTCGGCCGTCTCGCCCGGCAACGCGTAGTACAGCGCCCGGTAGGCCTCGGTCTGGTCCCAGAGCCCGTCGATGAGCCGGGACAGCGGCCGGCTCCCGGCGAGCCCGAAGAGGCGGTCGTGGAAGCGGCGGTTGGCGTCGAGTCGTCCGGCAAGGTCTCCGCCGCGGACGGCTGCGCGGCAGTCGCGTGCCGCAGCGGCGAGCGCCTCGACGTCCACCTCGGTCGCGCGGGGTACACCGCGGCGAATGGCGTCGGTCTCGAGCAGGCACCGCAGCGCATACACCTCCTCGAGTTCGGCGAGGGCGAGCTCGGTGACGACGTACCCGCGCCGCGGCCGGTACGTGACGAGGCCTTCGCCGGAGAGCGCGTTCAGCGCCTCGCGCACGGGGATCGCGCTGACGCCGGTGCGCGCCGCCCAGTCCTCCTGGTTGACCCTCTGTCCCGGGCGAAGCTCTCCTTCCAGGATCGCTGCGCGCAGCGCCGCTGCGGCGCGGTGCTGCGCCGTCGGGCGGCGAGGGCGTGCGGGGGCGGGGGTGACGGCCACGGCGAGCTACCGGAAGGCCGGCGTGCCCGTCAGCGCGTTGCCGACGACGAGGGTGTGTACCTCGTGCGTGCCCTCGTAGGTGAGCACCGATTCGAGGTTGTTCATGTGCCGGATGACCGGGTACTCGAGGGTGACACCGTTGGCGCCGAGCACGGAGCGCGCGGTGCGGCAGACCTCGAGCGCACCGCGGACGTTCCCCATCTTGCCCATGCTGACCTGCTCCGGCCGCAACGTGCCTGCGTCCTTCATGCGGCCCACGTGCAGCGCCACGAGGCCGGCGCGGTTCACCTCGAGCGCCATCTCCGCCAGCTTCTGCTGCGTGAGCTGATAGGCCGAGATCGGCTTGCCGAAGACGAGCCGCTCCTTCGCGTACCCGAGGGCTGCCTCGAAGCAGGCCCGGCCTGCGCCCACGGAGCCCCAGACGATCCCGTAGCGTGCCTCGTTCAAGCACGAGAGCGGGCCGCGCAGCGTCCGCACCTCGGGGAACACGCTCTCCTGCGGCACGCGAACGTCCTGGAGCACGAGCTCGCTGGTCACCGAGGCGCGCAGGGAGATCTTCTTGTGGATCTCCGGTGCCGAGAAGCCAGGAACTCCCTTCTCCACGAGGAAGCCGCGGATCTCGCCCTCGTCCGTGCGCGCCCAGACGACAGCCACGTCGGCGATGGTGCCGTTCGTGATCCACATCTTGGTGCCGTTCAGCACCCAGTCCGTGCCGTCACGTCGCGCGTGTGTCCGCATCGCACCCGGGTCCGAGCCGGCGTCCGGCTCGGTCAGCCCGAAGCAGCCGATCGCCTCGCCGGCGTGCATCGCCGGCAGCCAGCGTTCCTTCTGCTCCTCCGAGCCCCAGCGCCAGATGCCGAACATTGCGAGCGAGCCCTGTACCGAGACCGCACTGCGTACACCCGAGTCGCCTGCCTCCAGCTCGAGGCAGGTGAGGCCGTAGGCGACGGCGCTCGCCCCGGGGAGGCCGTAGCCGTCGAGATGCATGCCGAACAGGCCGAGCTTCGCCAGCTCCGTCAGCAGCTCCCGGGGCAGGACGCCGCGCTCGAACCAGTCGCCGATCTCGGGCAGCACCTGCTCGCGCACGAACTGGCGCACGGTGTCGCGCACTGCACGCTCCTCCACGTCGAGGAGGCTGTCGAGCGCGAGGAAGTCGAGCGGATCGAGAGCGGTGGGCTCGGTCGAGAGGGCCACGGGAACCTCCGGGTCGCCGGGAGACGGGACGCGAAAAGTCTATAGAAAAAGCCCACCGCACGCATGCGCGGCGTCGTCTACGTCGTTCGTCCGCCCGAGGTGCCGCTCTCGGCGGGCGGCTGCGACTGGTACCCGGCCGACTGATCGTTGGCCTGTTCCGCCTCCCGGTGGACGAACAGGCCCAGCACGGCCTCTTTGACCTGGACGACGATCGGATCGCCGGGACCCTGCGGAGGCCGCGACCACGCGGCGGCCACCTCCGCCCCGAAGAGCAGCGCCGAGGCGTACAGGTAGACGGAGTAGAGGAAGACGAGCGCGACCGTGATCGAGCCGTAGATGACGGACAGCCGCGTCGTCTTGTCGTAGATGTATGCGGAGGCCAGCGAGATGGCGAGCAGCAGCACGGCTGCGACGAGCGCGCCGGCCAGCGCGTCTCGAAAGCGGAGGTTTCCGGCGGGAACGAAGCGGTAGAGGAGGATCACGACGGCCGTGGATACGAGTAGCGGAAGCCCCGCACGCGTCACATCGTCGAGGACGCCGCCCTGGAAGCCGAATGCATGGGACAGCTCGGTTGCCACCCGCCCGATGACCTGCGTGCCGATGCTGACGCCGATCGCGACGAGGACGAGCGCGCCGGCGGCCGCCACGAGAACGAAATCGACCAGCTTGCCGCGTGCAGCCGGCCGGCGTTGGACGTCCATCGCGGTGTCGAGGCCCGTGCGGATTGCGGCCATCATTCCGGTCGCCGCCCAGGCGAAGACGAGCAGCGAGAGCAGGCCCAAGGCGCTGGCCGGGCTGGCGATGTTCGTAATCGCGTCCTCGACGCGCTGGCTCCCTTCCTCGTTCACCGGGAGCCAGTCGACGATCGAGTCGATCACGTCCTGGCGCACCTCGTCGTCTTGGAGCACGAGCCCGAACACCGACACGAGCACGATGGCCAGCGGTGCCAGCGAGAAGAGGACGCGGTATGCGATCCCGGCCGCGTGCTGCGGCAGCCGGTGTGCGAAGTAGCCGTCGATCGCCTGCGGGATCACCGCGACGAGCTTGCGCAGGATCCCGAGCGGCGACCGCAGCAGGCGCACCGGCCACGACCGGGCCCCCGAGGCGGTGAGATCGCCCATCGGCGCAGTCTAGGGTGCGCTATCGCGGGCGCACGACGAGCGTCGCGCGCATCCCCCGTGCGCGGTGGTCGGCGAGGGTGCACCAGAGCGCGTAGCGGCCGGGCGCGAGCCGGGCCTCGAGCTCGGCCACGCGACCCGGGGCGACGACGTGGATGCGATACGTCCGTGCGCCCTTCGCCATCCGGCGCAACGCGAGGTCGTGGTCGTCCTCGCCGAGGTTGTAGAGCTCCACGACGACCGGGCCACGCCGGATCTGGACGCGGGAGAGTGCCAGCCTGTACTCGTTCGCCGTCACCTGCACGCGCGCCGGCGCGGGCCGCGACGCCGCCGATGCGCCCGTGACGATCGCTGCGGCCGCACCGACCGCGACGGTGACCAGAGCCGGGCGACTCACCGAACGCACGGGAACGTCACTTGACGACCTTGAGGCGCGGTAGCTTCGCGCCGGGCAACACGGCCTCCGCGTCGCCTCCCAGCCAGTCTTCGACGAGCGACGCGTACAGGCCGCGGAAGTCGGCCGTCGCCATGAGGTTGCCGTCGCGGTCGAGCGTGTCGAGACCCGGGAACTCGCCGACCATCGTCCCGCTCGCCTGCTCTCCGATGAGGAAGCCGGCTCCGGCTGCCCCGTGGTCGGTGCCCCGCGACGCGTTCTCCTCGGCCCGGCGGCCGAACTCCGACCAGACGTGCACGAGCACGCGGTCCGCGAGACCGCGAGCCTCGAGGTCGCGCTGGAAGGAGAGCAGCGAGTCGGCCGTCAGCTTCAACCCTTCGGACAGCTCGCCCGGCTGACTGTCGTGGGTGTCGTAGGAGCCGGGCGCGGTGACCGCGACGCAGCGCAGCGGTAGGCCGGCGCCGAGCATCGCGGCGAGACCGGCGAGCCTGCGCGGGAAGGCGTCGTCACCACCGGGGTACGGCACCGGGCTGCCGAAGCCCTTGGCGTCGCCGTCCTTCGATCGGAACGGAGCGAGCTGCCGGTAGAGCTGGGAGGTCTGCCGGGCCGCGTCGGTCGCCTGCTCGAGCCCGGGGTCGCCGCGGGTCGGGAGCTCTCCGAGCAGGCCGATCGCGTCGAGCAGCCGCACCTGCACTTCTCCCCACACGCCGCGCGCCCAGAAGTCGAACCGGTCCGGGCCGTCGATCGAGGCGACCGGCACCTTCTTCGTCGCCAGCGCCGGCTGCAGGCCCCAATCGAGCGCCAGCCCCTGCAGCGGGTTGTCCCGCGCTCCGTACCGGTCGAGGTAGCGGCCGAGCCAGCCGGTGACGAGGCGCTCGTCGAGTGCCCCGACCTCCCAGAAATGACGGGACGTGAAATGCGATTGGTTCGGGTCGGAGTACCCGATCCCGGGCATCACGGTGACCTTGCCCTCGGCGTGCAGGGTCGCAAGCGGCGTCAGGGAGGGATGCCAGTGGAGCCGCGGATCCTCGGTGAAGGCGACGCCCTGCGCAGCGCCGAGCGCCAGGCGCGGTCGGAGCTTGCGGTACAGCGGATCCTCGGCCGGGAACAGCATCGAGAGCGAGTCGGCGCCGCCGTCGAGGAAGACGCTCACCAGGACACGGCTCTTGGCGGCGCCGGCCGCCTGCGCGGCGGCGATCCCCGCCTCGAACGCTTCGGGTCCGAGCGCCTTACCGCCGTACACCGCGACGGCGAGCCCGAGGCTGCGGGCCAGGAAGCTCCGCCGATCGAGACCTGTCCCGGCGGGCGTCGGCATGCCCGCCTCGATCGATGGCAGTCCGCAGCCCGCTGTCGCCACGCCGCGGCGAAAGAGGTCGGACCGGGTGTGCTCCGTGCAGCAACCCATCAGCACACCTGCAGGTCGGGGGACACGGCGAGCAGCTGGCGGACGGCGTTCAGAACGAGCGGTGGGTAGCCGTCCTTCTTCCAATCCTCGTCGGCGTCGCGCAACGCCGTGCGGGCGAAGCGCACGAGCGCGGTGTGGGTCTCAGGCCTGATGCGCGGGCTGCCGAGCAGGTACACGGCGTCGGCGACGATGTGCTCCGCGTCGAACGGCACCTTCGGTGGCCTCTTGCCCCGCTTCTGCTCGACGACGAACTTCGAGAGCGCCTCGTTGGCGATCGCCCAGCGCCCGCGGAAGGTGGCGGTGTCGAGCCAGCGTTCGTCGTCCCAGCCGGCGACGTTCGGAGGGTAGAAGAGGCGTTGGCCCGAGCCGTCGGCGAGCCACACCCAGGCGCCGCCCTCGACCCGACGGCCGAGCGTTCGCAGCAGCCCGGCCATGTAGACGACCGGCGGCTTGACCATGCGCGGCCCGAGATAGAGCTTGGGGTGACGCAGGATGGCGTCGAGCACCGGCCTGACCTCATAGCTCCGGCGGTACGTCCCCTCGAGCGCGCGGCGCGTTGCGGGCTCCGGCGGCACCGGGATGAAATAGCCCCACAGCTTCTCGACGAAGAACCGCGGATGCGCCGGATGGTCGAGGCACAGGTTGCACGCGTCCCTGAAGTCGTAGTTCCCGCTCTGGCCGAACACGACCTTGCCGCCTGTGTCGTGGCGGCGCGGGTCGAAGTGGAAGTTGACCGGACCCTTGTTGCGGCTCCAGGAGTACCGGAAGCCCGTCAGTGCGCGGGCCTGCTCCCGGACGTCGCGCTCGTCGTAGCCGTTGCCCTCGCCGAGCGTGAACAGCTCCATCAGCTCACGGGCGTAGTTCTCGTTCGGCGCGTCCTTCGAGTTGTCGGCTCCCGACAGCCACAGGAGCATGGCCGGGTCGGCCGTAACGGCGTGCACGAGGAAGCGGAAGTTCCCGAGGGCGAACCGCCGGAGCAGCCGGTTCTGCTGGAGCATCAGCTTCTGCGAGCCGACGCCGTTGTTCGAGGTGGCGAACCAGTCGTGCCAGACGAGCGTCATGCGCTCCACGAGCGGTCTGCTGGTGCGCACCATCCGGTCGAGCCACCACAGGTGGTCGTGCCCATAGGCGTCGGCCGGTGCCAGACGGCGGTGCTTGTCGTCGCGCGGAGGCTTGCCGACGAGGCGCTCGCGACCCGGATGCGTCAGGGAGCGAACCGCCGCGTCGAGGCCGAGCTCGGAGAGGCGGCGGGCTTCCCCCCGGCGCGGGCCGAACCCGGCGCGCCACAGGAGGCGCTCCGCCTCGGCAGGGCCGAAGCGTCCCCGGTAGACCGGAACCGGCGGCACCATGAGATCTTCGGTGCACGCCCGCGGTTCCCTCAACGCCCGATCGAGGGAACCGGCCGCGCGTCCTGCGGCTTCGGCCGGCTACGATCCGGGCATGACCCTGAGCGCCCGCATCGAGCGCCCACCGGGAACGCCCCCGGCGCTCGCCCGCGCCCGGTAGGGGCGAGCGCCGCTTCCGCTCCCGACTATCCTCCGCCGCGATGAAGGTCGTCCTCCCCGACGCGACCGAGCTCGAGCTCCCCGACGGTGCGAGCGGGCTGGACGCGGCGCGGGCGATCGGGCCGAAGCTGGCCGAGCAGGCCGTTCTCGTACGGGTCGACGGAGAGCCGCGCGACCTGCGGCTGCCGCTGGCCGACGGCGAGCGGATCGAGATCCTGACGACGCGTGACACCGGGGACCCGGACGCCCTGTACGTGCTGCGCCACTCGGCCGCACATCTCGTTGCGGAGGCCGTGCGCCGGCTGCACCCCGGCGTGAAGGTGGCGATCGGGCCTCCGATCGACGGCGGCTTCTACTACGACTTCGAGTTCCCGGAGCCGATCCACGAAGCCGACCTCGCCGCCATCGAGGAGGAGCTCGGCCGCGAGCTCGGCGAAGGGCGCGAGTGGACACGCGAGGAGATCTCCCGCGACGAGGCACGCGCCCGCTTCGAGGCCGAGGGGGAGCCGTACAAGGTCGAGCTCGTCGACACGGCCGAGGGCGACATCTCTCTGTACACCCAGGGTGACTTCACCGACCTCTGCCGCGGGCCGCACCTGCAGAACGCGAAGCCGATCAAGGCCGTCAAGCTGACGGGGCTCGCCGGCGCGTACTGGCGGGGCGACGAGAAGAACACGCAGCTGACACGAATCTACGGCACCGCCTTCTACTCGCAGGCCGATCTCGATGCGCACATGGAGCGGCTCGAACAGGCGCGGGCCCGCGACCACCGGCGGGTCGGGCCGCAGCTCGATCTGTTCCACCTGTCCGACGCGTCGCCCGGATCGCCGTTCTGGCACCCGAAAGGGATGGTCGTGTGGAACGAGCTCGAGGATCTCCGCAGGCGCGAGAACCGGGCGCGCGGCTACGACGAGGTGAAGACACCACTCATCTACGACGTCGACGTCTACGTCACCTCCGGGCACTTCGAGAACTACCGCGACGAGATGTTCTTCATCCCAGGCGACGAGCGGTCCTTTGCGCTCAAGCCGATGAACTGCCCGGGGCACATGCTGCTGTTCGGCAGCCAGCTGCGCAGCTACCGCGACCTCCCCTTCCGGTACGCGGAGTCGTCGACGCTGCACAGAGACGAGCGGGCCGGCGTGCTGCACGGCCTGCTTCGGGTTCGCCACATCACGCAGGACGACGCGCACATCTTCTGCGCCCCGGACCAGATCGAGGACGAGATCTTCGGCTGCCTCGACTTCGCTGCGTTCCTCTACGACCTGTTCGGCATGGAGGCTCGGTTCGAGCTCTCGACCCGGCCCGAGAAGAAGCTCGGCACCGACGAGGAATGGGACTTCACCGAGAGCGCGCTGCGGGCAGCCCTCGAACGCCGTGGCATCGACTTCGCCGTGAACGAGGGCGACGGGGCGTTCTACGGGCCCAAGGTCGACCTCCACATGACTGACGTACTCGGTCGGTCGTGGCAGATGGGGACGATCCAGCTCGACTCCCAGATGCCGAAGCAGTTCGGGCTCACGTACATGGGCTCCGACAATCGCGAGCACACGCCGTACGTGATCCACCGGGCGCTGCTCGGGTCGCTGGAGCGGTTCGTCGGTATCGCCATCGAGCACTACGGAGGCGCCTTTCCGCTGTGGCTGGCTCCGGTGCAGGTGCGCGTGGTGCCGGTCGGCGAAGCGCATCACGAGGCGGCTCGCTCGCTCGCCGGGAAGCTCCGCGACGCGGGTTACCGGGTCGAGGTCGACGACCGGGCGGAGACGCTCGGGAAGCGGATCCGGGACGTCGAGGTGGAGAAGGTGCCCTACGCGGTGGTCTGGGGCGACCGCGAGTCGGAGACCGCGATCGCCGTGCGCCGGCGCGGGGGAGAGGGCCAGGCGGCGCTGTCGCTCGACGAGCTGCTCGCCGAGCTCGCCGAGCAGCTCCCCCCGTGTAGGGCCGTCCAGATCCGGCCCTTACGAGTATGCGGTCACGCTGCTACGCTTTGGCCCTGCAAGCAGGGACGGCATCGCCCCTCACCTCGCCGGCGCTCAGTCGCGCGGGGTTCAACCGAGTCGCAAGACGAGGATCCGGTGCCGCTGCGCGCAGCGGTTTTGTCGTTGAAAGAGAGGATCAGCGAGGTTTTGAGAGGAAGCAGAGCTTGGTGAGCAGCCTTTGAGACCCAGGCGTCGTCCCGAGGACAGGACGCGGCCGGTCGTCCAGCAGGATCGGATCAACGAGCAGATTCGCGTGCCGCGGGTGAGGCTCGTCGGTGAGGACGGCGAGCAGATCGGGATCAAGGACACGAAGGAGGCGCTCGAGTACGCGTACTCGAAGAACCTCGACCTCGTGGAAGTCGCGAAGAACGCCGACCCGCCCGTCGCGCGGGTGATGGATTACGGGAAGTGGCGCTACGAGCAGGAGCAGCGGGCCAAGCAGGCGCGCAAGCACCAGTCGCAGATCAACATCAAGGAGATCAAGTTCAGACCGAAGATCGGGGTCCACGACTACGAGACCAAGAAGGGGCACGTCGTCCGCTTCCTGAACCAGCGGGCGAAGGTCAAGGTGACGATCATGTTCCGGGGGCGGGAGACCCTCCACCCGGAGCGGGGTCGCATGCTCCTCGAGCGTCTCGCTGAGGACGTCAAGGAGATCGGGCAGATCGAGCAGCAGCCCCTTCTCGACGGTCGCAACATGGTCATGGTGCTCGGGCCGACGAAGAACGCAGGAGTGAAACGTGATGCCGAAAGTGAAGACGTCAAGCGGGGCCAAGAAGAGGTTCAAGGTGACCGGGGCGGGGAAGCTGCTGCGCCGTCACGCGATGAAGAGCCACAACCTGCAGAAGAAGTCGTCGAAGCGTAGACGCGGCTTCCGCAAGGACTACGAGGTCGCGCGCAGCAACACCCGCGCTCTCAAGAAGCTGCTGGGAGGTCCCTGATGCCGCGCGTCAAGCGCTCCGTCCATGCGCGCAAGAAGCGGCGCAAGGTGCTCGAGCAGGCGAAGGGCTATTACGGCCTCAAGAAGTCGCACTACACGTACGCGAAGGAGCAGGTCGACCACTCGCTCGTCTACGCGTACCGCGACCGCAAGAACCGCAAGCGCACCTTCCGCTCGCTGTGGATCATCCGCATCAACGCCGCGGCGAGGCAGCACGGGCTCTCGTACAACCAGCTCGTCCACGGGCTGGACAAGGCCGGTATCGAGCTCGACCGCAAGTCGCTCGCCGACCTGGCGATGAACGAGCCCGACGCGTTCGCCGCGGTCGCCGAGCAGGCGAAGGCCGCGCTCGACAAGGCAGCCTGAGCGAGAGGCTCGCCGAGGTGGCCGTGTGGCCGTCGCAAGGTCCCCGGCTCACCGCGCGCCTCGGCCATCACGGGCAGTGGCTGGAGTGGCTCGGGTGATCACGTCGCGCGACAACGAGCGCCTCAAGCGGGTGCGCAAGCTCCTCTCGGCACGCAAGCACCGCGAGGAGTCGGGGTTGTTCGCATGCGAGGGCGAGGACCTCGTCGACGCGGCTCACGCGGCTGGTATCGAGCCGGTCGACCTCCTCGTCGCGGGCGAGAACGTCGTCCCCGAGCTCCTAGCGTCCGTCTCGACGCTGCCGCACCCCGCCCGCGCGATCGGAGTGTACCGCCGCTCCGATCTGCCGGCCAAGGTGCGGGACGTGTGCCTCGCGCTCTGGCAACTCGGCGATCCCGGCAACGTGGGGACACTGCTGCGCAGCGCCGATGCCTTCGGGGGGTGCGTGGCGCTGTCGGATGGGTGTGCCGACCCGTTTTCACCGAAAGCGCTCCGCGCGTCGGCCGGCGCAGTGTTCCGCGTGCCGCTGATCGGCTGGGACGATGCGCCGAGCCCCCGCATCACGCTCGTCGCGCACGGCGGTCTGCCGCTCGGCGACGCCGAGCTCACGCCTCCGCTCACCATCCTCGTCGGGTCGGAGCGCGGAGGGCTCCCCGACGACCTCGTGACGATCGGTCACAGGGTGACGATCCCGCTCCCGGGCGCGGCGGAATCACTCAACGTCGCCGCCGCCGCGGCGATCGTGCTGTACGAGCTCACGCGGCGCTCGTCCTCTCGCTGAGCCTCGAGCCGGGCCCCGAACGGCTCTAGCCGAAGCCCCCGCCGCCGCCTCCGCCGCCTCCGCCACCACCGCCCGAGAAGCCGCCTCCGCCTCCGCCGCCGCCGGAGGAGGGCGGTGCGAGGGCCGAGCCGAACCCCGAGGACAGGTCGCCGATGGAGATCGAGGAGGCGCCCGAGCCGAGGGCGCCTCCGGGTGAGATCCAGTAGATCGAGCTGGCCTGCGCCAGCTCTTCGGGCATGCGCATGTGCGCGGCCTGCAAGACGCGGTCGGCGATCCCGAACGCAATCCCGTAGACCAGGAAGCGCTCCCACAGCACCAGCGACGCGGGTGGCGCCTCTTCGAGCCGCGGAAAGTCGTTGAGATAGCGGCGGAACGCCTCCCACCGCTCGGCCTCGATCTCCGCCTCGCGGGACCGGCGGCGCCAGAGCTTGCGCTGAGTGAGCGCGCCGAGCACGATCGCGCCGTTCACGAGAGAGCAGACCGCGAGCGCAAGCAGCACGGCGTCGCTCCAGCGTGGGTAGACGGAGCGCCAGCCGTCGAGTGCGAGCCAGCCGAGCAACGCGCCGATGCCCGCGAACGCGACGACGGCCAGCGCCAGGGGCAAGGCGCCAATGGAGCGGAACCAGCGCCGGTTCCCGATCTCGGTCCCCACGTCCGCCTTGAAGCCCGCGAACCGCTTGGACATGCTCTCGCGATCTGCCGCGATGCTCGTGCGGAAGCGGGAGAGCATCTCGGAGCCGCCGTCCAGCACGTGATCGACGACTCGCGTGACCTCCTTCTCCCACGGCGACAGATCGACGTCCGGGCTCCCGGCCGAGAGCTCGAGGTCGTGCACCTGCTCGGTGCGCAGCCCTCCCCAGATGGAGCGCTCCGCGGTCGCCGGCGCGCTCTTGTAGACGCCGCGGCGGATGAGGTCGAACAGCGTCGCGGTGAACTCGAACGACCCTGCCTCTCCGCCCTGGCGGAGCAACGTGGGAACGAGCGCAGGCTGGGTGTCGGTGGGCGGCTCCTGCTCGTACTCGCGGTCGTAGCCCGTCCGGAGCTCGCGCCCGTACACCCAGAAGACGACCGCCGCGACGAGAAAGGCCGGCACCGTCCCGAGCACGAGCAGGATCAGCGCGGTGCGCCAGGGGCGCGCGAGCGCGTCGTCGATCCGCTCCCGGTCACGGTCGTAGGCGGCGGCATCCTGCGTCTCTTCGGCAGTGATCCTCGCCAGCCCGGGGCCATCCTGCACCTGCATTCCGGCAGTCGAGGTGAACGCGGCGCGCGGGTAGAGAGCGCGGAGCTCGACGAACTGGTGCGCCGGGACGTCGAGAGCGCGCAGCACGGCTTCGTGGCCCTGCTTCGCGGTGTCCCCTCGCACCCACACGGGGTGGCCCCACACGCGGAGTACAGCGCCGGGGCCGCGCATCGTCGCCGTCAGCCGCCCCAGAGGCTGCTCCCACTCGTCACCCCAGACCTTCAGGTTGACGTCGACGACGTCGTCGTAGCCGACCGCGAGCCCACGGATGCGGTAGTGGACCTGGAACGTCCGTGTCCCGCCGGCGCCGGTGGTGAAGCGCCAGACGATTCTCACCCGCCCCCCGAGGTCGCGCACACCGAAGGTGCCGGGTGGGCCGCCCGGCTCGAGCTCGGTGGGCGCACCGGGGCCGAAGGCGACACCGTTCTCGGAGACCGAGACGTCGTCGATCCGCTCGCCGGAGCGGTAGGGAATCTCGCGGTAGCCGAACGTGTAGCCGCCGTCGAAGGCGACGGTGATCCGCTCGGTGACAGCCAGGCTGCCGTCCGTCGCGACGACGGCGCTGACGTCGCTCGCGGCGAGGGTGTACGACCTGGCCTGGGCGACGGCAGCCAGTGCGAGGGAGGCAAGCGCGACCGCCGCGAGGGCGAGGGCGCTACGCGCTCGGGGGGTCACTCGGCGCTCCGCTAGCGGCCCCGGCCGCTTGTGCGCCAGAGTCACCTGCGGCCGGCGGGCGGGAGAAGTCGACGTGCGGCGCCTCCCGCTGCGCGGCGTCCTCGAGCTCGAAGAACTCGCGCTGCGTGAACCCGAACGGCCCGGCGAGCACGACGCCGGGGAACGTCTGGATGGCGTTGTGGTACGTGAGCACCGTGTCGTTGTAGACCTGGCGCGAGACTGCGATCCGGTTCTCGGTCTCGGCCAGCTCGCTCTGCAGCTGTCGGAAGTTCTCGTCCGCCTGCAGCTCCGGGTACGCCTCGGCCACCGCGAAGAGCCGCCCGAGCGCCTGGCTCAGCAGCCCTTCGGCTTGACCGGCCTGCTCGGGCGAGCGCGCCTGCTGCGCCCCCGCGCGTGCCTCCGTGACAGCTTCGAACGTCCCGCGCTCGTGTGCGGCGTAGCCCTTGACCGTCTCGATGAGATTCGGGATCAGATCCCAGCGCCGCTTCAGCTGCACCTCGATCTGCGCCCACGCGTTGTCGACGCGGTTGCGCAGCCGGACGAACCGGTTGTAGAGCGCGATCACCACGATCACGACGACCGCGAGGGTCGCGAGGATCACGATCAGCCAGACCATCGCCGCGACTCTAGCCGGTTCCGCTGGTCTTGGCGCTGCGCCGGTGGTCCCGGTCGCTGGATCGCGGCAGCGAGAGGCTTGCTCTGGACATGCCATCCGCGCCAACGAGCCGAGCGCATCAGCGGCTGCGCCGACAGACCCAGATCATGTCCTCGCCGCCGTCGAACGGCCGACGGTCGAACCAGCCGTGGAGCGCCTCCACGGCGAAGCCCGCCTCTTCGACCAGCGCCGTCCATTCCGGTGCTCCGAGCCAGTGCAGCGCAAAGGACACGGACACCGAGCCCGAGCGCACCGACAGGGTCAGCGTGCGCAGCTCCTCGTCCCAGTCGGCACGCTCGAAGATGCCGGGCTCGCGCTCGAGCCAGCGCCCGCCGGTCTCGGCGATGTCCTCGGCCGAGGGAGCGAAGACGTCGAACACGAGCCGCCCATGCGGCTCGAGCAGCTCATGGGCGGCCCGGAGCGCACGCAGCTTGTCGGTCTCGTCGCGCATGTGCAGGAGCGAGCGGAACGGGCAGGTGACGAGCGGTACCCGCTCGCCGATCGGTGGCTCGCGCAGATCACCGAGACGAAGGTCGACGAGCGCGGACACGCCCTCTCGCTCGGCGTACGCGCCGGCCACGGCCAGCATCTCCGGGGACTGGTCGACGCCGATCACCCGCACGCCGGCCTTGGCCACCGGCACGGCGACGCGGCCGGTGCCCACTGCCAGCTCGACGACCGGCCCGCCGGAGGCGAGCGCCTCCTCGACGTAGAAGTCGACATCCTCCCGCACGGACACCGACCAGGGGTCGTAGAACGCTGCGATCTGGTCGTACAGGGGAGCCCCGCTCATGCGGGCCTGCGCGTGACGTAGACGACGGGGACAGCGACGCGTCCGTCCCTGACGGCCAACCCGACGCCCGGCCCGTCTGCCTTACGAGCGAGAGAGACGTAGAAGACGACGTCGTCGGTCACCTGTGCGGCCCAGTCGTCGTAGATCGGCGCGAAACCGTCGTCGGCGCTCATCGACCCGATTCAACCACCAATGCCCCTTGTGACGATCAGTTACAAGATGAGGTGCGCTGGTACGCTCGCGCGACGATGAACCTCGACGTCCAGGCGCTCGAGCAGGAAGCCCTCGCCGCCGTGGCGGCGGCTTCGACTCCGGACGAAATCGAGCAGGTGCGCGTCGAGTACCTCGGGCGCAGGAGCGCGCTCAAGCTCGCGCTGCGGGAGGTGCGCGACCGGGAGACCGGGATGGCGCTCAACGCCGCCCGCGTCACGCTCGAGCAGGCGATCGAGGCGCGCGCAACCGAGCTCGAGCGGGTCGAGCTCGACCGTCGGCTCCAGGAGGAATCGGTCGACGTGACGCTTCCGGCGGGCGCGCACCGACGCGGTCACCTCCACCTGATCACCCAGATCCGACGCGAGGTGGAGGACATCTTCCTCGGGCTCGGGTACAGCGTCGTCGACGGCCGGGAGGTGGAGACCACCCACTACAACTTCGACGGGCTCAACTTCCCGCCCGGCCACCCGGCGCGGTCGCCGCTCGCGACATTGTTTCTCGACGGCGAGACCGTGCTCCGCACGGAGACGTCCCCCTCGCAGATCCGCGTCATGGAGGCGCAGCAGCCGCCGATCTACATCGTCACCCTCGGCCGGGTCTATCGGCGTGACACGCCCGACGCCACGCACACACCGATCTTCCATCAGGTCGAGGGTCTCGCCGTCGACGACGGTCTCACGCTCGCCGACCTCGAGGGCACGCTCGATTTCCTCCTGCGCAAGCTGTTCGGAGCGGAGCGCCGCACCGAGTTCCGGACGCACTACTTCCCCTTCACCGAGCCGTCGATCGAGGCCTACGTCTCCTGTCACGTCTGCGACGGGGACGGCTGCCCGGTGTGCCGGCACTCCGGCTGGATCGAGATCGGCGGTGCCGGGATGGTCGACCCGGCGCTGTTCGAGTTCGTCGGCTACGACCCCGACCGCTACACGGGCTTCGCCTTCGGCTGGGGCCTCGAGCGCATCGCCATGCTCAGGCACGAGTTCCCGGATCTGCGGGAGCTGTGGCGGAACGATCTCCGCTTCTCGAGGCAGTTCTAGCCGTGCGCGCGCCCCTCTCCTGGCTCCGCGAGTACGTGACGACCGACGCGCCCGTGCGGGATATCGCGCACCGCCTCTCGATCTCGTCGCTCGAGGTGGATCGCGTGATCGACGTCGGCGTGCCCGATGTGGACGGGAACCTGAGCCGCTTCGTCGTCGGCCGCGTCGTGGCGGCGGATCCGCACCCGAACGCCGACAAGCTGCAGCTCTGTCAGGTCGAAGTCGGCAACCCGGAGCCGCAACAGATCGTCTGTGGCGCCTCGAACTTCGGGGTCGGCGCGACCGTGGCCGTCGGGCTCCCAGGCGCGCTCCTGCCCGGCAGCCCCACGCCGCTCGAGGAGCGCGAGCTGCGCGGCCAGCTGTCCCGCGGGATGATCCTGGCCGAGGACGAGGTGGGGCTCGGCGCGGACCACGCCGGGATCATGGTGCTGCCCGACGGCCTCGAGCCCGGCACGCCGCTCTCCGACGTTCTGCAGCTCCACGACCAGGTGCTCGACGCGACGCCGACGATGAATCGGGTCGACCTGCTCTCGATGGTCGGGCTCGCACGCGAAATCGCTGCGCTGTGCGACGGCGAGCTCCACCTCCCGGCGCCCGAGGACCCGCCGTTGCTGCACCCCGAATACGTCGACGTCGCCGTCGACGACTTCGACGGCTGCCCCCGGTACATCGGTCGCGTCTTCCGCAACGTCACCGTAGGCCCGTCCCCGCAGTGGCTCCGCAGCCGGCTGCACCTCGCCGGGATGCGATCGATCTCCAACGTCGTCGACATCACGAACTACGTGATGCACGTGTGGGGCAGCCCGCTCCATGCCTTCGACCGCAAGAAGCTCCGCGGCGGTCGCATCGTCGTGCGGCGCGCCCGCGAAGGGGAGGAGCTGCGCACGCTCGACGGGACGCCGCGCACACTGCTCCCTGCCGACCTGCTGATCACCGACGGGGAGCAGCCGGTCGCGCTCGCTGCGATCATGGGCGGCCTCGCCTCCGAGGTCTCCACGGAGACGACCGAGGTGCTCCTCGAAGCGGCCAACTTCGAGCCGATCGGAATCCTGAAGACCTCGGAGCGCCTCGGCCTGCGCACGGAGGGATCGAACCGGTGGGAGAAAGGCGTCGACCCGTACGCTGCCGAGCCGGCGGCGGTGCTCGCCAGCCGCTTGCTCGTGGATCTCGCCGGCGCCGAGCTGATCGGCTCCACCGACGTCCACGCCGGGCTGCCCGAGCCCCCCGTGGCACCTCTCGACCCGGCGCGGACCAGCCGCGTCACCGGTGTCGAGGTTGCCGAGGACGAGCAGCGGGCCATCCTGGGCGGGTTCGGGTTCGAGGTCGACGGCGATTGGCGGGTCACGGTGCCGACGTGGCGTGCCCGCGACGTCACGCGAGAGATCGACCTCGTCGAGGAGGTCGCGCGCGCGGTCTTGGACCGCGTACCGCACACGATGCCACTGCGGCGCGCCGTGGCAGGGCATCTGACGCCGCAGCAGCGGCTTCGCCGCATGATCGAGGACGTCCTCACCGGGGCCGGCTACACCGAGGCGTACAGCTGGAGCCTGACGTCGTCGGATCCCGACCCGCGCGCGATCCGGCTTCCCGATCCGATGAGCGCCGAGCAGGCCGTCCTGCGTACGACCTTGCTCGGCGGGCTCGTCGAGGCTGCGCGGGTGAACGTCGACGCCGGGAACGAGGACATCGCGCTCTTCGAGCTCGCACGCGTGTACCTGCCTGTGGATCCTGGGGAGGGTGAGGCGCTACCGGACGAGCGCTGGCGCGTCGGTGGGATCACCGAGGGTGGTTTCGCAGCCGCGCGTTCGGTCGTCGAGACCCTGTACGAGGCGCTCCACCTCCCGTTCCAACCACGCCGGTCGAGCCGCCACGTTCTCCACCCGGGCAAGGCTGCCGAGACGGACGCCGGGTGGCTCGGCGAGCTGCACCCCACAGTGCTCGAGGGAACGTGGGGCGTCTTCGAGCTCGACGTGGACACGCTCGTTGCCCCGGTGCCAGAGCGGATCCTCTACGACGACGTGATCACCTACCCGGCGAACCGGCAGGACATCGCGGTTGCCGTGCCCGAAGACGTCGAGGTGGGCGCGATCGTCGCAGCCGCGCGCGAGGCGGCGGGCGCCGAGCTCCGCGAGGCACGGGTGTTCGACGTCTACCGCGGCGAGCAGGTGGGAGACGGCAGCAAGTCGGTCGCGCTCCACCTCGTCTTCCAGTCGCCGGAGCGGACGCTGACGGACGACGAGGCGACGGCGCTCCGAGAGCAGATCCTGGCTACCCTCGCCCACCGCTTCGGGGCCGAGTTGCGTGCCTGAGCGAAACCGAACGAGGCTCGGGCGCGTAGGTTCGGGCGTGAAGGGTCTTGCCGTCGCCGCTGCACTCGTGCTCTCGCTCGCCGCCGCTGCCGTCGCGCAGGCGGACGGGCCAGTGTGGAGCGGGAGCGTGGGCCCGGGGTTCAACATCTCGCTGCGCGACGCCGCGGGCAACGCCGTCACGACCGCCACGCCGGGGCCGGTGACGATCGAGGTCGACGACCAGTCGGACGAGCACAACTTCCATCTCGTCGGGCCAGGCGTGGACGTGGGCACCACGATCGACGAGATCGGCTCAAAGACATTCCAGGCGACGCTCGTCGACGGGGTCTACACGTTCCTCTGCGACGCGCATCCGACCCGGATGACCGCGAAGTTCACCGCCGGCACCGGAGACTCGGGGGGAGGCGCCGGCGCAGGAGGGGGCGGTGGCTCTGGCACAGGAGGGGGTGGCGGCTCCGGCGCAGGTGGGGCCGCCGCCAAGCCGCCGTCCGCCCCCGTCGGGGCGACCCTCGTGCTCACGAGCGGGCCCGGGTTCGCGATCAGCCTCAAGACGCGAGCCGGGAAGCGGGTCACCCGCCTCAAGCCCGGCGCGTACACGATTCTCGCGCGCGACCGATCGAGCTTGCACAATGCCCACCTGCGCGGTGCCGGCATCGACAAGAAGACGACGATCGTCGGCATGTCCACCCGGACGTGGAAGGTGCTGTTGCGGAAGGGCACCCTCGTCTACCTCTGCGACGCCCACCCGACGTCGATGCGCGGCACCGTCACCGTGGCCCCCTCCTGAGGGTCGGATGCGGCGCTAGAGCACGCGGCCGTCGACGAGCCAGACTGGCCCCTGGGTGGCGACCGGCCGGGTGTCGGCAAGGACGCGCCGGATCGTGACGCGCGCGGGGAGGCCCTCCTCATCGAGCCGCTCGAAGCAGCGGCGTGCCATGGCCGGAGCGACGCCGTAGCCGGCTTGTCGGGCCGCGCGAAACACGAACCCGACCGTGTCGAAGTCGCGCGTCGGGTTGAGCGGCGCGCAGAGCAGCGCAGCCCGGGGGAGGAGGTCGCTGGACTCGAGCTCCAGCCCGCAGAGGAGGTCGCTCCAATCGGAGGGGAGCAGTGCGAGCAGGGCGTCCCACTGGCCGGCCATGCCCGCGGTCGTGACGCTACCCGTCTCGGCGGGCGGCGCCACCCGCACATGCACGTCGCCCGATGAGAGCAAGCACCACACCCGGTCCTGATCCAGTCTCGCGAACAGCCTGCGGGCCGCCTCCGGCCCGGCCGGGCCTCCCGCGCGCAGGACGTGAACGACGAGCACGTCGCCGAGGTGGCCTGCGTTCATCGGTCCGAGCACCTGCGCCGCACGTGCGAGCTCGTCAGGCTGCTCGGTGGTCAGGGTGAGGCGCGCGTCCTCCCACCCGTCCGGAAGGGTGGACTCGATCGCCGCCCACTGATCGACGAGCTTCACGGGGCGTCAGCATAATGACGCCCGATGACCCAGGTGGAGGGAGGATCGCGTGCGGGGGCCGCAGCGCTGACGGAGACCCGTCTCCACGAGCTGCTGCGCGAGATGCTGGTCATCCGGCGTTTCGAGGAGAAGGTCGAGGAGCGCTTCCGTGCCGGCGAGCTGCCGGGGTTCCTCCATGTGGCGATCGGCCAGGAAGCGGTTGCCTGCGGCGTCTGTGCGGCGCTGCGCCCGGACGACGTGATCTCGTCGACCCACCGTGCGCACGCGCACACGATCGCCAAGGGAACGCCGATCGACGCGATCATGGCGGAGATGTACGGAAAGCGCGAGGGCTGCTCGGGTGGCTTCGGTGGCTCGATGCACCTCTACGACGTCGCCCGTGGCAACATGGGCGCGAACGCCGTCGTCGGAGGTGGGCTGCCGATGATGGTCGGCGCAGCTCTCGCTTTCAGGATGCGCGGCGAGCAGCGGGTGGCCGTCCCGTTCTTCGGTGACGGTGCCACCAACACCGGTGCCTTCCACGAGTCGATGAACCTGGCCCAGCTGTGGCGGTTGCCGGTCGTGTTCGTGTTGGAGAACAACGGCTGGGCCGAGTCCACGCCGGCGTCGCAGCAGCTGCCGCTCGCGGTTGAGGACATGGAGCATCGCGCCCTCGCCTACGACATGGAGCACGCCGAGGTCGACGGGCAGGACGTCGAGGCCGTGTACGCAGCCACGGTCGTGGCGCGGGAGCATGCGGTGTCGGGCCGCGGGCCGGTGTTCCTCAACGTTCGCACCTATCGCTTCACGGGTCACTACGTCGGCGACCCCCAGGTCTACCGTGACAAGACCGAGGTGCGCGAGCTGACGGAGACCCTCGACCCGATCGACAGGTTGCGCGCGCGGCTCGGCATCCCCGACGACCGCTTCGCCGCGCTCGACGAGGAGGTGCAGGCCGAGGTCGACGGGTCTGTGGAGTTCTCCCACCGAGGCACCGACCCCGATCCGGAGGATGCGCTCCGCTGGGTCTACGCGGAGGGGTCGCTCGAGCGGTGAGCACGACGGAGATGACCTATCGCGAGGCGGTGCGCGACGTGCTCTCGCAGGTGATGCGACGCGACGACCGGGTCTTCATCATGGGCGAGGACATCGCCGAGATGGGCGGCTCGATGGGCGTCACGCAGGGCATGCTCGCCGAGTTCGGGCCCGAGCGCGTGCGCAACACGCCGATCTCGGAGATCGCGATCGTCGGCTCGGGCATCGGCGCCGCCATCCAGGGGATGCTGCCGGTCGTCGAGATCATGTACGAGGATTTCCTCACGATCTCGATGGAGCAGATCGTGAACCAGGCGGCGAAGCACCGCACCATGTCGGGAGGCCAGGTCTAGGTGCCCCTCACGATCCGCACGCAGGGTGGCGCCGGCTGGTCGCCCGGCGCGCAGCATGCGCAGCAGCTCGAGGCGTGGTTCACCCACGTGCCGGGCCTCAAGGTCGTCTTCGCCTCGACACCCGAGGACGTACGCGGGCTCCTGTGGACGTCGATCTTCGACCCGAATCCCGTCCTGTTCTTCGAGCACCGGACGCTGTACCCGATCAAGGGCCAGGTGCCCGCGGAGATCGAGCCGATCCCGCTGGGGCAGGCGCGCGTGCTCCGGGAGGGTGCCGACGTGACCGTCGTCGCCACCGGCCGGCTCGTGCACGAGTCGCTCCAGGCCGCCGAAGAGGCGGAGCGCCATGGCATCTCCGTCGAGGTCGTCGACCCGCGCACGCTGTCCCCCCTCGACGCCGACACCATCGTCGCCTCGGTGCGCAAGACGACGCGCTGCGTGACGGCGCACGAGGCGGTGGTGCAGGGAGGCTTCGGCGCGGAGCTCGCAGCCGTCGTGCAGCACGGTGCGTTCGACTGGCTCGACGCGCCGATCGAGCGCGTCGGGGCGAAGTTCGCGCCGCTCGCCTTCGCCCCCGCGATGGAGAACTTCATCGTCCCGCACGCTTCCGACGTGCTCGACGCAATCCAGCGCACGGTTGCACGCACGTGAGACCGACGTCGGAACCGAGGTTGGGGGGCGCCTGAGGTGGCGACCGAGGTGAAGCTGCCCCGCCTTGGCCAGGGCATGGAGTCGGGCACGATCGTCCGTTGGCTGAAGGCCGAAGGCGACGCGGTGAAGAAGCGCGAGCCCTTGTACGAGCTCGACACGGACAAGGTGACGCAGGAGGTCGAGGCAGAGGCCGACGGCGTGCTGCTGAGGATCCTCGTCCGCGAGGGGGAGGTGGAGGTTGGCACCACCGTGGCCGTGATCGGCGCGGCGGGCGAAGAGGTCGCCCCGGCGCCGTCGCCCGATGCCGATTCCGCTCGTGCGACGCAGCCTGAGCCTTCGCAGTCGGCCGGGGCCGACGAGGGAGCGCCGGCGAGCTCGGCGGTTGTGGAACGCAGGACGAGCGTCCGCTCGGCCGCAGGCGGAGTCGACGCGGGAGGTCGCGTGAAGGCGAGCCCCCTGGCGCGGCGTATCGCGCGCGAGCGCGGCGTCGATCTCACGGCAGTGGTGGGCACCGGGCCGGACGGGCGCATCGTGGCCGAGGACGTGGAGCAGGCGGCGGCTGCCGAGCCCGAGGCGGCGCCGGCGATCGCAGCCGTGGCGCCAGACGTCGAGGTCGTGCAGCTGACCTCGGTGCGCAAGACGATCGCCAGGCGGTTGACGGAGGCGTGGAGCGCGCCTGTCTTCCAGCTCGGCGTCTCCGCCGACATGACGGAAGCGCTGGCGCTCCGCGAGCGACTCGTCGAGCGCGTCGGCGAGGGCGACGCGAAGCCCACCGTCAACGACGTGCTCGTCAAGCTGGTCGCCGCGGCGCTGATGCGGCATCAGGCGGTCAACGCGGTCTTCACGGGCGACGCGGTGCACCGCTACCGGACGGCCAACGTGGGGATCGCGGTGGCCGCGCCGGCGGGTCTCGTCGTTCCGGTCGTCCGCAGCGCGGAGCGCCTCACGATCCAGGAGATCGCCCGCGTACGGGCCGATCTCGTCTCGCGCGCCCGCGACGGCAAGCTCACGCTGCAGGACTTCGAGGACGGCACGTTCACGATCTCGAACCTCGGCATGTTCGGAGTCGAGCAGTTCGTCGCCGTGCTCAATCCGCCTCAGGTGGCCATCCTCGCCGTGGGAGCCGTCAAGCAGGAGGCGGTCGTGGTCGACGGCGAGATCGACGTGGCGCCGATCCTGCACATGACCCTGACCTGTGACCACCGCGCCATCGACGGCGCCGAGGGCTCCGACTTCCTGCGCACCCTCGTCGCGCTCGTCGAGGAGCCGGCGCTCGCGCTCTAGTCGCGTGAGCGTCGTCCTTCGTCGGGGTGGCACGCAGGACGTGCGGTTCCTGCGCGACATGCTTCACCACGCCTACTACTGGAAGGAGCGCGCCCCCGGGGAAGGGGCCGGCCCCGTGCAGCTGTACGTCAAGGCATGGGGACGACCCGGGGATACCGCCGTGATCGCGATCGAGGATGGGTTCCCCGTCGGCGCGGCCTGGTTCCGGCTCTTCCCTCGCGAACGGCCGGGGTACGGCTTCGTCGACCCGTTGACACCCGAGCTCGCGATCGCGGTCGTGCCCAACCGTCGCGGACGCGGCATCGGCGACGCGCTCCTGACGTCGCTGTTGGGCCACGCCAGGGACGATGGGCATCCGGCTTTGTCCCTGTGCGTCGACAAGCGAAACGAAGACGCGATCCGTGTCTATGAGCGCCACGGCTTCGAGCGGGTCGGGGAGAGCGAGGACTCGCTCACCATGCGCGCCCCGCTCGCCTGAACGTCGAGGCGTCGATCGCCGCTCGCTGCGGGCGGGTTCCGACTGCTCTTCGTGGTCGCCGGCCGCGGCGGTTCGTGCCGGAATCACTCCCGACCGGGCCCGCGCCGATAGCATCGCGGCGCGAACCGGATGAAAGGGCGGAGTGCGGATGGAATGTGACGTCGTCGTGCTCGGTGGCGGCCCGGCGGGCTACACGGCGGCGATCCGTGCCGCGCAGCTCGGCGCCAAGGTCGTCTGCGTGGAGCGTGAGCCCGCGCTCGGGGGCACCTGCCTCCGCGTCGGCTGCATCCCGACCAAGGCGTGGGTGCAGACCGCCCACGCGCTCCACGCCGTCAGGGAGGTGAACGCGAAGCTTGGCGTCGTCACGTCGCTGACGACGCTCGACTTCCCGGCTGCCGCGGCGTGGAAGGACGGCGTCGTGAAGCAGATGACGGGGGGCGTGGCGTCGCTCTTCAAGGCCTTCGGCGTGGAATGGGTGCAGGGCCACGGCGCGTTTCGCAGCCCGAACGTGCTCGCCGTCGAGGGCGCGGAGGACGTGACGTTCTCGAGCGCGATCGTTGCGACGGGGTCGTATCCGATGCGGCCGCCGATCCCGGGCCTCGATTCACCACGGTGCGTCGACTCGACCGGGCTGCTGGCCCGGACCGAGGTGCCGCGCCGGCTGCTCGTCCTGGGTGGTGGGATCATCGGCTGCGAGTTCGCCTCGATCTTCAACCGGTTCGGCGCCGAGGTGACGATCGTCGAGATGCTCGACACGCTCATCCCACAGGAGGACGAGGATGCGGCCAGGGAGCTCGCCAAGGCGTTCAAGCGGCGGGAGATCGCGCTCCACCTCGGCAAGCAGTGCACACAGGTGGACGACACCGGGACGCATCTCGTCGTCCATTTCGGTGAGGGGGAGTCGGTCGAGTGCGACCTCATGCTCGTCTCGGTGGGGCGCGCTCCCCTGATCGACGGCCTCGGGCTGGACGGGCTCGGCATCGCTGCCGACCGCCGCGCGGGGATTCCCACCGACGAGCGCATGCGAACATCGGTGCCGCACATTTTCGCCGCCGGCGACGTCGCCGGCCGCTGGCAGCTCGCGCACACGGCGTTCCGGGAAGGCGAGATCGCCGCCGAGAACGCGATGGGGCACGACTCACGGCTCGGCAACCCGGCCGTGCCCAGGCCGATCTACACCGACCCCGAGATTGCCGGTGTCGGCCTCACCGAGAAGCAGGCCCGCGAGCTGCACGGCGACACGGTCGCTGTCGGCTGGTTCCCCTGGGTCGCGAACGCGCGTGCCGTGATGTCCGGCGACACCACGGGGTGGGTGAAGTCGATCCACGAGACGACGTACAGCGAGCTGCTCGGGCTCGTGATCGTCGGCCCCCATGCGACCGACCTGATCGAGGTGGGGGTCGTCGCGCTCGACTCCGAGTCGACCGTGGAGACGGTTGCGGACGGGATCGCGCCTCATCCGACGTTGTCCGAGGCGATCAAGGAAGCCGGTCTCGTGGCGCTCGGCCGGGCGATCCATCTTCCTCCGAAGCGGCGGTAGTGCGGGCCGGAGGTCCCCGGCCCGCCGAGGAGATACGCTGCAGGCGTGGGCTCCGCGCGCAGAGCAATCGTCACCTCGGTCGGCCTCATGCTCGTGCGCCGGCGCCTGCAGCGGAAGAGCGGCCCGATGGCGGCGGTGGCGCTCTTCGGCCTGGAGCTGTTCGGGGCGCGCATCCTGAAGCTGCGGCGCCTACTTGCGTTGACGCTCGCGCTGACGATCGTCGGCGCCGTCGTCGTTGCCGCGATCTGGTGGTGGCGCCGGGGCGCGGGCGCGAGGGTGGCCGCAGCGCCCGAGCCTCCCGCGGAGCCCGTTACCGTCGACGCGCCGATCTCACCCGATCCGGACGTCGAAAGCGTGTGAGCGGGGTGCTGCGCACCGCCGGCGAGGGTGTCGTGCGGGACGCGCTTGCAGGCCTCGTCCCGTACGAGCCCGGCAAGCCCGTCGAAGAGGTGCAACGCGAGCTCGGTCTCGAGCAGGTCGTCAAGCTCGCGTCGAACGAGGGCCCATTCGGGCCCTTCCCGTCGGCCGCGGAGGCGATCGCCTCGAGCGTCGCGGATCTCAACCGGTATCCGGACGGAGGCTGCTACCGGCTCCGCGCGGCCCTCGCCGAACGACACGGCGTGGCATTCGAGGAAGTCACGGTCTGCGCCGGAGCGGATGCCGTGATCGGGTTCGTGTGCCACGCGACCCTTGACGCCGGGGACGAGATCGTCACGGGCTGGCCCTCGTTCGTCAGCTACGTCGTCGATGCGCTCAGGTTCGGCGCGGTCCCGGTACGCGTCCCACTGCGCGAGCAGCACTTCGACCTGGACGCGCTGCGCGCCGCAATCACGCCCCGCACCAAGCTCGTGTTCGTCGCGACGCCGAACAACCCGACCGGGACGATGACGGGACGCGACGAGCTCGACGCCTACTTCGACGCCGTTCCGGAGCACGTGCTCACCGTCGTCGACCAGGCCTACCTGGAGTACGTCGACGACCCGGGCTACCCGGACGCCGTCCAGGAGTACGTCAAAGCGGGTCGCCGTGTACTCGTCCTGCGCACGTTTTCCAAGATCTACGGCCTGGCCGGGCTTCGCGTCGGCTACGGGATCGGGCCGGCGGACGTGATCACCGCGATCGGAAAGGTGCGGCGCGTCTTCGACGTCGGGACCGCTGCGCAGGAGGCGGCCCTGGCGAGCCTCGACGACGCCGGTGAGCTGGCCAGACGACGCTCGGTCAATCGCGAGGCGATGAGGGCTCTCGAGGCGGTGCTTCGCACGGAGGGCTTCGACCCTGTCGGGCCGGCCGTGGCGAACTTCCTCTTCGTCGAGGTCGGCGACGCGGCGGGCCTCGCGGAGCGGCTGCTGCACGAAGGCGTGATCGTCCGGCCGATGGGCCCCTTCGGTGCACCGGGCGCGCTGCGGATCACCGCCGGGACGCCCGAGGAGATCGCCTTCTTCGCCGCTGCACTTCGACGCGTGAAGAGCCCGTAAAGCCCGACGACGGGTCGCTGCCCGCGCCGGTCGCTCGGGTATCCTCGGCCGGTGGGCGCGCGGCGCCCGCTTTCGCATGCGAACGACGCTGAAGAGAGGTGTGGGCCGGACGGCCGGGGCCAACGGCAACGGGAACGGCGCCGTCAGCCTCCCGCCGGCGGCTGTCGCCGGGGTCTCGCTCTACCGGCAGCCTCCGCCGACCACCCGCAAGGGCCTCGCGATGCGCATCGCAGGCTGGAGCGCCTTCGTCGTCGCGATGCTGGCTGTCGGCGCCGCGGGCGGCAGCTATCTCTACGTGCACGAGTCCGTCGCTGCCGTGGCGGCACACTCGCCCAGCGTCAAGGAGGCCTCGGAGAAGCTCGACGTCCCGCAGGCCAATGCGCCTGCGACGGCGCTCGTCATCGGCTACGACCGTCGCGCGAGCGACGGGAAGAACGCACCGTCCCGGAGCGACACGCTCATGCTCGTACGGGCCGACCCGGCCGCCAAGACGATCTCGCTGCTGTCGCTGCCGCGCGACCTGTCCGTGCCGATCCGCTGCCCGGGGGAGGCGCCGTTCACGTCGAAGATCAACTCCGCGTTCGTCTATTGCGGCGAGTCGGGAGCGCTCGAGACCGTGCGCTCGTTCACCGGTGTTCCGATCAACTACCTGATCACGGTCAACTTCCGCGGCTTCCGCCAGCTCGTCGACCGTGTCGGAGGCGTGTGGCTGGACATCGACCGGCGCTACTTCAACGATCACAGCGGCCCGTCGGGGTACGCGAAGATCGACCTGCAGCCGGGGTACCAGCGACTCTCGGGTCTACGGGCGCTCGACTTCGTGCGCTACCGCCACACCGACTCCGACTTCTATCGCAACGCTCGCCAGCAGCTGTTCGTGCGCGCCCTCAAGGATCAGATCCAGTCGCATTTCTCGCTGCTCAAGCTGCCTCAGGTGATCAAGGTGATCACGAGCAACGTCGAGGTGGGGCAGGGCGGCGGCAAGAACGTGAGCGCCAAGACGGTGCTCTCCTACGCGGCCCTCGCCTACGCGCTGCCACCCGGTCACATCTTCCAGGCGCGGCTGGAAGGGCTCGAGGGGTTCAGCGACCTGACGACAGCTCCGGAGAACGTGCAGCGTGCCGTGGACGAATTCACGAGCCCCGACGTCGATGCGCCCAAGAAGGCCACCGCGGCCGCGCTCGGCGAGAAGGTGAAGCGCAAGGCGCCGCCCCCGAGCGCCACGACCGTCACCGTCCTCAACGGCAACGGCGTCACGGGCTCCGCCTCGAGTGCCAACTACGTCCTCTCGCAGCGCGGCTACCGCACGGTGCTGCCACCGAACGGGATTCCCGCGAACGCGCCGTCATTCGATTTCTTCCGCACCGTCGTCTTCTTCGATCCGGCACAGGCCGGCGCCAAGCAGGCAGCCGCCAAGCTCGCGGGTCTCTTCGGCTCGGCCGACGTGAAACGGATCACCGTCCCGGTGCGGCAGCTCGCGAACGGCGCCATGATCGCCACGGTCGTCGGCCAGACCTTCCACGGCCGCCTCGCGCCCGCCCCCATCGACCGGACGCCCACCCGGCAGCGTCCCCAGATCGTGCCGGGCACCGGCGCCTCCGTCGACCTGCTGCGCGAAGCGCAGCGCGGCACGCCGTTCCCGCTGATGGTGCCCACGGTGATCGAGCGCTCGTCCTGGATCGACTCGGAGCGGCCGCTGCGGTCGTACTTCCTCGACCAGAAGCACGGACAGAACAAGACGATCCGACTCACCTACAAGCTCGGCGGGCGCAACGAGTACTGGGGCGTGCAGGAGACCGATTGGAACGACGCACCGGTCTTGCGCGGGCGGAGCTCCGTGCGGACGATCAAGGGCCGGCGCTACGAGCTCCACTACGACGGGCCGAACCTGCACATGGTCGTGCTGCGCACGCCGCGCGGCACGTACTGGGTCGTCAACTCGCTGCTCGACCGGATCTCCAACGAGACGATGCTCGCGATCGCGAAGGGTCTGAAGCCGATCGCCACCGTCAAGCGGTGAGCGCCCGCGGCGAGCACGCCGCACTAGGAGGAGGTCTCCGCTGCACGGGTCTGCACCGGGAGGGACGGGACCGCCCCGCCCCCCCGAGGCACCGCGACGTCGAGTCGGCTACGCGGTCGCCGCGCCGGCCGCGGGCCCGCGATACGTGTCGCTGCCGAAGCCGAGGATCAGCGACCAGATGTACGGGACCAGGATCAGGCCGATGGCGAAGCCGACGCCCCGACCGAAGCTCTTCGCCAGGTCGAGCGAGACGATGATCCACACGATGAAGCCGACCAGCGGGATCAGCATGAGCAGTATCCACCACCACTCGCGGCCCACGATCTTGAGCAGGATGATGATGTTGTAGATCGGGATGATCGCCTTCCAGCCCTCCTCACCGGCCTTGGTGAAGATCTGCCACCAGGCGGCGATGATGAGAACCCAGACGGCGATGATGATGATCCAGAGCACGGTGACCTCCAGGAGGGAGAACTCGTCGCCTGGATCTTGACGTCGACTGCAGACGGAGCGTGACTGGTGCTGCGGTCGGGCCGCGAGGCTCAATAGGCTGACGGGCCGTGCTGTTCCCGACCGCCACCTTCGCCATCTTCTTCCTGCTCGTGCTGCCGCTGTCGTGGGTGCTCCAGCCGCACGTGCACCGCTGGCGTCCGTTCATGATCGCCGCCAGCTACTTCTTCTACGCGTGGTGGGACTGGCGCTTCATCCTCCTGCTCGCGGGCTCCACGCTGTGGAACCAGCTGCTTGCCGTACGCATCCACCGGTCGCGCGTCGCGTCTCGGCGGAAGTGGCTGCTCGGCACGGCCATCGCCGGGAACCTGCTCATGCTCGGCTACTTCAAGTACTACGACTTCTTCGTCTCGTCGACGCAGAACGCGGCGACGATCGTCGGGTTCGATCTGCCGTTCTCCGTCAAGACGATCGTGCTGCCGGTCGGGATCTCGTTCTTCACCTTCATGGCGATCAGCTACGTGGTCGACATGTACCGGGGCGACTTCGTGCCCACGACGCTGGAGAAGTTCGCCGTCTACCTGTCGTTCTTCCCCCATCTCGTGGCCGGGCCGATCGTGCGCCCGTCCGAGCTGATCCCGCAGTTCGCGCGCCCGCGCGATCCGAGGCGGGTCGACACGAGCCGGGCCTTCTACCTGATCGCCATCGGCCTCTTCAAGAAGGTCGTGATCGCCAACTACCTGGCCTCGTCGATCGTGGACCAGGTGTTCGCAGCGCCTGGGAACCACTCGTCGCTGGAGATCCTGATCGGCGTCTACGCCTACGCGGTGCAGATCTACGCCGACTTCTCGGGCTACACGGACATCGCCATCGGCATCGCCCTGCTGCTCGGCTTCTCGCTTCCCGCAGAACTTCGACTCGCCCTACGCCGCCACGTCGCTGCAGGACTTCTGGCGGCGCTGGCACATGACGCTGTCCCGCTGGCTGCGCGACTACCTGTACATCCCGCTCGGCGGGAACCGCGACGGTCGCCTGCTCACGTACCGCAACCTGATGCTCACGATGCTGCTCGGCGGGCTCTGGCACGGGGCAGCCTGGACGTTCGTCGTGTGGGGCGCCATCCACGGCATCTGTGCTCGCCGCCGAGCGCTGGTGGAAGGAACGCCCCGGCTACGTGCCGCGCGCACCGACGCCGCTGGCGCACATGGGCGGCCGGATCGTCACCTTCCACCTCGTCTGCCTCGCCTGGATCTTCTTCCGCTCCGACTCGTTCGTCGCTCGCCTGGGAGATGATCAGCGGGCTCTTCACCGGCTGGGGCGAGACGTCGCCGCTCGTCACGGGCGGCGTCCTGCTGGCGATCGTCGTGGGGATCGGCTCCCAGTACCTGCCCGCGCGGGTGCCGCAGCTGATCATGGCGCGCTTCGGCGCGTCTTCCCGTCCTGGCGCAGGCGCGTGGTGCTCGCCTTCGCGCTCATGCTCACGCACGCCATGGGCCCCGAGGGCGTGGCGCCGTTCATCTACTTCCAGTTCTGAGCCGGGACGGCTCGCGTATCCTGCGCCCGGCATGGGCGGGTCGGGCGAGCGGATTGCGGTCTTCGGCGCAGGGTACGTCGGTCTCGTCACGGCGGCCTGCTTCGCCGATCTCGGTCATCACGTCGTCGTGCGCGACATCGTGGAGTCGCGCATCGAGGCGCTGCGGCAAGGCGAAATGCCGATCTACGAGCCGGGGCTGGGCGAGCTCGTCGAGCGGAACCGCGAGCGGCTCGCCTTCACGACCGACGTGGGCGAGGCTGTCGCGGACGCTGCCGTCGTGTACGTCTCGGTCGGCACGCCCCCGACCTATTCCGGTGACGCCGATCTGACGGCCGTCTGGACCGTGATCGACGAACTGCCCCATGTCGACCGGCGCGTCGTCATCGTGATGAAGAGCACGGTCCCCGTCGGGACGGGTGAGAAGGTCCGGCAACGCTTGAACGAGCGCGGGCTGCAGCATGTCGGCTACGTCTCCAACCCCGAGTTCACCGCCGAGGGGACGGCGGTGCGCGACTTCCTGCAGCCCGACCGCATCGTGGTCGGTGCCTTCGACGAGAGCGACGGGGATCGCGTCGCGTCTCTGCACGAGGGCATCGACGCTCCGGTCGTCCGCTGCGACGTCGCCTCCGCGGAGATGATCAAGCTCGCCGCGAATGCGGCGTTGATGACCCGCATCTCGTTCATCAACGAGATCGCGAACGTGTGCGAGGCGACCGGGGCGGACGTCGTCCGCGTCGCGGAGGGCATCGGTCTCGACCGTCGTATCGGCTCGAGCTTCCTCCGGGCCGGCGTCGGCTTCGGCGGCTCGTGCTTTCCCAAGGATTCGCTGGCGCTGAAGCAGCTGGCTGCGAACTCCGGCTACCACTTCCAGCTGCTGAACGCAGTGATCGAGGTCAACGAGCTGCAGAAGCGGCGCCTGATCGGGAAGCTGCAGGAGCGGCTCGGCAGCCTGCGCGGGGTGACCGTCGCGCTGCTCGGACTTGCCTTCAAGCCGCACACCGACGACGTGCGCGAGGCGCCGAGCCTCGTGCTGGCAGGGAGACTGGTCGCCGAGGGCGCCGACGTCCGAGCCTGGGACCCGGTCGCCTCGTCGGACGGGCTCCACGGCATCGAGCAGGTGCAGACGGTCGCCGAGGCTGTCGCCGGCGCGGATGCCGCGGTGCTGGTCACCGAATGGCCGGAGCTCGCCGAGCAGGACTGGGCGGCGCTCGGCGGGACGATGAGGCGTCGGATCTTCGTCGACGGCCGCAACATGCTCGATCCTGCTGCGATGCGCGCCGCGGGCTTCACGTACGAGGGCATCGGCCGCGGCGCCGCGTGAGCCTGCCGGCCGTCATCCTGGTGGGAGGTCAGGGCACGCGGTTGCGACCGCTCACCGAGACGATCCGCAAGGACATGCTGCCGTTGGTCGACCGCCCGCTGCTCGCCTACACCTTCGAGCACCTGCGTCACCACGGCGTGCGCCGCGCAGTCGTCTCGTGCGGCTACATGCCGACGCAGATCGAGCAGCACTTCGGCGGGGCGTATGGCAGCCTCGAGCTCGAGTACCGCATCGAGCACGAGCCGCTCGGGACGGGCGGCGGCATCGCCCATGCTGCGCGCGGGCTCGAGGGGACGTTCTTTGCCCTGAACGGCGATTCGTTGCGTGAGGCCGACCTCGGGGCGCTCGTCGACTTCCACCGCTCCGCGGGTGGAAAGGCGACGATCATGCTCACCCCGGTGGCCGACCCGAGCCGCTACGGGCTCGTTCGCCTCGCTCCCGACGGGCGGGTGCGCCAGTTCCTCGAGAAGCCGCGGCCGGAGGAGATCGACACGGACCTGATCAACGCCGGCCTGTACGTGCTCGAGCCGGAGGTCGTCGACCTGATCCCGGGCGAGCGTGCCGTCTCGATCGAACGCGATGTGTTCCCCCGCCTCTGCGAGGAGGGCTCCGTGTTCGGTCTCGCCCAGCCCGGCTACTGGCTCGACGTGGGTACGCCCGAGACGTACCTGCAGGCCCACCGCGACGTCCTCGAGCGTACGATCCGCACGGAGTTCGGCGATGCGCTCGGGAGTGACTTCACCCTTGTCCACCCCACGGCAGAGGTGCACGCGGACGCGCGTCTCGTGCCACCCGTGTATGTCGGGCCCGGGGCGGTGCTCGAGAGCGGCGTCCGCGCGGGCAGCCTCGCGGTCATCGGTGCAGGCGCCCGCCTGGGGCGGGGTTCCGTCGTCGAGAACGCCGTCGTGGCGGACGGGGCCGTCGTCGGGGGAGGGCTCGAGCGTGACCGGCTCGATCGTCGGTGCCCTCGCCCGGATCGGCAGCCGCTGCTCGGTTGCCGGGCTCGCGGTCGTCGGGCCCGGCGCGGAGCTCGCCGCGCACAACGATCTCGATCACGGTCTGCGGGTGGGGGCGGGCGCTTCCATTCCGGAGGAGGCATTGCGTTTCTCGTGAGCGCCTATCGCCACGAGCCGCGCCGGATCGAGAAGCCGTGGGGTTGGGAGTGGTCTGGGCCGAGGCGGAGGAGTACGTCGGGAAGCTCCTCTTCGTGCGGGCGGGCCAAGCGTTGAGCCTGCAGTACCACGAGCGCAAGGACGAGTCGTGGCTCGTGCAGGAGGGGCGGGGGCGACGCTCGAGCTGGGTGAGGTCGGCGGCACTCTGGAGACCATCGAGATCGGCCCCGGGGACGCCGTTCCGCTACCGGCCGGGCACGGTGCATCGGGTCACCGCGATCGAGGACACGCTGGTGCTCGAGGTCTCGACGCCGCACCTCGACGACTCGTTCGCCTCGAGGATCGGTACGGCCGCGCGGTGCCGCCCACGGCCTGACCGTGGCAAGCCTGCGGCACGAATCGTGCCGATCCGCAGCCCGCACTAATACGTAGGCCCGTCTGCGCCGATACGGGGGAGATGCGCCGAATCCACTGGGTTCTGGCCGCCGCCTGCGTGGCGCTTGCGGTCTCGCCCTTTCTGCGGGGACGCGGGGAGGCGTACGAGGCCTGGCTGACAGCGTTGTCGGTCGTCGCAGTGCTCGGGGTGCTCGGCGGGATGCGGCTCAACCGGTCACCCGAGCGACGGCCGTGGCAGTTCGCCGCCGGTGGGGCCGCGCTGATCGCAGGTGCGCAGGCGGTCGTCCTCGTGGACGCGCTCCGTGGCATGCAGACGGCGTACCCCGGCGTGGCCGACGCGCTGCAGTTGCTCGCCTACCCGCTGTTCGGCGCCGCGCTCCTGATCTTCGTCCGTCGCCGCACGCCAGCGCACGACTGGGGCTCCATCCTCGATGCGGCGATCATCACGATCGGGGTCGCCTCGATCGTCTGGGCGCTCGTCCTCAGCTCGGTCACCGACGACCCGTCGCTGTCGGTCTGGGAAAAGGCCGTGTCCGTCGCGTACCCGGTGGCCGGCATCGTGCTGCTGGGCCTCGTCGCGCGACTCGTGCTCACAGCGGGCCTCGCTCTCGTCGCCACGTCCCTCATCGCTCTGGCCACGGTGTTGCTCCTCGTCGGCGACGGCGTCTATGTGTTCGGGCTGCTCGAAGGGTGGTATGGGAGCGAAAGCCTGCTCGACATGGCGCTCGTGGCAGTGCCGTTGCTGTGGGCGGCGGCAGCGCTCGATCCTTCGATGCGTCAGCTGACGCAGCTCGTGGAGCAGCCCGAGTCGTGGCCGATCCTGCGCCGCGTGGTGCTGCTCGTGTGCGCCGTGACGGCGACGACTGCGATGGTCATCGTGGATGCGGTGCGTGGGCCCGGCGGCGTGTCGGGCGTGATCGTGATCGCCGCGCTCGTGTTGCTGGCGGC
>CAVPGO010000018.1:0-89834 GCA_963703975.1 uncultured Actinomycetes bacterium
CGCGATCCCACACATGGGGTTGCCTTTTCTTGGGCGTACTTCCCGTCAGGGAAGAACGTCCAAGTACTCCTCGACGTCCCAGTTCGTCACAGTCGCACAGTACCGCTCCCATTCGTCCCTCTTGTAGTGGCGGAACACCGTGTACATCTCGCCCGGCAGAGCCGACTTGACGACCTCGTCGGCCTCCAGCGCGTCGAGGGCGTCACCGAACGTCATGGGGATCTTCTTGACCTCCTTGCCTGCTTCCATCGCCTCGTAGATGTTCCGTTCTTCGGGCTCGCCCGGGTCGAGTTGGCGCTCGATCCCGTCCTCCATCACCTTGATCAGCGCCGCCATGGACAGGTACGGGTTGACAGCGGAGTCGACCGACCGATACTCGAAGCGGCCGGGAGCCGACACGCGCAGCGCGGTGGTCCGGTTCTGGTAGCCCCAGTCCGAGAACACCGGTGCCCAGAAGCCCGTGTCCCACAGCCGCCGATAGGAGTTGACCGTCGAGGCGGTGACGGCGGTGAGGGCCGAGAGGTGCTCGAGGATGCCGCCGATCGCCCACAGGCCGAGCTGACTCGGCTTCTGCTGATCCTCGCCCTCCGGCATGAACGCGTTCTCATCGCCGCGCCAGAGGGAGATGTTGTGGTGGCAGCCGTTCGCCGACACTCCCATGAAGGGCTTCGGCATGAAGCAGGGAAACGCGCCCAGCTCGCGGCCGACCTGGCGGCAGACCTGGCGGAAGGTGGACAGGTTGTCCGCGGTCTTCTCCGCACGGTCGAAGTTGAAGTTCAGCTCGATCTGGCCAGGCGCGTCCTCGTGGTCACCGTGGATCATGTCCAGCCCGAGCGCCTGCCCGTACTCGATCACCTTGTGAATGATCGGCTGGAGCTCGGAGAACTGGTCGATGTGGTAGCAGTAGGGCTTCGTGACTCCCTCGACGTCGGGAGTCCCGTCGTCCTTCATCTTCAACCACATCATCTCGGGCTCGGCGCCGACCCGGAGGTGGAGGCCATGCTTGGCCTCGAACGCTGCCTGGATCTGCTTCAGGTTCGAGCGACAGTCGGATGTGAGGTAGGCCGCGGGGTTCTCGCGCTCTTCCCGGTTGCGGAAGCACGTGCACCAGACGCGGGCGACCTTGCGGTCCCACGGGAGCACCTCGAACGTCTCGGGCTCCGGGATGCCGACAAGCTCTGCAGCCTCAGCCCCGTAGCCGATGTAGTTCCCGTGCCGGTCGGTGAAGAGATTCGCGGTGGAGCCGTAGACGAGCTGGAATCCCTTTTGCGCCATCGACTCCCAATGCGCGGCAGGAACGCCCTTGCCCATTACACGGCCGGTGACGGAGATGAACTGGCAGTAGATGTACGTGACGCCTTCGGCGTCGATCCGCTGCCGGACGTCCTTGACGAGCTCGTCACGCCCTGTCGATGCGACGAAGCTCTCGAGATCGGTCCGTGCTCGCTTGGTCGTCCGCTGGGCCTTCGACGGCCGGCTCTGCGGCTTGTCCTTCGTCGCCACTCCGGTTCTCCTTCCTCGTCGCCGCCGGCGGGAGGCCGGGTGCGGCACAGCTCTCCACCTACCGGTGCCGGGACACTACACCGCTGTAACGGTGCCGTGGAGGCAGGCCCGTTGCCGTAGGCGGTTGGCGCGCCCTGCGTGGTCGCGCGGCTACGCTGCCGCGATGGCCGAGGCGCGACACGAGGTGATGACGTCCGAGCAGCGGGCGGCGCTTCAGGCGGAGCTGTCCGAGCTCGAAGGGCCGCGGCGTGCCGCGGCGGTCGAGGCGATCAAGGTGGCGCGTTCGTTCGGCGACCTCTCGGAGAACTTCGAGTACCACGCCGCGAAGAACGACCAGGGCATGCTCGAGGCGCGCATCCGGAAGCTCCGTGACCGTCTGCACAATGCAATCGTCGTCGAGCACGACACCGACGACCACGTCGGCGCCGGCTCCATCGTGGAGATCGCCGACGAGCAGGGCGAGGTGCTGGAGGTGACCATCTCGGCCGTCGACGGCGTCTCCCCGGACTCGCCGCTCGGGCGTGCGCTGATGGGGGCAGGCGTCGGCGACGTGGTCGAGGTCGAGGCCCCGCGCGGCGGCTGGCGCGCGACCGTCCGGGCCATCCGGCGCGCGTAACCGGTGTGCGAAGAGCGGTGACCCCGCCCGAACGGCTGCCGGAGCTCACCGTCCGCGAGGAAGCCCGCTTCCGCGACGAGCATCCGCGCTCGCGCGAGCTGGCCGAGCGGGCCCGCGCCCATCTCCTGGCGGGTGTGCCGATGCACTGGATGACGAAGTGGCCGGGCGGCTTCCCCTTGTTCGTGGCCCAGGCCTACGGCAGCCACTTCGTCGACGTCGACGGCCACGAGTACGTCGACTTCTGCCTCGGCGACACGGGCTCCATGACCGGGCACGCACCCGCCTCGACCGTGCACGCCATTGCGGAACAGTCGGCGCGTGGGATCACGTTGATGCTCCCCACCGAGGACGCCCTGTGGGTGGGCGACGAGCTGACGCGGCGCTTCGGTCTCCCCTTCTGGCAGTTCGCGCTCACGGCAACGGACGCCAACCGCTTCGTCATCCGCCTGGCCCGTCACGTCACCGGCCGACCGAAGATCCTCGTCTTCAACTGGTGCTACCACGGCACGGTCGACGAGACGTTCGCGTCACTCGTGGACGGCGCCGTGGTGGCGCGTCGCGGGAACCTCGGGCCGCCGGTGCCACCGTCCGAGACGACGAAGGTCGTGGAATGGAACGACGTCGCCGCGCTCGAGGCGGCGCTCGCGCCCGGCGACGTCGCCTGCGTCTTGACCGAGCCGGCGCTGACGAACATCGGCATCGTCCATGCGGAGCCCGGCTTCCACGAGGCGCTGCGTGAGCTGACCCGCCGCGCCGGCACGCTGCTCGTGATCGACGAGACGCACACGATCTGCTGCGGGCCCGGTGGGTTCACGGCGGCGCACGGCCTGGATCCCGATGCTTTGACGATCGGGAAGCCGATTGCCGGCGGCCTGCCGGCAGCGGCGTATGGGTTCTCGGAGGCGTTTGCCGACCGTGTCTCGACGTCGATCGAGCTCGAGGACGTCGACGTCGGAGGCATCGGCGGCACGCTGTCGGGGAACGCCCTCTCGCTCGCCGCGATGCGGGCGACGCTGGGCGAGGTGCTCACGGATGAGGCGTTCGCGCGCATGATCCCGCTCGCGGAGCGCTGGACGAAAGGTGTCGAGGCGGGTATCGCGGCCGCCGGCCTGCCCTGGCACGTGACGCGGCTCGGTTGCCGTGCCGAGTATCTGTTCGGGCCGACCAGGCCGCGGAACGGGACGGAGGCGGCGGCTGCCGGGGACTTCCGACTCGAGCGCTACATGCACCTGTACGCGCTCAACCGGGGCGTCCTGCTGACGCCGTTCCACAACATGGCGCTCGTCTCGCCGGCGACGACCGAGGCCGACGTCGACCGGCACAGTGAGGTGTTCCGCGAGGCCGTGCTCGAGCTGGCTGCGTAGCCGGTGTCACACGCGGCCGGACGCGACCAGCTCGCGGAGCCGCTCGGCGTAGCCGGGCGCAGTGGGTACGACTTCGTGGCGGAAGAAGGCGAGGACCTCCACCCCGTCGTCGACGAGTTGGCGGATGCGGCTCGCGAGCCCGAGGAGCGCGGACTCGTCGTAGGGCGGGTCGCGGAAGCGAACGTAGCGCCACCCGACGGGCGCCTCCCAGTCGTCGACCCGCACGGCACCGAGATCGGCGAGCCGCCGCTCGACGCCGTGCCACGAGTCGTCGCGGAGATCGAGCGCCCAGCGGACCGTCGGATCGACGGACCCGAGGAGGAGCTCGAGCAGCCCGTCATCGCGGGGCGAGGCCACGACGAGCCGGATGCAGCCGAGCCGATCGCCGAGCGTCCGGACTCGCTCCTGCACCGCGTCGACACGGCGCAGCGTGCCCGGCGGCGCCTTGACCGCAAAGCGGAAGGTCTCCGGCACCGCGTCGGCCCACCGGGCGAACTGCTCCTCGGAGGGGAGCCGATACCCCGTGCTGTTCAGCTCGACGGTGTCGAGGCGCTCGGCGTAGAGGTGCAAGAACTCCGACGGGTCGGTGTCCGCCGGGTAGAAGCCAGGGCGCCAGGTCGGATACGACCAGCCGCTCGTGCCGATGAGGGCGCGGCTCACGGCCGGCGTTGCCGCAGGTAGGTGACGAACGAGAACGTCGTGCCGTTCTCCGACACGTGTCGTTCGCGTGACACCTCCCCGAATTCCGCGCGATCGAACGCGGGGAAGTAGGCGTCGCCTACGACCACGTCGTCGAGCTCCGTCAGGAGCAGATCGTCGGCGAGCGCCAGCGCGGCGGCGTAGAGCTCGGCGCCGCCGATCACGAACACCTGCGGCTCGCCGTCGAGCACGCGGAGTGCGTCCTCCAGCGAGCCTGCGCGCTCCGCTCCGTCGGCGTGCCAGGCGTTGTTGCCCGAGACGACGAGGTTACGGCGGCCCGGCAGGGGGCGGAAGCGGTCGGGAAGCGAGTCCCAGGTGCGCCTCCCCATGATGACCGGGTGCCCCATGGTGAGCTTCCGGAAGCGCGCGACGTCCTCGGGAATTCGCCAGGGGATCGCGTTGTCGCGGCCGATCACGCCTCCTCGCGCAACGGCCGCGACGAGCGACACCCTCACACCGCTACCGGCGCTCGGATCGGCGGGTGGTGGCGGTAGCCGACCACCTCGAAGTCGTCGTAGGCGAAGTCGAAGATCGAGTCGGGACGGCGACGCAGGACGAGCGACGGGTAGGAGTACGGCTCGCGCTCCAGTTGGGTCTCGACCTGCTCGCGGTGGTTGTCGTAGATGTGGCAGTCACCACCGGTCCAGATCAGCTCGCCGGGGTCGAGGTCGCATTGCTGCGCGAACATGTGTGTGAGGAGCGCGTAGCTCGCGATGTTGAACGGCACGCCGAGGAACACGTCGGCGCTTCGCTGATAGAGCTGGCAGCTCAGCTTGCCGCGACTGCCCGTCTCGTCGGCTCCGGAGACGTGGAACTGGAAGAAGGCATGGCACGGCTGCAGCGCCATCTTCGGGAGGTCGGCGACGTTCCACGCGCTCACGACGATGCGGCGCGAGTCGGGCTCCTCCCGCAGCAGCCGGACGACCTCGGCGATCTGGTCGACGTGGCCGCCGTCGGGGGTCGGCCAGCTTCGCCATTGCACCCCGTACACCGGGCCGAGGTCGCCGTCAGCGTCGGCCCACTCGTCCCAGATGGAGACTCCCCGCTCTTGCAGCCACTGGACGTTTCGCTCGCCGCGCAGGAACCAGAGCAGCTCATGGGCGACCGCAGGGAAGTGCACCTTCTTGGTCGTCACCAAGGGGAAGCCTTCGGCGAGGTCGAAGCGCATCTGGTAGCCGAACACGCTCACCGTGCCCGTGCCCGTGCGGTCCGCCTTCGGCACTCCGGTGGCGAAGACGTGACGCATGAAGTCCTCGTACTGCGAGCGGACGCAACCGGTCGGTGCCTTGTCGGTCATGGTGACGTCGACGATAGCCGCCCGCCCGGAGGCTGTCGCACGAGCTCGCGGCGGCGCCCTATCGTCAGATCACGTCGGTGCGCAGGACCGCTGCCGTCGAGCCGTTCACGACGACCACCCACCCGTCGTAGTCGCGCAGCACGTACGGGGCGTTGAGGGGCACCTCGGTCTCCACGTCCGCGGTGGCGAAGGCGCCGCACTGCTCGACGAGCTTGCCCGACTTCGTCAGCCAGAGCTCGTAGCGGCTGCCGCGCTCGAGGGCCGGGAGGCCGCGCACCGTCAGCTTCATGGGCCAGTTGCCGGCGGCGTCCCGGGCGAAGACGACGAGCTCGGCCGACGCACCGCTCGCCCCGGCCATGGGCACCGTGAACGCCTCCTCAGGCGCGGAAGCGTGGCCGATCGCGTACCCGACCCCGAACAGCGCCACGAGCAGCACGGCAGCCGCACTGAGCGCGGCCCAGCGGTACCGGCGGGGGATCGGCACGACCGTGGCGCGCGGCTCGTCCGGGGGCACGACGAGGTGCGGCGGCAGCTCCGGCGGCGGGCCGGCCGCGACGAGGAGCGCATGCACCCGCAGCAGACGCTCGCGTTCCGCCGGGGAGAGGTCGCCCACGAGCTCGTCGAAATTGGGTGGCCGGTCGCTCACGCCACTCCCTCCGAGAGCCCGTCGGCCAGCCGGGCAAGCGCGCTGCGCGTGCGCGTCTTCACCGTGCCGAGCGGAATACCGAGGAACTCCGCCACCTCGCTCTGCGACAGGCCGCTCCAGTAGGCGAGCTCGATCACCTCGCGCTCCGTGGGGGGCAGCGTCTCGAGCGCCCGGTGCACCTGCCAGGCAGTCCACGAGGATTCCGCCCGCTCTGGAGGGCCGGGCTCGGCGGACGGCGTGTCCGGTGGCTCGGCGGCGGGCTCGGGCGTTCGCCGGAGCCCGTCCACGATCGCGTTCCGCGCGACCGTGTAGAGCCACGGCGCGCCGGGGCCGCGACCGCGGTCGTAGCGGCCGGCGGATCGCCAGATCGACGTGAAGGCCTCCTGTGTCGCATCCTCGGCGCGTCCGCGGTCACCGAGTCGCCGCAGCGCCAGCCCGAGCACGGCGCGTGCGTAGCGCCGGTACAGCTCGGTGAACGCGTCGTGGTCGCGGCCCGCGACCCGCTCGATCAGCTCTGCGTCCGACACGGTCGTCCCGTTGCTCACGACGCGGATGGTCGCGGTTCCCGACCGAGTGGGCAAGCGGATCCCGACGACAGCCTCCATTCCTCGTCTTTACGGCCGCTCCGTGCGGCCGGTTTGGAGGGCCGGTCGCACCGGCCCTCCAGCGGCGGGGCCGCTACGCCGCGCGTGCCGCGTCGAAGCGTGCCGCGATCGCGTCCCAGTTGACGACGTTCCACCAGGCCTCGAGGTAGTCGGGCCGGCGGTTTTGGTAGTTGAGGTAGTAGGCGTGCTCCCATACGTCGATCCCCAGCAGCGGCGTCTTGCCGTCCATGATCGGCGAGTCCTGGTTCGGGGTGGACAGCACCGCGAGACCGGTGCCGTCCCACACGAGCCACGTCCAGCCGGAACCGAAGCGCTTGATCCCGGCGTCCACGACCTGGGCCCGCAGGACGTCGAAAGCGCCGAACGTGGAGGTGATCGCGTCCCCGAGCGCGCCGCTCGGCTCACCACCGCCGTCCGGGCCCATGATCTCCCAGAACAGCGAATGGTTCGCGTGGCCGCCGCCGTTGTTGCGCACGGCCGCGCGTTTGTCCTCCGGGATCACGTCGAGTGCAGACAGCACGGCCTCGAGCGGCCGGTCCATCCACTCGGTGCCGTCGAGCGCCGCGTTGAGATTGGCCACGTACGCGGCGTGGTGCTTGCCGTGGTGGATCTCCATCGTTCGCGCATCGATGTGCGGCTCCAGCGCGTCGTGCGCATACGGGAGATCGGGCAGTGTGTAAGCCATCGTTTGCTCTCCTTGGTGGGGTCAGTGCCAAGGATATGCTCCCAACCGTTGTCCGAGCCGAGCGCGAGGAGGCGCCGATGTCGAGTCCCGCGGAGATCGCAGCCCGCCCGCTCAAGCCGGAGCTCTATCGGCTGAACGGGATCTCGCGCGTCTCCATCGAGGCTCATTACAAGCTCTACCAGGGGTACGTGGCGAAGAGGAACGAGATCCTCGCCCTCCTGCAACAGGCAGACGCGGCAGTCGCGAACCAGGTCTACTCCGAGTACCGCGCGTTGAAGCTCGACCTCACGTTCGCGCTCGGCGCGGTCAAGAACCACGAGGTCTACTTCGAGCACCTGGGCGGCGGCGGCGGCAACCCCGACGGCGCGATCGGGCGTCTCGTCGATCGGGACTTCGGGTCGGCCGGTGCCTGGCGTGAGGATCTCGAGGCGACCGCCCTGGCCGCGCGCGGCTGGGCGTGGACGGCGTACGACTGGGACGAGCAGCGGCTCTTCAACTTCCTCGGCGACTCCCAGAACACCTTCCCGGTCTGGAACGCGACGCCGCTCGTCGCCGTGGACGTCCACGAGCACGCCTATTTCCTCGACTACCAGACCGACCGCGCGTCCTACGTCGCCGCGTTCTTCGAGAACCTCGACTGGGCCGTGGTCAACGGGTGGGTCGCCGCGTACGGAATCCCGTCGTAGGGGACGGCGTGTGTCGTGCCTGCGGCGCTCGGAGCGCCGGTGGGTCGACCGCGTAAGCTGGCCCAGTGCTCGTGGACGTGCTCCTCGTCCTCGCCGGGTACCTGATCGGCTCGATCCCGTCCGGCGTGATCGTCGTTTCGCTGCTCCGCGGTGAGGACATCCGCAACCAGGGGAGCGGCAACATCGGCGCCTCGAACGTGTGGCGCGCGTACGGCATGCGGCTGGCGGTTCCCGTCGCCGCCCTCGATGTGCTCAAGGGGTTCGCGCCCGCGCTCGCGGGATCGCTGCTCGGCGGTGACTGGGTGGGCGTCCTCGCCGGAGCGGCGGCGATGGCCGGGCACGCGCGGCCGGTCTTTCTCGGCTTCCGCAAGGGCGGGAAGATGGTCGCCACCGCGGGCGGCGTCACCCTCGCTCTCGCGCCGCTGGCGGCGCTGTGCTGCCTCGGTGTGTGGGTCGTCACCTTTGCGGCACTCCGGTACGCGTCGCTGGCCTCGATCATGACGGCCATAGCTCTGCCCCTGTGCTGCGCGTTGTTCGGCGCCCCGGCGCCCGTGGTCGGTTTCGCTACCCTCGCGGCTATCGCCGTCATCGCGTTGCATCATCAGAACATCCGTCGCCTCCTCGCCGGCAAGGAGCCGCGCTTCACGCGCGGCAGCCGCGGGGCGACGACGTGAGGCCCCTTCGTCTCGGCCGTTGGCTGGCCGTGTCCTCGGTCGTCGTGGCGGTCGTGACCGCGGTCCTGGTGCAGGCCGGGCCGGCGCTCGCCACGTCGTGGTGTGGCACGACGGGCAGCGACGATCGGCCACCCGCCGTCGCCGGTTACCAGATCCGAGTCGTCTACGTCGTGCCGGCGGACGGCGCCGATCGCAGCGCAACCGTCGTCCCGCAGATCTCGGCCGACGTGGACACCGTCGTGGCGTGGTGGCAGAGCCAGGACCCCACCCGGGTGGCTCGCTTCGACCTCGCCCAGTTCCCGTGCGGCCCGCAGGCCGATGTCGAGCTTCTACGGATGCAGCAGAGCGGAACGACGCTTCGTCCCACCGACGGGCGCTTCGAAGCGATCGCCGACGCCGTCACCGCCCTGGACGGCAACTCGCCGTTCTTCAAGTACCTCGTCTACTACGACGGCCCTCTGGACGATGCCGACCTGTGCGGCCAGGGCGGCGGCTTCTTCGACGGCCCAGGCGTGGCGGTCGACTACGTGGGCACGTGCTCCGGCGAGCCGAGCGCCGCGGTCGCCGCACACGAGCTGTTGCACGCGATGGGAGCTCTGCCCCCGGAGGGGCCGCTGCATTCCTGCGGGCCGGAGGACCCCGCGCACGCGTGCGACTCGAGCACGGACATCATGTGGCCGTTCGCGACGCTCGTCCCGCTCTCGACGCTCGTGCTCGATTTCAACCGTGACGACTACTACGGCCATTCCGGCTCGTGGCAGGACATCCAGGACTCGCGCTGGCTGCGGCACCTCGACGCCCAGACGCCGCTGGCGCTCGACCTGCAGGGCACCGGCTCCGTCCTGAGCGACGTCCCGGGTGTCAACTGCAGCGTCTCGTGCGACACCGAGTGGGATACCGGCACCACGATCACGCTCGCCGCGACGGCGGGCGCCGGTCAGCGCCTCGTGCGCTGGGGCGGCAGCTGCACCGGGTCGTCCCCGCAGTGCACGGTCTCGCTGGCCCAGGCGACGCACGTGAGCGCCCTGTTCGGCCCGCCGACCTTCGGGCTCCGTGTCGCCGTCACGGGGAAGGGAACGGTCCGTGGGGGCGGGGGACTCGTCGCCTGCCCGTCGCTCTGTGTCGCGACCCTCTCCTCCTTCACGCCTGCCCGGATCGTGGCAGCGCCGGCCAAGGGGTGGAGGCTCAAGGCGTGGTCGGGCGCGTGCAAGGGGACGACCCCGACGTGCACGGTGCAGATGAAGAAGGCGACGTCGGTCCGCGCCACGTTCGCGCGGCTGAAGCAGAGCTAGCCGCCGCCGAGCCAGTCCGCGAGGCCGGTCTGGCGTACGGCCGGCATCCCGATGGTGATCTCGCCGCGGAGCTCTCCGACGGTGCCCCACCGCTCCGCGATCACGTCGTGATCGTGGATCGTCTCGAGGTTGAGCTGGCGGGCGAGCACGAAGTCGCCGTCGTCGAGGTCTGGGCGCGAGTCGAGCAGACCCTTGAGCGACAGGCGCACCGAGTCCTCGACGAAGCGTGGTTGCAGGTGCGCGTGCTCGACGACGAACAGCTCGTCCGGGCGCTTGAGCAGCTCGAGCACGGGTGCCGACATCGAGCGCTCGACGATGCCCACGAGATCCTCGGCGTCGAGCTCCCGCTCGGTGCCCACGAGCAGTGTGCCCCTGCCGCGCTGGTTGTGCGTCGCGAGCGGGACGAGCTCGAGGATCCGCTCCACGTCCACGTCTTCGAAGCCGGCCTCGAGGAGACGGTCCGCGGCGTGGCCGCGGACGAGGCCCTGCGCGCACGGGCACGCGTTGATCCCCGTCGCCTCCACGCCGACCACTCTGCGCGAGCCCGCCCCGGTTGCGGCTGCGATGCCGATCAGCGACACCATCTCCTGGGTCGGCAGGCGGGTGACGGGCGTCGTGCGGCGGATCGGCCAACGCGCCGTGATGTGCGCTTCGGCCCTGAGCGCTCCCTGGCGCTCGACGATCCGCCTCACGATCCGCTCGGCCAGCAGCTCGACGAGAAGAGCATCGCCGAGGACGGCCTCCTCGATCGCCTCGTCGAACAGCTCGGTGAAGCGCGACATGTGGACGCCCTTCTGGTCGCCGGCGAGGTCGACAGTGCACTCGATGTCCGCCGCCATCACCGTCTCCTGGTCACCGCGCCGGATGCGGATCGCCTTCTGCACGCCGGTGACCCCGGCGCGCGAGAGCGCGAGCCCGACGGGTGGGGCCGAGGCCTGGACGTCGTCGAGATGATGGACCCCGGTCATCTCAGAGTCACGCTAGCAGCGGCCGCTCGCGGTCGAGCGCACGAAGCCTGAGCATGGCGAAGATCCCGAGTGCCGGTCCGAGGGCGAGGAACGAGAACCCCCAACGCCAACCGACGTCTTGGACGACGTACGGCACGAGCCAGATCGTGACCACGGTCAGCAAGAACCCGATCGCGAGCTGCAGCGCCAACGCGGTGCCGACGTAGGCCTGGTCAGCGTGCTCGGTGACCATCGTCGAGAACTGCGCGGAGTCTGCGATCACGGTGATACCCCAGAGGACACCGACGACGAGTGCTGCGGCCGTCGGGAGCACGCCGATCGTGAGAGCACAGGCGCCGGAGCACGCCATCAGGCCCGCCGTCACTTCGGGGCGGCCGAGGCGGTCCGCGAGCAGCCCGCCGGCAACGCAGCCGAGCCCCCCGACGGCGATCACGACGAAGGTCGTGAGCGCTGCCGCCGATCGGCTGTCGAAGAGGGTGTCGCGTGCGAACACGACGAACCACGCCCACATCGCGAACAGCTCCCACATGTGTCCGAAGTAGCCGAGCGACGCGAGCCGGACGCCGCGGTTGGACAGGACGAGTCGTGCCTGGCGAGGATCGAACACGCCCCGCGGGAAGGGGTAGGGGCCCTCGGGAACGCCGATGAGAGCGATCGATCCCCCGACGAGCGTCAGCAGGGACGTCACGACGATCACCGACTGCCAGTCGACGCCACCGAGGCCGTTGATGAGATGAGGCAGGGCCGATCCGACCGCGATCGCTCCCGCGAGCGTGCCGAGAGCGGTGCCTCGGCCGCGCTGGAACCAGGTTGCCATCAGCTTGAACGCCGGCGGGTAGACGCCCGCCAAGAAGAATCCGGTCGTTGCCCGGAGCGCGATCGCGGTCGTCGCTCCGTCTGCCGCGAGCAGCAGCGCGTTGGCGGTCGCCGCCCCGAGTGAGCCGGCAAAGATGACACGGTGCGGCGGGAACACATCCGCAAGCGTGAGCACCGAGGAAAGCAACGCGCCGGCAACGAAGCCGAGCTGCACCGCGATCGTCAGCCACGCCGCGGCGCTCGTCGACAGCGACCACACGTCGCGCAGCTGTGGGATCACGGCCGAGGCCGAGAACCACGTCGACATCGAGAGCACCAGAGCGAGCGCGAGCAGCGTCAGGGCCCGGCCGGCGCCCGGGGTCAGAGCGGCTCGGTCCACACCAGCGCCGTGCCGTCGAGCACCACGGTGGCGTCCTGGTTCACGATCGTCGTGCGCAGCGTGGTGATCGGCTTGTCCTCGCGCACCGCGAGCACCTCCACCTCGGCCGTGATCTCGTCCCCCGGTTTCACGGGTGCCTTGAAGCTCCATTCCACCTGCAGGAAGACGGAGCCCGGGCCGGGCAGGTCCTCGGCGACGACTGCGTTGAGCAGCCCTGTGGTGACGCCGCCCTGCACGATGATGCCCCCGAAGCGCGACCTCGCCGCGGCGTCGACGTCGTAGTGCAAGGGGTTGCGGTCACCGGTGATCTCCGTGAACAGCTCGATGTCGCGTGCGCTCACAGTGCGTGTGCGGTGTGCGATGTCCCCGACCTGCGGCACGGGCCGAGTCTCGCACGTCAGCGAAGCAGCCGCGAAAGCCGGCGATCCTTGAGCACCTTGCCCCCCGTCTGGCAGCGGGCGCAGTAGGTGATCGTGTGTTCCTCGTAGTCGACCCGGCGCAGGACGTCTCCGCAGCGTGCGCACGGCTGCCCGAACCGGCCGTGGACGAGGTAGACGTCCCGGTCGCCCTTGCCCTGCTCGCGCAGCTCGAGCGCTCGTTCGAGATCGTCACGGGTTGCCGCGGCGAGCGTGGCGATCGTCGCGTCATCGAGGTCGGTCGAGAGCTTGAACGGAGACAGCTGTGCGCGCCAGAGGATCTCGTTCGCATGCGCGCGGCCGATGCCGGCGAGCGCCCGCTGGTCGCGGAGCAGCGGATGGAGCTGGCGCCGCTCGGCCTGCAGGATTGCGGCCAGACGCTCGGCGTCGATGCCGAGGGCGTCCGGCCCGAGGTGCGCGAGCTCCGCGTCGAGCCCTTCGGGCGCGAGCAACCAGACCCCGGCACGCTTCTTGGAGCCGGCCTCCGTGAGGACGAGCTCGCCGCCGTCGCCGAAGCGCAGGCGGAACATCGGCTTCGCCGGGCCCTTCTTCCCGGGAGGCAGGTAGCGGAGCCTCCCCGCACTCATCAGGTGCACGCGCAGCACCAGCTCGCCGTCCGCGGTCGGGAAGAGGAGGTTCTTGCCGCGGCGGGCAGCCCCGGCCAGCCGGCGGCCCTCGAGCGTCGCGAGCGGAGGCGCGATCGTCTTGAGCGTGGCGACGTGTGCCGGGCCGGCCCGCTCGACGGCGGCGCGTGTGACGAGCGGGTCGAGCTCGCGTACCCACGCCTCGATCTCGGGCAGCTCGGGCATCACCGGATGATCGCACCGAGCCACCGAGAGGGGATGGATCACACCCCTAGACTGCGCGCGATGGACGACGCGATCACCGTCGAAGCCACACGGGGCGACGTCGTGGAGGCGCGCCACCGCGTCCACGCAACCGTGGTCGACGGAGACCGCCTCGTCCTCTCCGCCGGCGATGCGGAGCTGGTCAGTTACCTACGCTCGTCGGCAAAGCCGATCCAGGCGCTCCCGGTCGTCCGTGCTCGCCCCGACCTCGACGACGAGCTCGTGGCGATCGCGTGCGCCTCTCACCTCGCCTCCTCCGAGCAGGTCGCGGCGGTGCGACGCCTGCTCGCGCTGGCCCCCGCGCAGGAGAGTGAGCTCCAGTGCGGCGGCGAACGGAGACCGATCGCGCACAACTGCTCGGGCAAGCACGCCGGCTTTCTCGCCCTGTGCCGCGCCCGCGGCTGGGAATCGACCGGCTACCGGCTGGCCGGGCACCCGTGTCAGCAGGCCATGCTGACGGAGGTCGCAGACGCCGCGCGCGTCGGGCCGGCCGCCATCCCGACGGGCGTCGACGGCTGCGGTGTCCTCACGTTCGCGCTGCCGCTCCGCCGGGCGGCGGCGATGTTCGGCCGGCTGCCGTCTCTCGACGGGGGCGCCCGGGTGGTCGCTGCGATGCGCGCCCACCCCGAGATGCTGCGCGGGCCGGTGGCCACCGACGTCCTGCTCATTCGGTCGCTCGACGGCTGGGTCGCCAAGGGCGGCGCCGAGGGGCTGTTCTGCGCCTGCTCACCGGACGGCCTCGGGCTCGCGCTGAAGGTGGAGGACGGCGCCTTCCGGGCGATCCAGCCGGCACTGGCAGAGGTGCTGCGGCGCCTCGGCATCGACCCCGGGCTCGGTGAGACGTACGTCGAGTCGAGCCGGGAAGAGCGCGTCGGCGTGCTGCGCGTCGCCTGAGGCGACCCGTTTCGCCAAGGCGGAAATTATCGACGATCGATCGTTTCGCCCTGTTCCAATACGTCGCGTCCTCATATACGATGCGGCGCCTGATGGGTCAGAGCCGGGGCAGGGGAGCTCGGCTCGAATTTCGTTCGAGGTGGTTCTGTCTCCGTCAACTGCGAGGGAAGCGAGGTTCATGCTCTCCGTCGACATCGCTCTTCCCGACATCGAGGAGCTGCACAAGCTCGTCAAGGATGGTCAGGAGAAGGGTTTTCTCACCTACGACGAGATCGTCAACGCGCTCGAGGACGTCGACCTCACGAAGGAGCAGATCGAGGACTTCACCACGTACTTGATCGACCACTCGGTCGAGCTCGTCGAGGGCGAGCAGCACAAGTCGCTCCCGACGCTCGAGCCGCAAGCGCCGGCCGAGGACGAGAAGGCGGCGCCGCCGAAGCTCGACCTCACGGTGGAGCCGTCGCTCGACTCGCTACGGCTGTATCTACGGGAGATCGGGAAGGTGCCGCTGCTGACCGCCGACCAGGAGGTGTCGCTCGCAAAGCGCATCGAGCGCGGCGACATGGGGGCGAAGCAGCACATGATCGAAGCGAACCTGAGGCTGGTCGTCTCGATCGCAAAGGGGTACCTGGGCCGGGGCCTGTCTTTTCTCGATCTCATCCAGGAGGGGTCTCTGGGGTTGATCCGGGCGGTGGAGAAGTTCGACTACCGCAAGGGCTACAAGTTCTCGACCTACGCCACGTGGTGGATCCGCCAGGCCGTGACGCGCGCCATCGCCGACAAGGCCCGCACGATCCGGATCCCCGTGCACATGGTCGAAAAGCTGAACAAGGTCGTCCACATCGAGCGGCAGCTCGTGCAGCGGCTCGGCCGCGAGCCGCGCCCCGAGGAGATCGCCGAGGAGCTCGAGATGGAGACCGACGAGGTGCGCGAGATCCTGCGCATGGCGCAGCTGCCCGTCTCGCTCGAGAAGCCGATCGGCGAGGAGGAGGAGTCGTCGCTCGGCGACTTCGTGCCGGACGAGCAGGCCGAGTCGCCGTTCGACTCGGCGTCGCTCTCCCTGCGGCGGGAGGACATCGAGCTGGCGCTCGCGTCGCTGCCCGACCGCGAGCGCCAGGTGATCGAGCTGCGGTTCGGTCTCAACGGGGAGCCGCCGTGCACCCTCGAGGAGGTCGGCCGCGCCTTCGGAGTCACCCGCGAGCGAATCCGCCAGATCGAGAACAACACGCTGAAGAAGCTCGAGAGCCTGCCGGAAGCTCAGGCGCTGAAAGACTGCGTCTAGGTGTCGTGCCCCTGGAGGGGGCACGACACCTAGAGCGAGGGGTGCCTGCCTTGAGGCTGGCACCCTGGGTTCCGGTTCGTCCCGGGAGGGGTGCCTGCCTTGAGGCAGGCACCCTGGGTTCCGTTGTCCCGACCTTCGGCCAAAGGGAGACACGACGGGCCGCTTCTCGACGTGTCGCGTTCGGGCGTGACCGCTCGGGAGAGCGAACAAGCTTGAGCTCACACCTGTGCCGAAAGTGCGCCAATCTCTCCACAGGGCGCCGGCGCTCTGGAGCAGGCGGCGCGCCTCAGGCGGGGAGGAGGCCGTCTCGGGCCAGGGCTGCGACCCCACGCTCGCGGAGCTCGCTGGCGATCGTGGCGACGTCTGCATCGAGCGATCCGTACCCGGTGACGGCGAGCCAGGTCAGTCGGTCGGTGACGCTCGCGACGCGGACGTTGACGTCCGTCACCCCGGCGGTCGCGCGGGCGGCCTCGAGCAGGGTCTCCCGAGCGTTCGACACGGAGGCGTCGAGCCTGACCGGCAGCTCTGCCACGACGGCGCGCCGCGGATCGCGGATCGTCCGGTTGACGATGGGACCCGTCACGAGCTGCGTGTTGGGCACGAAGACGCGCTTCTCGTCGTCGGTGACCAGCACCGTGTAGATGATGTTGATCTGCTCCACGAACCCGGTCTGGTCTCCGACCGTGACCCGGTCGCCGAGCCTCATGGGCTGGGTGAACGAGACGAGCACGCCGGCGCCGAGATTCCCGAGGGGGGTGCTCAGAGCGAGGCCGGCGATCACCGCGAGCACCGCGCTCGACGCCAACAGCGCACGGGCGACCTCCTCCGTCTGCGGGAAGATCGACAGCACACTCCAGGCGCCGATAGCCGCCACGAACGCGACGACGATGCGGGAGAGGAAGCTGAATGTCGTGCGGCGCCGCGCCACGACAGTGGGGTCACTCTCGAGGGTTCGCTGCTCCCACGCCGTGAATGCCCGCCGTAGCACCCAGCGCACGACCAGGAGGATCGCCAACCAGACTGCAGCTGTGACCAGCACGCGCACCCAGCGTTCGTCCATCGGCCTGATGTTCGGCGCGTGACGCGCCGAGCCTGCCCGCCGGCTACTCCGACTCCGGCTCGCGATCGAGCTCGAATGCCGCGTGCAGGGCGCGCACGGCGCGCGGGATCTCCTCGCGCGCGATCATGCAGGAGATCCGGATCGGCGAGGTGGAGATCATCTGCAGGTTGATCCGCTCGTCGGCGAGCGTGCGGAACATCTTCGCCGCCACCCCGGGGTGCGAGCGCATCCCGGCCCCGACGATGGAGACCCTGCCCAGGTCGTGGTTCTCCTCCACCGAGTAGGTCCCGAGCTTCCCGGTGGGTCGCCTCGAGTGCCCGCCGTGCCGACGGCACATCCTCGGCAGGCACGGACAACGACATCTCCGCCTTCCCATGCACGGTGTTCTGGATGATCGTGTCGACGTTCACCTGGGCGGCCGCGACGGTATCGAAGACGAGCGCTGCGACTCCGGGCCGGTCGGGGATGCCGGTCAGCGTGAAGACCACGTCGGTCTCCGAGTGCGTCACGGCCGAGACGATCGGCTGCTCCATGCCATCTCCTTCCTGGATCCAGGTGCCTTCCTCGTCGGAGAACGTCGAGCGTGCATGCACCCGTACACGGTGGCTGCGTGCGATCTCGACCGAGCGCAGCATCAGCACTTTCGCGCCGGACGCAGACATCTCCAGCATCTCCTCGTACGAGACGCGGGCCAGCTTGCGCGCCTCGGGGACGATGCGCGGGTCGGCGGTGAACACGCCGGCGACGTCCGAGTAGATCTCACACGCACCGCCGAGGGCCGCTGCCAGAGCGACGGCAGTCGCGTCGGTGCCGCCACGCCCGAGCGTGGTGATCTCCATCGTGTCGCGCGAGAAGCCCTGGAAGCCGGCGACGAGCACGATCTTCCCGTCCGCGAGCGCGCTGTGGATGCGATCCGCGCGGATCTCGCGGATCTTCGCCCTGTTGTGTGCGGCGTCTGTGAGGATGCCGGCCTGAGACCCGGTCAGCGAGACTGCTTCCTCGCCGAGATCGTGAATCGCCATCGCAACGAGCGCGCAGGCGATGCGCTCCCCGGTCGAGAGGAGCATGTCGAGCTCACGCGGGTCGGGCGCCGGGGAGACCTCGCCGGCGAGCGCGATCAGCTGGTCGGTCGTCTTCCCCATGGCAGACACCGTCCCGACCACGGCGAGGCCGCGCCGCTTCGCCTCGACGAAGCGCCGCGCCACGTGCTTCACCTTCTCGGGATCGGCAACGGACGAGCCTCCGAACTTCATCACGACCGTGCCGGTCGTCGCCGGTGTCGCGTGCTCCATGGCGTGCATTGTCGCTACCCGGTGAGACCCGGGCGACTGAAGTGCCGCGCGTACTCGGGGAGCACGACGCCCGGCTTGAGAGACGGGTCGGGGACAGGCGGCAGCGCGTGGACGACGAGCGGGATCACACCGGCCCACACGTCCAGCTCCGCGTCGGGGGTCCCGCCGTCGTCGGGAGGGCCGCTACGCACCTTGGCCGACGCCTCGTCCAGTGGCAGGCGCAGAACCGCTGTGGCCTTGAGCTCCTTCGCCGTCGGCTGTCTGGCGTCCACCCAGCGCCCCGGCAACAACTTCTCGGTGAACGCCTGGAGCGCGGCTCGCTTCTCCTCCGCGTGGTCGACCTGTGCGGCGCGGCCGAGCACGACGACGGAGCGGTAGTTGACGGAGTGTTCGAACACCGAGCGGGCGAGCACGATCCCGTCGAGCAGCGTCACGGTGAGGCAGGCGTCGATCCCTTCGCGCAGCGTCCGCAAGGCCCGGCTGGCCGCGGAGCCGTGCACGTACACGTCGGCGCCGATCCGGGCGTGCAGCGTCGGGATCACGAACGGCTGCCCTTCCTGGAGGAAACCGAGGTGGCACACGATCGCCGCGTCGAGGATCGCCTCGATCGTGTCGCGGTCGTAGCGTGCGTTCTCTGCGACCCGCTTGATCCGCGTCCGCGGGCTCGGTGCGGGGGACTGTATCCGCGCCATCGCAGCCGACGGTACCGGACGGGACGGCGAATCCGACGCGGCTACGCCCTGGCGGCCTTGGCCTTCTTCCGCCAGCTCGTGAGGTCGTAGACCTGGTTCAGTCTACGCAGCACCTCGCGCGCGATCATGTCGCCGCCGCGCCGCTCGAAGTGGACGCCGTCTGCGGCCCGCACCTTGATCAGGCGGCCGGAAGGGTCGGACAGGTACTGGGTGTAGCCGCCGCTGTCCGAGGCGAACGTCGTGTAGGTGTCGAGGAACGTCGCCTTGCGCGGCCGCCGTCGCGTCTCGGCGGCGACGACGGCGTTGACGGCATCGAACCGCCGTGTCTGCGCCTCGTCGCGGGTGATGGGAAGGCCGATCCAGACGACGTAGGCTCCGGTTCGGGCGATCGAGTCGATCAGGCCGCCGACCCGGCGGCCGTACTCCGCGCGCCACGAGGGAGTGTCGAAGCCGTCCACGGAAGCCCCTTTCGGCAGACCGGTCATGTACCCGTGGTCGTCGTTGCCGCCGAAGCTCAACACGACGACGCCGGGACGGAGCTCGCGCAGGCGCTCCGGGACGTAACGGAACCAGTTGAACACGTCGGGCCGCTCGAGGCCGGTGGCCACGCGGCCGTCCACTCCACCCGCAGGCTCGAGCACCGGTGAGGCGCCGGCGGCCCGGATGATCGACTCGCCGGGGACGACGACGAGCGAGTCCCCGGCGACCCACAGGCGCAGCGGCTTCGCCGGCGTGATCACGCGCTTGGCCGTGGTCGGCTGCGACGGCGCCGTGGCGGTGGGGGTGGCCGGTGGCAGGTCGATCGAGGTGTCGATGGTGTCGTCGTCGGGTCGTCCGATCAGCCTTTTCACTGCGGCCCGTGGGCGGTCGAGCAGGAGCGCTCCGCTGACGGTGTCGAGCGGCCCGGTGACAGTGAGCGCGACGTCGCGCTGCCATCCGGCGGACTGCGCGTGGGCCGACTTGTGCAGCCCGGGGGCGTTGAGGAGGAGCGAGACGAGCAGCGCGGCGGCGACGATCACGAGGGCGTGGCCGGCGGGCCGCAGGCGCCGCTCGACAGGAGGCCGCTCGCGGGCCCGTCGCCGAGGACGGTGCCGCGTGACCGGCTCCTCGACCTGGCTGTCGGCCGGCGCGCCGGGCTCCGGCGGGACCTCGGGCCGCGCGGCGGTTGCGTCCTCGACACTCCAGCCGCCGATCGGATCGCCGGCGACGGGTGGGAGCTGCGAGCTCACGGCACCACCGTCAGCGCACGCAGCGCTTGGCGAGGGTCGCGAGCGCCTGCGCGCGTTTCCTGTAGAACGGCACGTCGACATGCACGCCGTCGCTGGACAGCACGCTGCGGTTGCGCGCGACCATCCCCGCCCAGTCGAAGACGACGAGGTTGGCGTTGCGGCGGTCCAGCGCGGCGAGCGCGCGGTTGAGCCCGTCGTAGCTGATCCCCTGGTACGGGGGTCGCACGATGTTGGCCCAGATCACGCAGCGCTTGGGGCCGGCCAGCCTCAGCACCCGGCGCACGTCGGCCGTGAAATCCGTGATCGCGGCCGGGGGGCCGTTCGTCCCGGCGCTGACGATGACCACCCGCGCGAGATTGGCACCCTGGGCCGCCACCTGCCCGGGCACCGAGTAGGACTGCATGCTGACGTCGGTGTCCTGGGTGAGTCGCCAGCCCTTGAGGTACCGGCCGAGGTACAGCGACGTTCCGTACGCGAGCGAGTCACCGACATGGAAAACCGAGTGCGGGGGCGGTGTAGCCTGCGCTGCGGCGGTGGTACCGAGCAGGGCGAGACACGAGACGGCGGCGGCGGCGAGACGCACGGCCCCAGGGTAGCCAGCCCGGCCACGGGTGGCGGCTAGACTCCGCCGAGCGCCCTCTTAGCTCAGTTGGTAGAGCACCTCCATGGTAAGGAGGGGGTCGACGGTTCGAGTCCGTCAGAGGGCTTGGCTGCAAGCCTCAGGTTCCGGCACTCGCGGACGGTCGCCAGTGTCGCCGGGGTACCCCAGCGTGGTCAACACTCATTGCATCGAGATCGTCTCAGCCCGGGTTTGTTAGCAGTCGGACAATGATCTGGCGTACGAGCGTTTGGTAGGGCAGGCGGAACGATGGATCGAGCGTGTCGAAGTCGCTGCCGCGGGCGAAGGTGGGTTGGTGTGCGATGGGGAGGAAGAGGAGGCTCACGAATGCGGCGGTGAGGAGACGGGGGTCGAAGACCGTGAGGCCGAGGCGCTGGGCGTTCTGAGCGAGTTGGCCGAAGGCATCGGAGATCGCCGTGGAGGCGCCGGCCGTTGAGGAGAGGTCGTGGGCTCCGCGGAGGTTCTCCCAGGAGATGAGGCGGGCGAAGGTGGGCCGCTCGTCGAGGAATCGCACGTAGCCATCGATCGCCGCCTGTACGGCCGCTTCGAGATGTTGGTCGGGCACCTCCGTCGCCGACTCAGCGAGAGCTTTGAGAGGCCGAAAGGCGGCGGCGAGTGATTCCTCCCGAGCGTGCATCACCTCCCAGAGGACGGCCTGATAGAGCTGCCGCTTGGAGCCGAAGAAGTAGTTTGGTGCGGCCCTCGACAGGCCGGCATGCTCAGCAATCCGGGCCAGGCTGACACCGTCGAAGCCGTGTTCTGCAAAGGCGCTTTCGGCGGCTGCGAGAAGCGAACGGCGTGACCGCTCCGCGTCCCGACTCGGTTCCGCCTGTGAGCGCGCCATCTTGCCGACCGTATCAGCGGTTCGGCCCGCAGCACCTACCTGCGGGCGCACGCGCCTTGCTCCGTCTGCGCTAACTAGCTGAACGTTTAGTTATCTGTCGTGGCCAGAATGCCTGACGAGCGTTGAGGGCACGCCGTTCGAATTCGAGAAGGGCCACCCAAGACCTGGCATCTAGCTGATCGCTCAGCTAGTATGCTCGGAATGCCACAGCTTCGCGATCCGAGCGGGAAAGGAGTTGGCCATGTTCGGCGACAGGATCAAAAGGAAGCGACATCGGCTTGCGCGTTCCCTCGAACGCGCAAGCGTGCCTGAGCGGCCTTACATCGGCCGTGGTCCGCGCTACGTCGTCCATCCCGAGATCGCGGTGGCGTGCGCACCGTCACTGCGTTCGCTGGCGGCAGCCCTGCGCGACGAGACCGTTGCGTTCGACGACGGCGAACTGGGGGCGTTTCGGTCGTTCATCAGCCGCGGCGCCGGATCGGAGTTCTTTGGGCGCGACGCGGCGGCAGCGATGCGCGAGGCGGTCGGTCTGCTGCACGCTGTGCTGGGGCCGAAGCCTGCCGTTTTCGATCGTGGTCAGGTCAAGCCGGCGGATGGGCATGTTCAGAACCAGACCCCCGCACTGACGGGGAGTTGAGATAGGCGCCGGACGGTCTCGGCGGGCCAGGCCCGCGCGAGACCGTGCGGCGACGCGATGGGAACAGACCGCGGGTTCGATTCCCGCCGCCTCCATCCCATCTGGGGCCCCTTGCCCCGTCGACCGCACTCACGCGTGCGTGGAAGATGGGCGTCATGGGCGCCTCCTATGACGTGGTGTTGTGGAAACAGCATGGAAACCAAAGGTGGCGAACAGAGGCAGACGCCCACGAAGCCGCCGCCCTCGATTGGCTCGATTTCCAGGCAATCCGCGATCAACGGCAACCAGCTGCGACACTCGAGCGGCACATGGTAAGGAGGGGGTCGACGGTTCGAGTCCGTCAGAGGGCTTGAGGCTATTCCCTAGGTTCCGGCACCCGCGGACCTGTCAGCAGTCTCGCCGGGGTACCTGGGAGGTACTCCCGTCGTTGACCCTGGCGGCCGTGATGGCCTCCTCGGCGACGTGATCGGTGCTCCGATGATGTACTGGAGTCGTGGACACCGCGGAGCTCGAATGGATCGCGTGGACTAACCCGATCACCACCGCGTTCGGCGCGGAGGTCGCAAGCTCGGACCTGTCGGGCCGCACCGTGGCGTGTCACCAGCACATCACCCCCCACTGCATCTGCATCGTCGGCCCGCTCCTCCAGGCCGGGGCCCGAGTCCGAATGGCGCCATGCAACCCGGACAGCACCGACGACCGCGCCGCAACGCATCTTGCCTCGATGGGAGTGGAGATCCGCGGCCACGCTGGCATGTCTGCCGTTGAGCTCGCCGACGCACTGGCGTGGCTGGCGAGCGAATCAGCCGACGCGCTGTGCGACATGGGCGGTGAGCTGATCGTGGCGACAGCAGCAGCGGGCCACCGGCCCGCCGGTGCCCTTGAGGCCACCACGACCGGTTTGCACCGCTTGGCCGGCCTCGACATCCCATTCCCGGTCCTGGACTGGAACGGGATCGCGCTGAAGGATCTCATTCACAATCGTCATCACGTCGGCGCCGAGACGTGGCCGGCGTTCACGGCGATCACAGGTCTGTCGCTGTACGGCCGCGAGATCGTGGTAGTCGGGTTCGGCCCTGTCGGTCAGGGCGTAGCGCTGCGCGCCCGCGATCTGGGCGCCAACGTCACGGTGGTCGACCTCGACCCGGTTCGGTTGGTCCAGGCGCAGCATCACGGCTGCCGCGTCGCCGACTTCGATGATGCCGTTCGGGGAGCGAGCGTGATTGTCACTGCGACTGGTTTCGACGGCGTGGTCGGAGCGGCACAGATCGAGCGCCTCGCCGACGGCGCGATCCTCATGAACGTCGGCCACAGCCACCGTGAGATCGACGTCGACTGGCTGAATCAGCACCCCCACACCGAACTGCGTCGACATCTCGAACGGTATGAGGTGAACGGCCGACGCCTGCATCTGCTCAACCACGGAAGCCTCGTGAACTTGGCGGCCGGTCTGGGCACCGGAGCACCACAGCTCTTCGATCCCTTCGCGGCGATCATGCTGCTCGGTCTCCACGCGATCCTCCAAGCGCGTACCGGCGACCTGTCTGCCGGTGTGCAGCGGTACCCCACCCAACTCGAGACCAGAGTCGCTCGCGCTCTAATCGACAGCACCTGCGACTGAGGCGGCGCCTGCTGCCGCTCGACCTCGCCTGAGCCGACCTCGTGTGACACGTCATTCATGCCCGAGGCCACACCCTGCCTGGCACGTGGCAACGACGTGACGATTCGCTTGCCGCGTGAACGCCAGCGGGCAGAACCGAAGGCACAGACTGATTCGGCATCGCTTCGGCATAGCTCCCCGGGGAACGGTTCTGCACGCTCCCCCAGGCGATCGGTCACGCTCTTGACGGGCCTCCGCGCGCCAGGCAGACGGCACGTATCGGGGCAGGTCGGTCAGGTTGTCGGGCGTCGGTCAGGTAGTCGGACTCCCGCGTCAAGCCTCCGCCTACGGTTCGTAGAAGCAGGTCAGCCTGGCGATTCGCCCGTCCGGTTCGAACTCGACGAAGTCGACCCCGGTGAAGGACTCCCCCGTCCCGAGTGTCGCGCTCCAGCGGAACCAAGCGCGGTCGCCGAGGACATCAGGAGCGCTGCTGACGATCGACATGCCCGGGTACAGCTCCAACTGTCGGTCGATTTCGGTTGCGAGCTCTTCCGGGCCGCGCGCACCCTTCGGGACGTCCGGATCCAAGTACAGCCCGTCGTCCGCCCAGATCGTCCGCAGCGACACGAGCCGACTCTCATAGTCGGGAATCGTCCACGCCTCGTCGTAGAGGCGCAGGGCGGCAGTCGGGTCAAGGGTCATGCGTCCTCCGTTCGGAAAGAAACTCGCGAACGATCATCTCACAGCCTTTCGACAATGGCTCGGGTGACTGTGAGTGTGCGGGTGCCCCGTCTGGGGTTGTTGTCAGGGTGGCGTCGCGTTCGTCGACGCTCTAGCCGTCGCCCGTCGTCGGCGGCGACGGCGCGCCAGCAAGAGTCCTCGGGCGTCGAATACAAGACCGACCCGTCGAAGAGCGGCCCCCTACACCGAGCAACCGAGCCGTCGACTTCACCGCCGAGAGCCGGCACGACTCGCTGCTTTGGAACGCCGTGGAAACCAGCGCTGGCGAACGACGGCGATCGGTGGCGAACCGACCAACCTCGAATGGCCCTGTTTGCAGGCACATCGAGATCAACGGCAACATGCCGCAACACCAGCAGGGCACATGGTAAGGAGGGGGGCGACGGTTCGAGTCCGTCAGAGGGCTTGGCGGGATCCCGCATGGTTCCTGGGGTTGTGGGATCGCGAACGGCGGCTGGTTTGAATGATCCCGGCTTCTCCGCGATGCTTGTCGGCCGTGCGCGGTCGAAGGCGTTCGACGAAGACTGACTCCCAGTGGCTGCGGGTCGCTCTCGGCGCGGCCGGCCTGGGCGTCACGCTGATGCTGGCGTCGGCGGCTGCGTGGGCGTCGAGCGTCCTGCTCTACCTCGGGGCGGCGCTCGCGCTGATCGGCGTATACGTCGCGTGCGCAGTCCTCATCCTTCCGCTCCCGCTGCCGCAGCTCCTCGCGGATCGGCGCACCCGCGTGTTCCACCAGCAGATCGACGCGTTCCTCGTCGAAGGACACGCCCTCAACGCGCGGCAGGTGACGGACGAGTCCGGTTTCAGCGAGCTCGAGGTCGCGTACGCCAGCTGGGAGGAGGGCGCTCGGACCTGGCTGTCGCGGAACGCATCGAAGGCGGATTCGGCGGCTTTCGAGCATGCGATCGGCAAGTCGGCAGACATCCTCGGTTCCTTCAGTCCCGCGCACAACAATCTGCGCCTCAAGCTCTCGTGGCAGCTCGACGTCCTCCACGAGCTGCGGGCGCGCGACAGCTAAGACGTGGCGCCGGGCGCGCGCACCATCCGCTCACACATGCGTCTCTTGGTACCGAGCACGTCTGATCCTTGGGTCCAGCCCAGAACACCGGCCGCACCATCCAAAACGCGCCCCAGGCACGTGGTCGCGGGCTGCGCGCGCGTTGAGGATGTTCCTGACAATTGCCCGACCGGTTCGTCGCTGGAGGACGGGGCTGGTTCAGAGCTGGCGCGCCGCGGCAGGTCAGAGTCGCTCGGCGACATACTCGGCGATGCAGCCGCCTCCTTCGCTCGATAGGTTATGCGTCCGGGCCACGGGGCAGGTGCACAACAGGCTCGCGTCGCCGGCGTTTCTTCCCCATCAAGGAGGTCGAAGTGGTGCTTGCCGCAAGTGGATGGTGGCTTTGGTCCGTCCTCGGTCTCATCATCTGGATCGCCATCGCGTTCTGGCCTGCCAGGGTCGCCGCTCGAAAGGGCCATAGCTTCTTCCTCTTCTTCATCTTTAGCTTGGTCTTCTTCCCGGCTGCCCTCATCGTCGCCTACCTGGTGAGACCCCGGGGAGGGGCCTGAGTCGTCCGCTGCGCCCGTCCACGCGGACGAGCGTAGAGCGCACCCCTCCTCTCGTGCGGCGCTCGGTCGTCGGGGTTCGCAGCGGCGGAGTGGTGCTAGGCGGCTCCGAGCGCCTGTGTGATCTTCGCGATCGCGGCAGTCTCCTCGTCCTTCAGCCCGCCCTTGGCCTCCGCTACTGCCGTCGCGACGTCGAGCACGAGGCGACGATAGGCATCAAGCTCGTCCGGGGCCTTGGCGCCGAGCACTGCCACGGCAGCGCCTAGCGCGTTCATCGTCCCCTCGACGACCGCCTTCGGAGACGCGACCAGGCCGAAGCCGGTGCTGTGTGTCTCCGCAAGCTCGCGGACGAGTTGGCTCTCGCTCTCACGATGCGCGGCGAGTTGCTTCGCGACGGCGCTCGCCTCACCGAAGCTGTCTGTGAAGTCGCGATGAGCCGCAGAGACAAGCATCCCCGCGCCCGTGACGCCCTGCTGGAGGTTCTTCCACTCGTCCTCGGTGAAGTCCGCCTTGCCTGCCATGTGTCCTCCTTCGATAGGTGTGAGTGCCGAGTCAAGTCTGATACCCAGCCGCCCGGGATCGCGGGATCGGGGAACGACAGTCGGAGCAGTCTCGCTGTCGCCCGCTGATCTCAGCTCGACAACGGCGGTCTCGGACATGGACGCATCCTTACAACTCGGGTGCCGAGGGGGGTTCCCATGCCCGAGTGCTCTCGCTCGACACCCCAGCCGGTGCTCGATGCGCCAACCACGCTGGCGAACACCGCGGGGATACCCATCCCCGCGACGCACCCTGCGAGGTTGGGGCTTGGTCGGCGGCGTCACGCAGAGTCGAGCTCGGCCAGGCGGTCGTCGGGCAGCGGATCGTTGGGGACTGCCTTCACATGGCGCCTGTCCGGGGGGTATCGTCGTCGACAGATCGCGGGCGGACCGGAGGAGACGATGGCCCTGGAGACGGCAACCGATGTCTGAGGAGGCGAGCCAGAAATCAGCGGTGGCGGGCCTCGAGCCTCGTGCCTTCTGGCGGCATTTCGAAACGCTGACCACGATCGCGAGGCCCTCGCGTTACGAGGAGCCGGTGATCGAGCATGTGCGCTCGTGGGCCAGCGGCAGGGGCTACGCGTTGGCGCAGGACTCCGGTCGCAACCTCGTTATCCGCGTGCCTGCGTCGGCAGGTCGGGAGTCGGCGCCGACGCTCGTGCTTCAAGGTCATCTGGACATGGTGTGCGAGCGCGATCCTGCGAGCCCCAACGATCCGACCGAAGGGCGGATCGTGCTCGTTCGCGACGGCGACTGGCTGACTGCGGACGGCACGACGCTGGGCGCCGACGACGGCATCGCGATCGCGGCGATGATGACGCTGGTCGAGGACGACTCGATACCTCACGGCCCGCTCGAGCTCCTGATGACAGTCGCGGAGGAGGTCGGGCTCGAGGGTGCGAACGCCCTCGACGGGTCGCTCCTCACCGGCACGACCCTCATCAACCTCGACAGCGAGGAGGACGGTGTCCTCACGGTCGGATGCGCAGGCAGCACCGACACGTGGGTTCGCGTCGAGGCACCACGCGACGCAATCTTCGCGGACGCCACGACGCTGTCTCTCGTCGCAGCGGGAGGGCTTGGCGGTCACTCTGGAGTCCAGATTGCCCTCGGGCGTGCGAATGCGATCAAGGTGCTCGGTCGGGTGCTGCGCGAGGTGTATTCGTCGGTGCCGTTCCGGCTCGTCTCGCTCGACGGAGGTAAGAGCCGCAACGCGATCCCACGCGACGCCGTCGCAGTGTGTGCGGTCCCAAAGAATTCGGAGGATGCGTTCCGGTCGGCGGTCGAGACGGCAACTGCCACCGTACGGGACGCGTTCGCGAAGACCGACCCCGGAGCGACGGTGACCGTCGAGAGCGCCACCGGCGACGCGGACGCCTGGACGGAGGACGCGACGGCGAGATTGCTCGACGTCCTCGCGCTCGTGCCGACGGGCCCTCTCGCCATGAGCCCCGATTTCGACGGTCTCGTCGAGACGAGCACCTCGCTCGGCGAGGCAGTCACCGAGGGCGGGACCCTCACGCTGCACAGCATGTCTCGCTCGTCGAACGACTCGGCACTGCCGGAGGTGATCGCGGCGCTCGACGCGGCTGCCCGTCTGGCCGGAGGGAGCCTCGAGGTGAAGCACAACTACAACGGCTGGCGGCCCGATCTCGACTCAGAGGTGTTGGTAACCGCACGGGCGGTCTACGAGCGGCTCTTCGGCGAGCCCCCTGTCGTCTCTGCGATCCATGCCGGGCTCGAGACGGCTGTGATCGGCACCAAGGTCAGCGGCCAGCTCGACATGCTCGCCCTTGGCCCGCAGATAGAGGCGCCGCATTCTCCAGACGAGCGTGTCAGTATCCCGACCGTCGAGCGGTTCTGGAAGCTCCTCGTAGGCGTCGTCGACGAATACTCGGCGGGAAAGAGTTAGGGAGATGCGCGGCTGGCTTGGCTGGATCCTCGCGATCATCGCGGGAGTGGCCGTCGTGCTGGCCGTCACGGCGATGGTCGGCAACCGCGACAAGAGTGGAGAGACCGTCCCGGCAGGCGAGTGGGCGCAGAGCGTATGCGGCGCCGTAGGCGTTTGGCGCGGCGAGATCGAGGCGACCGTCGAGGACATCCGCACACCCGGCGACGCTGCCAGCGAGGAGCCACAGTCGGAGACGACGCAGGGGCGGACAGGGTTCGTACGCAAGGGGCTGGAGCGAAGTGTCCAGTCCACCGAGGCGCTCGTCGAGGGGATCGACAACGCAGGGGTGCCGGACACCCCGAACGGTGAGGAGGCCGCCAAGCAGCTGTCTGATTGGGCGGACTCGGCGCATGACGACCTCGCGGATGCTCAGGACTTGCTCGACGAGGAGGCCGACACGCTCGAGAAGTCGGTCGAGCAGGTGACAGGGGCGGCACGGGCGATCGGGTCGGCGCTTGCGTCTGGCGTCGAGACGGTGGCCGACGTTGCGCGCCTCGATCCCGAGCTCGCCGCCGCGTTGCGGGGCTCTTCGACCTGTCAGGAGCTGCGAGAGAAGGAGCAGTCGGCATGACGACGATGGACTGGATTCTCGTCGCCGTACAGGGTCTGGTCGTCGTCGGCTTCATCGCGCTCGGTGTCCGCTCAGGCGGGATCGGCCTCGGCTTGTGGGGAGGCGTCGGGACGCTGGTCCTTGTCTTCGTCTTTGGCCTCGATCCCGGCGAGGCGCCGATCAGCGCCATCCTGATCATCATCGCCGTCGTCTCGGCAGCAGCGGCCATGCAGGCCGCGGGCGGGGTCGACTACATGGTGGTGATCGCGAGCGGCGCGTTGCGCGCCCGACCGAAGGCGCTCAACTTCGTCGCGCCCTACGTGTCATACCTCCTGACCATCCTCACCGGCACCAGCAACACCTTCTTCTCCATCATCCCGGTGATCAACGAGGTCGCGTACGCCAACAAGATCCGGCCCGAACGGGCGCTGGCGGGGTCGACGGTCGCCAACGCTCTCGGGATCACCTCGAGCCCCGTCGCTGCCGCGATGGCGACGCTCTTGCCGCTCGTCGAGATCTACAACTACGACCTGATCGACGTGTTGCTCATCACGGTCCCGGCGAGCCTGATCGGCATCTTCGCGATGTCGGTCGTGATGAGCCGCTTCGGGACCGAGCTCGATGACGACGTCGAGTACCAGCGCCGCCTCGCCACCGGGGAGGTGCAACCGCCGGCGCCCGCAGCCGAGATCACGCTCATGCCGTACGCGAAGCGAAGCGTGGCTATCTTTCTCGCGGGCGTCGCCGCGATCTGCGTCTTCGGCTTCGTCGAGAGCATCCGCCCGACGGTGGCCGCCGAGGGCGGCGGCGTCGAGCCGATGTCGGTCACGCCGCTGATCCAGATGATCATGCTCAGCGCGGCGGCGCTGATCCTCGTCTTCTGTCACGTGAAGGCGACGGACGTCCCCGGCACGGCGATCTTCAAGTCCGGCATGATCGCGATGATCGCGCTCTTCGGGATCGCGTGGATGGCGGACACGTTCATCGCCAACAACGAAGACGCGATCGTTCAGGCGCTCGGCGGCCTGGCGGAGAACTGGCCGTTCATGATCGCGGTGGCGATCTTCCTCGTCGCCGGGCTCACCACGAGCCAGTCAGCCGCGACGCGGACGATGATCCCGCTCGGCCTCGCGCTCGGGATCGGAGCCGGGTACATGATCGCCATGTGGACAGCGGTCGTCGGCGTGCTCTTCCTCCCCGCCAACGGCACGCAGATCGCCGCCGCAGAGGCCGACACAACGGGTACGACCAGCCTCGGCAAGAGAGTCTTCGACCACAGCTTCCAGGTGCCACTGCAAATCTGCTGGATCGTGACCGCGCTCGCCGGGATCGGCATCGTCTGGCTCTTCTTCGGCGGCCACACCCCCGCGCCGCCGGTACCGGCCGCTCCCTGAGATGACAGTACGTGGCGCGATGTTCCTGGGCATCGGCGCCATGGTCGGTGCTGGGATCTTCGCTCTTCTCGGTGAGGCGGCTGTGGTCGCCGGCTCGGCTGTCTGGCTGTCGTTCCTGCTCGCCGGGGTCGTGGCAGCCCTTCTCGGCTACACGGTGGTCAAGCTCGGAGTGCGCTACCCATCGTCGGGTGGGCTGTTCGCCTACCTGATCCAGGGCTTCGGCAACGGCCGGCTCGTCGGTATCGCCGCCTGGATCGGGTATTTCGCAGCGATCGTGATCGTGTGCTCGATGGTCGCAGTCGCGTTCGGCAGTTACGCGACCGCGCTCTTTCTCGGCGACGACGCCTCGAGCGGGTGGGATCACGTCTTCACGTCGGCGATCGTGGTCGCGATGGCGGCCGTCAACCTGGTGGGCTCGCGTGTCGTCGACCGCGCGCAGTCGCTGATCGTCGTCGTCCTGCTCGCCGTCTTCGCGGTCTTCATCGCCGTGACGCTCGTTGACATCGACTTCGACCTGCTCGCGTTCAGCGGCTACCCGTCGGCCTCGGACATCGTGGCGAGTGTCGCGCTGACGTTCTTCGCGTACCTCGGCTTCAGTGTCATCACGTTCGCGGCCGGAGACCTACGCGATCCAGCGCGGGAACTGCCGGTCGCGATGTACGGGGCGCTCGGCATCACCACCGTCCTCTACGTGCTCATCTCACTCGGCGTCTTCGGCACGCTCACAGTGCCAGAGGCAATCGGCTACGGGGAGACTGCGATCGCGGAGGCGGCGCGACCTGCGTTGGGCGAGGCTGGCTTCGTGATGATGGCGATTGCCGCGCTTCTCGCGACCTCCTCCTCGGTCAACGCGACCCTCTACGCCTCGGGTGGTCTGACCGCCATGCTCGCCGAAACACGGCAGTTCCCCACCTTCTTCGGTCGCGGCTCTCGGCTCGGTGCGCATGCGGGCATGCTGATCACTGCGGCGATCGTGCTCGTCGTCTCCAACATCGTCGACCTGTCCGCAATCGCGTCGGTCGGCAGTGCGTGCTCGCTGCTCATTTTCCTTCTCGTTGGCACGGCAGCATTCCGGTTGCGCACCCAGATCGGCGCCCGCGTTGTGATCGTGCTCACGGCGATCGCCGCCACCGCGGTCGTGCTCGTCTTCTTCGCCGTCGACACGCTGCGTAACGCACCCGAGACCTTCGCTGCGATCGTCGCCATCGTGATTCTCGCTGTCGTCCTCGACCTCGTCTGGAAGCGGATGCGTGGCGAGCAGCAACCCGGCACCGAGGCCTCGCTCACCGGCGGCTAGTGGCCCTTGAAGTTGGGTTGGACTCGTAATGTCATCAGTCGGCGATGCGGTGTTTTGCTTCGGCGGCAGCGATGCGGCGGTCGCGGTGGTCTGTGTTTCGGTAGCGGATGTGGTTGGCGAGGGCGTAGGCGAACGCGTCCCAGTCGAGGTAGTCGGCGTTTGCGACGACGAACTGGGTGAGAGCGGAGAAGTGACATTCGACCGGGTTCAGGTAGCTGGCGTAGGTCGGCGTCGGGACGAGCTCGATCCTGTTCGCGGCAGCGAAGGCGCGGATCGGCGGTACCCAGTTGGCCGAGAGGTTGTCCTGGATCCAGTAGATCCGTCGCCTGGCGGGGTAGGCGAGCCGGATCTGGCGCATGAACGTGAGCATGTCGCTGCCGGCTCGTCTCGGACGCAGCCTGACGCGGAGCCGGTCGGCGTGGACGTCGTAGGCGCCGAACACGTAGCGGATGCCGGCGCGGCGGTTGTAGTCCGCCCGCTGCCGCTCGGGTCGTCCCTGCGGCGCCCAACCCGCGCCGGCGCTGGGGCGCAAGCTGACAGGCCCCATCTGGTCGAAGCTGACGACGCTGCCGTCGGCAGGCGGGGACAGGCACAGCTTCGAGGATCCGCGCCGCCTTCTCCTCGTAGCCGGGGTCGGGGCTGGCCTTCCAGGTGCGTGTGCGCTGGAAGGAGAGGCCGGCCTCCTGCAACAGCGTGCCGAGGTGACGGGGCGAGACGGCGATCCCCTCGCCGGCGAGGTGAGCGGAAAGCCGCGGCAGCGACCAGCGCGTCAGCGGGATCGCCTGAGCGTCGGGACGGGCACCGGCCACGCTGACGATCCGCTGACGCTGATCAGTCGTGATCCGGCGGGGACGCCCGCCCCGGTAGCGAGGGCGCAGGCTGTCCATCCCCCGCTCGTTGAACTCGTGAATCACCTTCCGCACCCAGGAGGGGTCGGTTCGCCACATCTCGGCGATCTGCGGCACCGCCATGCGCACGTTCGAGGCCAGCAACACCGACGCTCGCTGACGCGTGCTCTCATGCTTGGCACGCCGCGACAAGCGCTTCAATCGCACAGCCTCCTCATGCAGCAGTGGCCGCACGAACACAGACGGGGGACGCATCACCACCTCCACGGTCGAGATGCGTCCCGATTCGACGGCCAGGCCGGGTTTCCGGTCCAACGATTCTTCAAGGGCCACTAGGCGGAGTGCGCGACTGCCCTGGGGCGGAATCAGCCGTGGACGGCCTGGTCGAGACCGCAACAGAAGCAGGCGACTCGTCCCAGGGCGCGGCCCACCCTGGCTGCGACTACCTCCAACGCGGCGATCTGGATTGCGACGGCCGCGCCGCGAGATGGCTCGGGCGCGGCCGTGTGCATGAACGGGCGTTAGTCCGAGAAGGGGACCGCGACGAGCCGTCTTGTCGAGATGCCTGCGAGGGGGTCCTCGCCCGGCTTCGTCGCACGGATGAAGAGGGTGAGCTGCTGCTGTTGGTCGCTCGCAGGGAAGTTCGCGTCGCGGCGGAAGACCAGGGTCGCGGTGCCTTCGTCCCCGGTGAGCTCCTCCTCTGGGATGCTGAACTGGTTGTAGGGCACTGCGGTCACGTAGACGCTCGCGCCTTTGATGTTGACGCTGCAGGTGCTGCCGATGCGTACCTTCAGCGTGAAGGTGTCCGACTGCTCGTTGATCGGTCCGGACAACACGTCGAACGCGACGATCTGCAGCCGCGCAGGCGGTGAGAGGTCGGCGATCGGCGCGGTCTTCAAGCTCTTGTTGGTCGGGCAGCCGTTCGGTGTCGCCGATGTCGCAGCCATGCCCACCGCGGCCACGACCGCCAGCGTCAGGGCGGTGACGGCGGTGATCGCCACGGGTGTCGCGATACGTGCGGGCCGCAACCGCGGATGCCAAGGAAACCGTTCCATGGTCCCTCCTCAGTTGACCAGGCCACTATCACAGACACGCGGGTCCCTGACCATCCCTCTCAGGAAACTCGCTGCACCGCACGTGTGCGCCGGCGGCGCACCGAGGTGGCATCTCCTCCCCTCGCGATTGTTCGCCGGCTGGGCTTTTCGCGGAGCGGTTACTCCTGGTTCCGCATCAAGAGCGCGAGCAAGAGGCTCGCCGCCAACCGGGGTTCGTCCACGGTGGCGCAAGCGATGTGGCCCCGACGGGGCAAGGCGAACGGAAGGAGCAGAGCGTGAGCAAGCAGGGCCGGCTCGGCGACGAGTGGGCGGAGCCGATACACATCGTCGTCGGCCTCCCACCCCGCGATCGATGGCCCACAGGCGGAAGAAGATCGAGTAGGGAAACCCTCCCCCCGCGAGACGGTCTCCCGCTGGGGCCTGCTTGCGGGCAAGTGTGGGTTCCCCCGCTCCACGATCGGGGTTCTTCCTGATGCCTTCGCTGCTGCGGCGTGCAAGCGTCTGGTCAGAGAGGAGGTGTGGGATGTCGACCATTTCGCACCCGCCTGCTGGAGCTGCTCAAGAGCCAGGCTGGGCCGTGCTGCTCCGTGTCACGGAGGTCTGGGCGTCGCTCGCGATTACCGCGATGTGGATCGCAGTCTCGGTGACGGCCGTCTGGGTCCGGACCTCGTGGGATCGAGCAACGATGGCAACAGCACGACTATCCCGTCAGGCATCTTCGTTGCGCTCTTCGCATCCATCGGCACGTGGGCGCTCGCGAAGTACGCCTTCGGCAAAGCGCGTAAGGAGCATGCCGACGCCGAGCCGGAAAGTCCGGCGTGACCACGGGCGCTCCGCTGGCCTTCGCGACCAGCAATCGCCAAGTGTGATTCATGGTAAGGAGGGGGGTCGACGGTTCGAGTCCGTCAGAGGGCTTCGCTGGATCCCGCATGGTTCCTGGGGTCACGGGGACGTCGGTCGCGAGGTGGCGGGCCGAAGTGCCCCTCATGGAAACGATTTGGAAACGGGGCGGGAGTTGCTCGCCCAGGTCGCGCTCGTCGACGCTTTGAACCGTCGCCCGCCTGGACGTGAACCCGACAACGACTGGCGTACCGAGTCAGACGGTGTCGGTTGGCTCCGTATTTTCTGCCCGGAGTGCTGGCAGATGGAGTCCGGCCCGCCACGAGGCGTCTTCTGGCGAGAGCACGCTCGGGCATCACGGCGTGCTGCTTTTCGACGAGCTCCCCGAGTTCCCCCGTGGTAGGAGGAATCCGCTGCGATCAGGAATCTGCCGTGGCGAGCGCATCATCCCTGGGACACGTCTTGTCTACACGCTTGACTGGGCCTATCGTCCCGCGCGTGAGGGTGCTGATCGCGATCGCCTGCTCGGGCGTGCTCGCGCTCGTCGTCGTCGCAACCGCGACCGCGTCCCCGCTACGGCAAGAATGTGATCCGTACTGCCCCATCACACTGGTGTCGTTCACGTCGGTCGTGTCCAGGAACGACTACGCGACGCTCAAGGTGAAAGTTCGGCCTCGCGCCCGGTGCACGATCCAGGTCGTCTACTCGACCGGCCCCTCGAGCGCAGCAGGCTTGAGGGCGAAGACCGGCGGCCTGATCACCTGGCGGTGGAAGGTCGGGTCGAACACGAAGCTCGGGCGTTGGCCGGTCATCGTCAACTGCGGTATAGGCGGCCCGAGTACCAGATTCACCCTGCGTGTAGTCCGCTAGAGCGCGGCTTCCCCCGGTCCCGCCCGTGGTCCCGCGCGACCTTTCAAGAGAGAGAAATCAGGAACTGTGGGGGTGACCGCTTCAAGAGTCGGAAAAAAGGCCTGAAGTACAGGGGCCTTCAAGGGACATTCCCGAACACTCGGACAGGCTACGGTTCTATCCCTGGTCGGCGGCGTAAGCCTCTGCGTTCAACTCGGACTCGGCAGCGACTGTTCAGGAACGGCGATGGGCTCCGTCTCTCCCTGGTCGAGCCGGAAGGGCGGATAGACGTCGGTCATCAGTGCCGCGTAGGCGACCACCCGTAGCACCCAGCGGTCGAGCCCAAGAACGAACTCGAAGATTCCCCTCGGGTAGCGGGTCGTGAAGAGGAGCGCGACTCCGGCGAAGACGACGAGGAGCCCAATGAGCCCCGGTCGGCCACCGGCCGAGTGCCACTGGCCGCTCTGATCGTGCCAGCCCCCGTTCCCTGCGACCCAGCTCGGGCCTACAAGCAGGATCCCGACGATGGCGTACTGCGGGATCGCGAGCAGCCACCACTTCACGAGCACGAGCCCGCGTGACAGCTGTTCTGGGTAGGCCACCTCGACGCTGGCCGGGTAGTCCGGCACCGAGGAGAGCGTGAATGGTGGATAGCGGTCGGTCCCGAGCGCACCGTACGTGTAGAAGGCGACTCGCCATCCCCAGCGCAGAACGCCGACGTTGAAGTCGAAGATGGAGCGCGGATAGCGCCCGGTGAAGAGGATCGCGAAGAAGGCGACGATCGTTGCCAGGAAGAAGGCGATGAAGAGAAAGAAGAGGATGACGAAGTGTGGGATCGCGAGCGCCCACTTGACGAGCCAGAGCCACCGGCTGATCGGCGTGTCCAGCTTTCCCTCGACGCGTACGGGATGAGCGGAGACTGCGGACATGTGCAGGACCTCCCTGTCGGTGTGGTGCTGAAGCCTGTCACAGCTGACATTCGCGCACACTCGGGCAGCGAGGCGAGCTCCTACCCGGGGGTCGCCCGTGTGGGCGCCGGTCACCAAGTCGTGCCGTCATACCTCAAGCGACGCTAGGTCGGCGACAGGCGTCAACCCTCTGCAGCCTTCGCTCTCGAGCGTCATCCCGCAAACTCGGGGCAGGCGTGCGATCTCTTGCAGTCAGCAGGCGTGCGATCTCTTGCAGTCAGGAGTAGCGTTCGGCGGCAGGAGGATTGTTGAGGATCGAGCCGCTCTACCGGATCCGTTTCACGTATCCCGAAAACTGGATGGTTGCGCTCGACGGGGCCTGGGAGCAGCATCTGTTCCTCGCGGAGGGCCGTTGCCAGGGTCTGATCAAGGGCCGCTTCCGCGGTGCAAACTTCCCGCGTCGGCAAGGTGCTGCTGGGCCGTTCCGGCCCGACTTCCGTGCCGTGATCGAGACCGACGACGGAGCGACGATCATGTTCGAGTTGCACGGGTACGGGCGAGCCTACCCACCTGGGCGCCGGCAGATCGTCGGCGCCATCTTCCATCTCAGCGACGTCGAGCAGTACCGCCGACTCAACGACACCGTCTGTGTCTGCGTCGGCGAGGTACGCGCGCCGGCTGATCCAGACCAGGAACCGGACCTCGTCCTCGACGTCGCCGAGCTGATCTGGGAACCGATCGCCGACTGACGTCCAGCCAAGCGACCTCGGACACCCGCCCCTCCGGCTCGAACGTCATTCCCGCACTGTGAGTGTGCGGGTGTCCCGAAGGGTCCGGACCGGTCCTAGCTGTGCCGCCAGTTTGATGAGGGTAGCCCGCCGGGAGGCCTGAGCTTCACCGCGATCATTCTTTGTCGCGCCGCTGCAATAAGCTCGAAGCGATGCTGATCTACTCGATGAGCGTCTCGGTGGATGGCCTTATCGCCGACCGCGAGGGTGCGTTTGGGTGGACGGTCCCTAGCGAGGAGCTGTTCCGTTTCCACATCTCGCAGGTACGCGAGCTCGGCGGTTATCTGTTGGGCCGCAGGCTGTACGAGACCATGCTTCCGTGGGAGACGGATCCTTCGATGCGCGACAACGAGCTCTGGGACGTGTTCGCCGACGTCTGGTGCGCTATCCCGAAGGTCGTCTTCAGCCACACGCTCGACAGCGTCCAGGGCAATGCCCGGCTTGCCGAAGGGTCGGTGGCCGAGGAGGTCGCTGCGGCGCTCGCCGCGACGGACAAGGACGTCTCGATTGGCGGAGCCGGCCTGGCTGCGGCAGCGATCGAGCTCGGCCTTGTCGGCGAGCTGCGCATGTTCCGCGTTCCGGTCGTCGTCGGTGGAGGCACGCCGTTCCTGCCGCCGGTTACCGAGGTGGTCCCACTAGACCTGGTCGAAACCAGAACGTTCGGCTCGCGCGTGATCTACGAGCGCTACAGGCAGACCCGCGACGAGCCGGACTGAGACCGCCGTCCGAGCCATCAGTGTCTCGCCGGTCAGGCGTCATTCGTGACCACTGGCGCAGGCAACGGCCACCGTCCCTTGACGGGCCTTCAGCGCGCCGGTCAGACGGCGCCTGTCAATCCGACGATGTGGACGTCGTGTGCGAGGGCGCCTCTGGTGGGCTGCCCCCGCACAGGAACGGCAATTTGGTGTGTTCTCAGCGATTCTCTGGCTGCGCCACGCTGTCGTCCCACCGGACGATCAAGGCGTAGAGAACGATGATGTTCAACGTCAGCGTGATCAGCACCCACAGCAGGTCGTTTGTGTTGCCGAGAAAGCCGAGTTGGCTAAACACGTTGACGCTCACGAACACGATCGAGGTCCACCGCGCCCAGCTTGCGCCACCGAGCAGAGCAAGACCGACACACGCCAAGATGATCCCCCACAACAGCATGATCCAGCCCCAGCCGGTGACGTCGAAGAGCAGGTAGCCCGACGGTGTGACGACGTAGTAGTTGTCCCGCAAGAGCGCGATCAGCCCCTCGAAGAAGCTGAGCCCACCGAGGAGCACCATCAGGATGCCGGCAAACCCGATCCATCCGGCCATGCTCCGTGAATTCATCGTTGCCTCCCGTGAGTCGATGCGGTGATGGCATCAAGTTACGACGCGACTTTCGCTGAAAGGCTACTGCATCTTGTTGCCGGATCGCGACCGAGCGACTAGGGGTCAAGCGTCTGTGAGACTCGGCGGGTCGGTCCGGAAGGCGATCCTCCGCCAGCCTGGTGATCAGGGGTTACCAGCCGCGTTGCGTCAGCCTCCGCTGCCCGCTTCCGTCGGCGTTCATGACGTAGACCTCATAGGAGCCGTCGCGATCGCTGACGAAGGCGATCTTCCGCCCGTCGGACGACCAGGCAGGAGCGTCGTCGGGCGCCGCGACCTCGCCGACGTAGGCACCACGACCTCCGACCGTGCGCGCTGCGAGCGCGAGCTGCCCGCTCCCGTCGGCGTTCATGACGTAGACGTCATACGTGCCGTCGCGGTCGCTGACGAACGCGATCTTCCGCCCGTCGGGCGACCAGGCAGGAGCGCTGTCGCTCGCCGGGTTGCGCGTCAGCCTCCGCAGCCCGCTGCCCTCCGCGTTCGCGTTCGCGACGAAGACGTCGCCGTGGCTCACGAAGGCGATCTTCCGCCCGTCGGGTGACCAGCCAGGATCGGACACGACGCCAATGACTGGACGAACGCCGCCGAGCAGCCTCTGCGTCAGGCTTCGCTCCCCGCTCCCGTCGGCGTTCATGACATAGAGGTCGAAGCAGAAATCGCCGCAGTCGCGCTCGCCCAGGAAGGCGAGCTTCCGCCCGTCAGGCGACCAGGCGAGAGAGGCGTAGCGCCCCGCCGACTTCCGCCTCCGCGTCAGCCTCTCGGGCTCGCTTCCGTCGGCGTTCATGACGAAGATCCCTCGGGCGCAGCACGTGAAGGCGATCTTCCGCCCGTCGGGCGACCAGGCGGGAGAGTTTCCCCTGCGCGCCAGCATTTTCTGGCCGCGTCCGTACGCGTTCATGACGTAGACGGCGTCGTTGCCGTTGCCGTTGCCGTCGCCGTGGCGCACGAAGGCGATCTTCCGCCCGTCGGGCGACCAGGCCGGAAGGACGTCGCGCGCCGGGTAGCGCGTCAGGTTCCGCTGCCCGCTCCCGTCGGCGTTGGCGACGTAGATCTCGAAGTTGCCGCTGCGCCGGCTCGAGAAGACAACCTTCCGCCCGTCGGGCGACCAGGCAGGAGTCTGCACCCCGGGCTGCGCCGGTGCGCTCTGGATGAGATCGAGAAGGCGACCGCCGATGCCGAACTCCGGCGTCACGAGAAGCGCGCCGAACAGGATCACTGCAGCGACAGCGACGACCACCCCCCGGCGTGTGGGTCGAGACGGGTGCCCCCCTGCCTCGATGTGCGCGCCGAGGAGTGAGCGCTGCCGCTCGAAAGCATCCTCGGGAAGCGGGAACTCACCGGGGATCTCGATCATCTCTCTGCCCTTCTCGGCTCCATCTCGACTTCCTTATGTCGCGAAGCGTCCTCGAGTTCCGCCAACGCGGCGCGCGCTCGCGAGAGGGCGCGAGCGGACGGTTCCCAATCGGAACGCCGAGCGCCACCGCGGCTTCCTCGTAGCTGAGGTCGGACCAAACGCAGAGGGCGATGACGTCTTGTTGCAGGCGCGGCAACATCGCGATGCGCTTCATGACCGATCGCATCTGCACCGCGGCTTCGGCGCGCACGGCGACGTCGGGCGCCACCTCGGCGCCCGGCTGGCCCGCCAACTGTGCGACGAGATCGCGGTGACGCCAGAGCGTGCGGCGGCGGTTGCGAAGCACGTTCGTCGCGATCCCGTAGAGCCACGGCAGGAGCGTGCCCTCGACGATGACGACCTCCCTCCGCCGCCGGAATGCCTCGAGAAACACGACCGCGGTGAGATCCTCCGCCTCCGACCAGTCGCCCAGGCGGCCGAAGAGGTAGTTGTAGATCGCGCGCGCGTGCCGCTCGTAGAGCTCGGAGAACGCCCGCGTGTCGCCGCTTGCGCTCGCCTGCCAGAGAGACTCATCGCTCGCAGCGGGCGGCATTCGACGATCACTGGTCACATGTCGCTGATGTTCGATGGCCCCGGAAAGTTCCATCTAGGGCACTGCGACGCTTTTCGCGGCAGCGAGGAGGGTCGGCGGAGGGCCTGGTCGTTAGGCTGCGCGGCATGACTCCTGCACGTCGACTTCGCGAGCGCCTGGCGACCGGTGAGGTGCTCCTCGTCGGCGGTGTCTACAACGCGCTCGTCGCCCGAATATACGAGCGCGCCGGCTTCGAGGCGCTCTATACGGGCGGCTACGCCGCCGCCGCCGCCAACTTCGCCCTCCCCGACATCGGCCTGATGACGCAGACGGAGATGTGCGGACACGTCGAGCGGATCTCGAAGGCGGTCACGTTGCCGCTCGTCTCCGACGCCGACACCGGCTTCGGCGAGTTGACGAATGTCGCCCGCACCGTGCGCGAGTACGAGCGCGCGGGCGCCGCAGCGATCCAGCTCGAGGATCAGACCTTCCCCAAGCGCTGCGGTCACATGGAGGGCAAGAAGGTGATCCCGCGCGACGAGATGGTGCGCAAGGTGCGGGCCGCGCTCGCCGCGCGCGCCAACCCCGACACGGTCATCATCGCCCGGACCGACGCGATCGCCGTCAACGGGGTCGACGACGCAATCGACCGCCTCTCCGCGTACGCCGAAGCGGGCGCGGACGTCCTGTTCCCCGACGCGCCGCGCTCGGTCGAGGAGCTGCACGCGATCGCGGCAGCCGTCGGGGAGAGACCCCTCGTGGCGAACTACTCGGAGCACGGCAAGACACCGCTCCTCACGGCCGAGGAGACGGCGGCGGCGGGCTTCCGCATCTGCCTGTACCCGACCACGTCGCTGTTCGCCGCCGGGCAGTCGGCGCTCGAGATCGCGACCGCGTTGCTGCGCGACCGCACGAGCCGCGAGGCGCTCGACCGCCTGATGGTGTTCGGTGAGCTCAACGAACTCCTCGGACTCTCGGCCTGGCAGGACGCGGAGGAGCAGGCGATGTGAGCCTCGAGACGACGTTCTCGCTCGAACTCCCGCAGATCGTGTTCGGCCCGGGCAGCTCGGCCGAGACGGGTAGTCACCTCGTGCGGCTCGGGGTGACACGGGCGCTCCTCGTCTGTGACCCGTTCGTCGTCTTCTCGGGCGTCGCGGCGCGCGTGCAGGACGAGCTGCGCGCCGCGGGGATCGAGACCGGCGTCTTCGACCGCATCGCCGGCGAGCCGACCGAGGCGTCGGTCGCCGAGGCCATCGAGGCGGCCACGACCGGCCGTTGGGACGGGTTCGTCGGCATCGGCGGGGGCTCGGCCCTCGACACCGCGAAGCTCTGCGCGCTCTTCGCGACTCATGGCGGCGGCGTCTACGACTACCTCAACAAGCCGGTGGGGGAGGGACGTCAGGTGCCGGGCCCCGTGCTGCCGCTCGTCGCGCTGCCCACGACCTCAGGCACGGGCTCCGAGGTGACGACCGTGGCGATCGTCGACGTCGGCGTCAAGAGCGGTATCTCGCACCGCTACCTGCGCCCGCGGATCGCGATCGTCGACCCGCTCCTCGCCGTCAGCTGCCCTCCAGGGGTCACCGCGTCGGTCGGTCTGGATGCGTTCCTCCATGCGCTCGAGGGCTACACGACGCTGCCGTACGACCGCCGTCCGAAGCTCCCGCCCGCGGAGCGCCCGCCCTACCAGGGCGCGCACCCCATGGCCGACCTCCTGTGCGCCAAGGCGATCGAGCTCGTCGGCGCGAACCTGCGCCGTGCGGTCGCCGACGGCTCGGACCTCGACGCGCGGAGCAATATGGCGCTCGCTGCGACGATCGCCGGCGTCGGCTTCGGCAGCGCCGGCGTGCACATCCCGCATGCGCTCTCGTATCCCATCGCGTCGCTGAGGCACGCGTGGTCGCCGCCCGACTACGGGGGCGTCGCCTTCGTTCCTCACGGCTTTGCGGTCGCCGTGACAGCGCCGGCGTCGTTTCGCTTCATCGCCGACGCGGCCCCTGACCGCTGCCGCGAGGCGGCGCGGCTGATCGACGGCGGCGACGACCTTGCGGGGTCGTTCCTGCAGCTGATGCGCGACGTCGGCGCACCGTCGACGATCTCCGAAGTCGGCTATAGGGTGGAGGACATACCGGCGCTCGTCGAGGGCGCGCTGAAGCAGCAGCGCCTGCTCGTGAACGCGCCGAAGCCGGTCGACGTGACCGCGCTCGAGGCGATCCTCCGCGGCAGCCTCTGAGCCGCCTCCCGGACCAGACACAAGCGACCGCCCGACCTTCGGACGGGGGTTGCGCGTCCCGTATGGAAACCGTGGAACGGCGGCTCGACTACTTCACCCAGAGCTGGTCGAGCAGGGCGCCCCACTGCGGGTTGTACTGGTAGTTGCCGACGCGCTTGGCGACGAAGTCGACGTTGCGGGCGTTGGAGGTCGGCACGATCGGCGCCAGAGCGAGGATCTCGCGCTCGATCCGCTGCCAGAGCAGCGTCGCAGCCGGCGGATCCAGCCCTTGGAGGGCGGCGGCGCGGGCCATCTGTGCGTCGATCGAGTGGTCGCAGAACTCGGAAGGGTTGCTCGACTGCTGCGGAGAAGCCGGCACGAAGGCTGAGCAGCTGAGCTGCGGAGGGATGAAGCCGACGGCGGACGGGTAGTCGGCGATCCACGCCCAGAACCCGGCTTGGGCTCCCACTCTCGAGTCCAGGACCTTGCTGAAGTACGCGCCCACGTCCGGCACGGGCCGCACGGACTCCAGGCGCGCCCGGAAGCCGAGGAGGTCGAGGACGGAGACCACGTAGCGTCCCTGCTCGGCGAACGGGCTCGGCACCCACACGATGACGTCGGTTCCGGTTGTACCCGAGCTCCGCACGATTTGCCGTGCCTTGTCGATGCCCTCGACCCCGCCCGGAAGGTAGGGGCACGTGGGCCGGTAGCCGGCGATGTTGGGCGGCAGGATCTGGCACGTGGGGGCGAATGCGCGCCCCTGCAGCCGCCCGAACGCCTCGCGGTCGAAGGCGATGTTGACGGCCCGGCGGACACGAACGTCGTCGAACGGTGGCTGGCGCGTGTTGAGGAAGAAGGAGTACGTGCTGAGCTGCGTGCTCATGTGGAGTTGGTCGGGAGAGCGCACGGCGAGGCGGTCGAGCTCCTGTTTCGACAACGGAGGGCCACCGCCCAGAGCAACATCGGCGGTTCCGCCCTCGACCGTGCGTACCCGTCTCGAGGCGTCGGGCGTGGACGCCCAGGACAATGCGATCCCGTCAGGATAACCCTGAGGTTGCGCGTCTACGGACCACTCATTGAAGCGTTGGTTGCGGACGAGCCGTAGCGTCTTGGTCTTCTTCCCGTACTGGGCGATCCGGTATGGCCCGGTCGCGGGGACGGGATGCGTCCCCACATCGTGTGCCGGTGTCCCCGCGGGCAGGACGAAGGCGAATGGCAGCGCGAGCTTGTTGAGAAGCTCGGCGTCGGGCGCCGTCAGATGCAAGCTCACCGTCCGAGCGGCGCGGTCGGTGACGATGCCGCGGGAGAGGTCGCAGGACTTCCCCTTCGCACACCGGTCCGCGCCGACGATTCCGCTGTAGTACGGGGCTCCAGGCGACCCGAGCTCGAAGACACGCTCGATCGCCCGCTCGAAGTCGTCGGGCTGCACGAGCTTCCCGTTCGAGTAGCGGATCCCCGGCCGCACCTGGAAGGTGTACGTCTTCCCGCCTTCGGTCGGGGTAGGCAGCGAGACGGCCAGATCCGGTACGAGCTGGGCGCCCTGAACGCCGCCGACCTTCCGGAAACCGACCAGCCCGTCGTTCGTCATGAGCAGGCTCGACCAGCTCACCTCCGAATATGCCAGCGCGGGGTCGATGAAGTCCGGGCCGTCGGCGGACAGCGCCCGCAGGATGCCGCCCCGGTGTTCGATCCCCGTCGACTGGACGGCGACGTAGACCCCTTGTGGCGCCACAGCGACGCCTCGCGGTGGGTTGGAGAGCCGGACCGTCTTCACGACCGTGCCGCTCGAGGGATCGATGCGGTACAGGGTTCCGTCGGCCCCGTTGGCGACCCAGATGCCGCTGGGCCCCGCAGCGATGCCCGCCGGTCCGCGACCGACAGGAAACAGGTTCTTGACCGCGCCCGCCTGAGGGTCGATCTTGGAGACGGTGTCGTCGGCGCGATTCGTCACCCAGACCGCGTCGGCGCCGGCCGCCACGGCGCTCGGCTCGACACCGACGCCGATGTGCTGCAGAACCCGGCCCGAACGAGGGTCCAGGGCGACCACGCTCGCGGAGGACGGAGACACGACCCAGACGCGGCCGAAGCCGACGGCGACGTCCGAGGCACCGATGACCGCCGGGAACGTCCTCGTCACCCGGCCGGTTCCGGGAGCGATCTTGGACACCGTGCCGTCCGCGGAGTTCGCCACCCAGATGGCTCCTTCCCCGTAGGCGACACCGTTGGGGCCGTTGCCGACGGTGATCGCTTCGCCCACGACCTGGTTCGTCGTCGTGTCGATGCGCGACACGGTGCCGTCGAGGCCGTTGGCCACCCAGACTGCGCCCCCGCCGACGGCCACCCCCGCGGGCCCGCCGCCCACCTGGATCGTCTGTCGAACGTCGTTCGTCGACGGATCGATGCGGGAGACGGTGTTGCTGTTCCCGTTCGCGACCCAGATCGCATCAGGCCCGGCGGCGACCTCTCCCGGCGCTCCGCCCACCGGAATCTCCGAGACGAGATTCCCGCCTTCCGAGTCGACCACGCCGACCGAATTCGCTGCAACCGAGGCGCCCGCCGTCGAGCCGCCGCCCTGGGTCAGGAGCACCCCGAGAGCGGCGCCCACGACCGCCGCGGCGAACGTCGCGCCGATCAGGACACGACGGCCCGGACGTCGCCACCGCTTCGCCATCTCCTCGGCCGCCGCTTCGGCCAGCTCTCCCTCGCGGCCCTCGAAGGGGGCGGGGGCGGCCGTCTTCAGCTCGGGAAAGCCTGCTTGGAGCCCGGGCGCGACGAGCTGGAAGAGCCGCTCCGGCTCGTCCATGTCCTTGAGCTGGTGCTCGCCCAGGTCTCGCAGGGAGACGGCCGGGATCGGATCGTCGCGGAGGAGCTCACGCGTGGTCTGCGAGACCAAGATCTGGCCGCCGTGCCCGGCCGCGCAGATGCGCGCCGCGCGGTGCACGCCGAGGCCGACGTAGCGCTCGCCGCCTACGGCCGGCTCGCCCGTGTGGATGCCCATCCGGACGCGGAACTCGGCGCCCTCAGGCCAGGTGTGCTCGGCAAGCCGGCGCTGAGCAGCGATCGCGGCCGCCACCGCGTCCTTGGCTCGCCGGAACGCGACGAAGAACGAGTCCCCCTGCGTATCGATCTCGTGGCCGCCGTGCTCGGCGAAGGCCTCGCGCAGGATCCGCTGGTGATCGTCGAGCGCTTCCCCGTAGCGATCACGCAGCTGCTTGAGCAGATGCGTCGACCCCTCGATGTCGGTGAACAGAAAGGTGACGGTGCCGACCGGCAGCTCGTCGACAGAGCTCACGCGCGCAGTCGTATCACGGCGGCTGGATCCTTCGTCGGCCGCTCGGTGACCGCAGGACGTGCTGCGGCACACGGCCCCTGTGGACGTCTACGTCACAGCTGTCGCCTCGATCTCGATCAGCAGGTCCGGAAAGGCGAGACGCGAGACGCCGAGCAGCGTGCCGGCCGGTTGGACGGTGCCCGCGAGGCGCTCCCCCGCGACCGGTGCACCCTCGGCGAAGAAACGGTCGACGTCGGTCACGTAGTAGTCGAGGCGGACGACGTTCGCGAGCGTCATGCCTGCGTGCTCGAGCACCGTCTCGAGGTTGTCGAGAGCCTGTCCGCACTGGGCGCCCATGTCGTCGCCGTGCAGCGTCGCGCCGTCGGGGCCGCTCGAGGTCTGCCCTGCGCAGTACAGCACGCGCTCGGCACCCGTCACCTCGATCGCCTGTGAGAACCCGTACTGGTCCTGCCATGTCCAGGGGTTGACCTTGCGTTGCTCCATCAAACCCTCCCTTCGCTGGTCGTCGGCACGTGCTTGTCGTCTCTGCCTGCCGAGTTGGGCGGGCGATCGTTCAGCGCTTCACCTCTATCTCGATGAACGTGAACTCGTGATCGTTCGCGTTGACGACGTCGTGCTCCACGCCGGTCTCCCTGAAGTAGGGCGCCCCTGTCTCGAGCTCGGAGTCCCTGTTGCCGTCGGGCTCGACGAGCTCGAGCTTGCCGTCGGTCAGGGGCACGATGACGTAGTCGTGCTCGTGCCGGTGCCAGCCTGTCGCTGCGCCTGGCGCAAAGTGCCATTGGGTCACGCGCACTCGCTCGTTGTCGATGAGCACTGTCGCACTGGCTTGCCCGGTCATGACTGCCGACCCGCACCGAGCAGCGACGTCGCCCCACCGCACCCGGCGTTCACGTACCCGGCGTCGAGAGGCTGGAGATCATCATTGGCGAGATCTTCACACATCGCCGGTCGGCGACGGACGATAGTCGTCCACGGCGCCCGGATCCAGCGATGACTCGGGTACGACGCAGCGCGCGTCAGCCGGCGGTGACCGGTGGGATGCGCGCGACCCAAGGGAAGATCTGCTCCAGCTGGGAGGCGAGGCGGAGCAGTGTCGCCTCGTCTCCGTAGCGCCCGACGAGCTGCACGCCGATCGGAAGGTCGGCGTCGCTCCAGGCGAGCGGTAGGCTGATCGCCGGCTGGCCGGTGATGTTGAACATCGCCGTGAACGGCGCGTAGACCGAGAACAGCGTGTGGACCCAGGCGTCGCAGTCGAGCGAGTCGTCGTCCTGGTCGAGCTCGCCGAGCTTCCATGGCGGCCTGGCCACCGAAGGCAGCAGGAGGACATCGGTGTCGTCGAAGAACGTCCCGATGGCGCGTCCGATCGCATTGCAGTCGCCGTAGCCGTCGAGCAGCTCGACGGCCGAGAGCGACGCCCCCTGGCGCAGCATGGCAGCGGTGCACGCCTCGACCGTGTCGGGAGACGGCGGTATGCCGAGAGCGCGCTCGAGAACCGCCGCACGCTGGGCGAGGCCCGCCGCCCAGGTCGTGACGAGCGCGCGGTGCAGCACGTCGGGATCGACCGGCGGAGCGCCCGCCTCGACCTCGTGGCCGAGCGCGTCCAGCGCACCCGCGGTCGTCTCCACGGCGGCACGGCACTCCGGCGCGACCGGCGCGCCCGACCAGGCGTCGGCAGTCCAGCGAACACGCACACGGCCCGGCTCGGCCCCCGCCTCCAAGGCGTAGGGACGGGCCGGAGGGGGAATCACGTACTTGTCGCCTGCACCCGGCCCGTGCATGGCGTCCAGCGCCGCCGCGGCGTCGCGCAGCGTGCGGCACAGGACGAAGTCGTGCGCCATCCCGTGCAGGCCCTCCCACAGTCCCGGGCCGACCGGAATCCGCGAGCGCGTCGGCTTCAGGCCGACGACCCCGCAGAGCGAGGCCGGGATGCGGATCGAGCCCCCACCGTCCGTCCCGTGGGCGATCGGGAGCGCCCTCGCGGCGACGAGCGCCGCAGCCCCCCCGCTCGACCCGCCGACGCTCCGCTCGAGATTCCACGGGTTCCGGGTGGGCCCGTGTGCGACGGGCTCCGTCGTGACGTTGAAGGCGAACTCCGGAGCCCGCGTCCGGGCGACGACGCGCAGCCCCGCTGCGCGGATCCGCTGGCCGAAGTGGGTGTCCACGGTGCCAGTCATTCCGTCCCCGGTCCAGCGGCTACCGAGCTGGGTGACCTGCCCGCTCAGGTGTGGGGCAACCTCCTTCATGGCGAACGGCACGCCTGCGAGAGGGCCTTCGTCGCTTGCCTCGAGTGCAGGCTCGAGCAGCCGGCCGACCGTGGCGTCGAGCTCCGGGTCGACCGCGCCGATCGCATGCCGCGCAGCGTCCTCGACCTCGGCGGCCGACACCTCACCCGTGCGAACGAGCGTTGCGAGACCGACCGCGTCCTGCGCCGCATAGTCGTGCAGATCCACCGGCTCCCTCCCTACCGGGCGACCCGGATCAGGCCGGGAGTTCCGCGACTGCGCGCACGGGCGAGCCCGTCCCACCGAGCCACTTCAGCGGGTAGCCGGTGAACTGGAACTCGCCCTTGCCGAGCAGCTGCTCCAGATTGACGAGCCATTCGTAGTGCACCATTCCGCGGTCGCGGCAGACACGGTGATTCGGAAACCCCTTCGTCCCCGCCTTGTCCGTCGAGGGCCCCTCCACGCCGTGCACTCGCGAGCGGTCGGCGAGCCAGTGGCTGGCCTCCACGGTCAACCCTGGGTTCATCGTCACGACCTCGCGGTTGGGCCAGTGGCGTGCGTGGAATCCGGAACAGAGGAGAACGATGTGCTTGTCGATCTCCACGCCGGCCTGCTCCTCCGCTCGCTCGAGGTCCCCGACGCCGATGTCGCCGAGATCGGGGATGTGGCGCACGTCGAGGCACACGGCTTTTCCCGTGAACCAGTCGAGAGGCACGGCGTCGATCGACTCGCCGTCGGCTCCGATATGGAGCGGTGCGTCGACGTGGGTCCCCACGTGCTCCAGCATCGAGATGTAGTTGACCGAATAGGTGAACGCGTCTTCGGGCGTGCCGAGGCCCGCGGACTTCGCCTGTTCGTGCGTGACGTAGGGAAGGATGATCGGCGACGGGAACAGCGCATGCGCGGGCATGCCGTTCGAGATCTCGAGCGAGAGATCGACGAGCACCGTCCCGCGCTGGCTGCGCACCGGCGTCGTCTCGGCGGTCTGAGTCATGTCCTCCTCCTTGTCGGTTCGCCCAGCTCGGGGTACACGTGGTCATCGGCGGCGACGATGTCATGCGCACCGACGCTACCGCTTGGACGGCAGCAGCTGCGCGTCGTGGTGCGTGCTGAACCGCGTGCGGACGTTCGTGAACCCGAAGAACCGGACGCCTGCCCCAGCGGCCAACGGCGCGACGAACACGACGAGGTCTCCCTGCTCCGTCTCGAAGCTCCCGTCCCTCTGGGTGCGCCTGCCCCCGTAGCTGAACGTCCAACGATTGCCGGTGCGCCGAGCCGGCAGGTGGATCGACGCGTGCTGAGTCCTCCACGGTGCCGCGGCCTGTCGCACGAGGAACACGAGGGCCTCCTCGTCCGTATGCACGAGCAGGGCGCGGGCGCCGGCGACGTCGCCGCGAAGGACGGCGGCGGCGAAGCGCCCGGCGACGTTGCGTTGTACCGCCCCGGACGGCGTCTTCATCGAGGTCTCCCCGCCGCAGCCAGAGATCGCGAACGCGACCAGCAGGCAGCCGGTCAGGCCGCTCATCACCCTTGCGCCGAGGGCAACCGCGCACTGGGGACGCTCCGAACGGGGCCGATTCGAGTCGATCTCCGCCCCGGACTGGACGCCCCGCCGCCGGCAGGCCTGCGCACCTTCCGCACGTTCCTCGGAGGCAACGCGACGAACGTCACCGTCCCAGCCCGGCGTCTCGACGAGATGGAGACCGTCGGTACCTCGCAAGATCGCAAAGCATACGAAACCCCCTCCGGCAGGCTGGAACGACGATGCGCGGCGGGGCAATGATCCGCGCACGGCTGACCGGGGTGCGCGGGTCTTCGGCGTTGGAGGCTACCGTTCGGGCCATGGACGCGTGCATCGTCTGCGGGGGAGGGCTACCCGAGGTGTCGGTGCGCACCGGTGACCCGTTCTGCAGCCGACCGTGTTCGCAGGAGCACCACGGCACAGGCACCCGCGACGAGCGCGAGCGCGCTCGCAAGCAGCAGATGCAGCGTCACATCGAGGAGGGCACCGACCCGGCCTCCCTGGAGCTCAGGCGCGTGACCGTCGAGGAACGCCAGAGGCTGATCGCGGAGGGTCGCTTCGTCGACGAGTTCATCAGGGCCTATCGTGAGCACCTCATCGCCCACAAGGAGCCGGTGACGACGCCCACCGTGACGTGGTTCTCGCCCAGAGGGAGCGGTCCCACCATGCGCCGCTGGGAGGAGGACGAGATGCCCTGGTACGAGCCCACCGAGAACGACGCTGCGTGACGACGAGGCCGCTCAATCGGGGAGGAGGGGCACCGACAGACCCTGGTCACGGCCGAGCAACACGGCCCGGGTCACAGCCGTCGATCCGAACCTGTCACGGATCTCGTCGAGCGCGGCATCGAGGGCGTCGCGGCCGTGACCGTCGAGCGGAAGCATGAGCTGGACTGCGCTGTCGTTCTCGAGGTTACCGACGGCGACACCCACGAGTGTGAGGCCCCGATGCTCGATCGTCGGCCTGGCCGTCGCCAGCAGCTCCCTCGCCGTGGCGAGGATCGTGTGGGTCTCGGCCGTCGCCCGCGGCAGCGTGTGCGATCGGGTCGCTCGGGCGAAGTCGTCGAAGCGGAGCCGGAGCACGACGGTGCGACCGACCCGTCCGGCGGCCCGCATGCGGCGCGTGACGCGGTCGACCAGGGCGACGACGTCGGCATCGACCGTGTCGAACGTCTTGGGCGACTGGCCGAGGGCGCGCTGCGACCCGATCGAGCCGCGGCGGCGGCCCGTCTGCACCGGCCGAGGATCCCGGTTGTGGGCGAGCGCGTGCAGATGGCGTCCCGACGCCCGTCCGAAGATCGTGACCAACGTCGCTTCGTCGAGCCGGGCTATGTCGCCGACGGTCGCGAGCCCGAGGGCGTGCAGCTTCCCGGCGGTCACCGGGCCGACGCCCCACACCCGCTCCACCGGAAGCGGGTGGAGGAAGGCGAGCTCTCGCCCTGGCGGCACCACGAGGAGGCCGTCGGGCTTGGCCACGCCGCTCGCCACCTTCGCGAGGAACTTCGTTCTCGCCACTCCGATCGTGATGGGCAGACCGACCCGCTCGCGCACCTCGCGCCGCAACCGAGCGGCGATCTCCGCCGGCGTGCCCGAGATCCGCTCGAGCCCACGGACGTCGAGGAACGCCTCGTCGATCGACAGTCCTTCGACCAGCGGTGCGCTGTCCTCGAACACGCGATAGACGGCCTTGCTCGCCTCGGCGTAGGCCGTCATCCTGGGCGCGACGACGACTGCCCGGGGGCACAGGCGGCGGGCCTGCGCCCCGCCCATCGCCGTGCGCACGCCGTAGGCCCTCGCCTCGTAGCTCGCCGTGAGCACGACTCCGGCGCCGACGATCACGGGGCGGCCACGCAGGCCGGGGTCGTCTCTCTGCTCGACCGACGCATAGAAGGCATCGAGGTCGGCGTGGAGGATCGCCGCTTGCTCCGACACGAACAGATGTTCGCATCTCGGCCCGGGCAACGCCAGACGCGGCCGCTGCAGCGGCCGCTCCGGACGGCTCAGTCTGTCTCAGCCTGAGCCGTCCAGGAGACGGCGAGGTTCAGACGGGCTGTGGGACGATCCGGATGTACGGGCGCGGCTCTTCCCAACCGTCCGGGTACGTCTCCCTCGCCTCGTCGTTGGAGACGGAGCCCGCGATGATGACGTCGTCGCCCTGCTTCCAGTTGACGGGGGTGGAGACGCGGTGCTTCGCGGTCAGCTGCAGCGAGTCGATCACGCGAAGCACCTCGTCGAAGTTGCGGCCGGTCGTCATCGGGTAGACGAGGATCAGCTTCACCTTCTTGTCCGGGCCGATCACGAACACGTTGCGCACCGTCTGGTTGTCGGCCGCCGTGCGGTCGGCCGGGTCACCGCTGACATCCGCGCCGAGCATCCCGTAGAGCTTGGAGACATTGAAGTCCACGTCGCCGATCATCGGATAGTTCGGCGCATGTCCCTGCGTCGCCTCGATGTCGGCCGCCCACCCGGCGTGCTTGTCGACCGGGTCGACGGACAGGCCGATGATCTTGGCGTTCCGCCGGTCGAACTCCGGCTTGATCTTCGCCATGTAGCCGAGCTCGGTCGTGCAGACCGGCGTGAAGTCCTTCGGGTGCGAGAAGAGCACCGCCCATGAGTCGCCGATCCAGTCGTGGAAGCCGATCTGGCCCTCCGTCGTCTCCGCCTGGAAGTCCGGTGCCGTGTCGCCGATCTGCAGCGCCATCATCCTCCTCCTTCTGACCAAGGCCCTCGTCTGCCGCGCATCGGCAGCTCTCCTCTTGCCCGTACAGATGCTGTCTACCAGAACGGCACACCGATTTGTCCTCTTCCGGGCTCGTTCTGCGAGGCTCCGGCGGTGCTCCACGAGCTTCCCCGGGTCCTCCTCTATGCGCTGGTCGCTTGCTCGAGCCCCGTGTCGTTCTCGGCGGCCCTCGTCGTACTGCGCGGCGCGCGCCCCCGCACGAAGGGGCTGCTCTTCGCGGTCGGCTTCGTGGTCGGCACCGGCGTTGCCTGCGCCATCGGCTTCCTGGCCGGCGCGGCCGTGTCGCAGGCGGTCGGCGCACATCAGACCGTCGCGAACCTGCTGGAGCTCGCCTTCGGGCTGGTGCTCCTCGGGGTCGCCTCGCAGCTGCGCCGTGAGCAGCCGAGACGCGTCCGAGAGCCGACCGGCCGCCGGGAGCGGGTCTTTGCCCGCCTCGAACGACTCCATCCTGCCACGGCCCTCCTGGCCGGAATGGTGCTCGGCTTCGGCGGGCCGAAACGTCTGACGGTGACGTTGCTCGCGACCGCGTCGATCTCGGCAGCGGTCGGCGATCACGCGGAGGAGGTCACCCTCGTCGCCCTCTACGCGGTCGTGGCAACCGCCGTGGTCTGGGCGCCGGTCGGCGTCTTTCTGTTCCTCGGGAACCGTCTCGATCCGATCATCGTTTCGTCGCGAGCGTGGCTCGATGTGCACGGCCGGCGCCTCCAGTACCGGGCCTCTCTGGTCCTCGGCGCTGCGCTGTGCATCGAGGCGTTGGCCCGGCTCGCGTGACCGTTCGAGCCCGTTGCCGGCCCCGTGGGCCGGACGAACGTCGATCTCGACAGCGTGCTCAGCCGGCGAGCAGGAGGTCGGCGATCCGTTCGCCGACCACGGCGGCAGGCACATTCGTGTTCGCCCTAGCGAGCGGAGCGGCTCGGCCGCAGCGAGCTCGCGTGCGCGCTCGACGCCTTCGACGAGCACGGCCAGGTCGTGCCCCTCCGTGTCGCTCAGGTATCCGTGATCGACCAGCGGCCCCGTTCGCGGGTCGGGGCTGCCCAGCGTGAGGCGCCCGCGGGAGCGCGGCTCGAGTGCCGACGCCGCGCGATGAGCACACGACCGCCGAGCTGACCGTGCTCGTGTGCCGCCACCGGGAAGAGATGCAAGTCGTACGGCCCCTGCGAGCGGCTCGAGCGGAGCTTGCCCAGCGTCTGCTCCTCCGGCACGAAGCGCGTGGCGGAGGCTGCACGAATTGCCTTGCGTAGCCGGTCGGTGCCGGCGAGCTCGAGCTCGGCGAGCGGATGGTCGTGGAGGTTCCGCCCGATAGGCGAAGGCCGCGTTGAACCGTACGCCGTCTTGGACGTTGACCGGCTCGGTACCGAACCCCAGTCCGCCGTCGAGCTCGTCGAGGTCGTCCGCGCGTGCGTAGCCGAGGGCCGCCGCCGCGTCGAGGCACGCCCGGTGGAACGGCCCGACCTCGTCATCCCGGTAGCGAGGTACGCGAAGGCGTGCCAGCACCCGTGCGATCAGCGGGCGGATCTCTGCAGCTGCCCACGCCGGGTCCCCCGTCATGCGCGCCCAGCCGTCGTAGTCGTCGGGACACCCCACCGCGGCGATACAGCCGTTGTGCGCCGAGCAGCCGCCGATCACCCGCGCGCGGGAGAGGTCGATCGGCTCGCGGCCGGGAAGCGGGCCGCTGTCGTAGCCCCAGCCGTGAGAGTCGGCCAGGGCGCTGGCGTCGAGAAGCTCCGGCGGCCAGCGTTCGTCCCCGAGCGGCCCGTAGTCCGGACCGGCCTCGATCAGGACGACGCTTGCGTCCGACTCGGCGGCCAGACGCCCGGCGACGACGCACCCGGCAGTCCCGCCCCCGACGACCGCGAGATCGCATTCGATCGGGGTGACGATGGATCCGCCTCGCTCACACGCGGCCGCGGAAGGTGTCGCACGCCTGTGGCCCCGTGGCGTCGAGCCCGCGCACGAACCAGCTCTGACGCTGCTCCGAGGAGCCGTGGGTCCAGGACTCGGGGGTGACGCGGCCCTGGGCACGCTCCTGGATGCGGTCGTCGCCGACCGCGGCCGCCGCATCGAGCGCGTCAGACACGTCCTGCCGGGTGATGTCCTCGATGAGCCCCGTGTCGAGCGCCTTCCCGACCCACAGGCCCGCGTAGCAGTCCGCCTGGAGCTCGAGGCGTACCTGGCCTCCCTGCGGCCCGGTGTCGCGGTTCGCACGCTGTAGCTGCCCCGTCAGGTCCTGAACGTGATGGCCGTACTCGTGTGCGAGCACGTACGCCTCCGCAAGCGGGCCGCCGCGCGCGCCGAGCTGCGACTGCAGCTGGTCGAAGAAACCGAGATCGATGTACACGAAGCGGTCGCCCGGGCAATAGAAGGGCCCCACCGCGGCCGACGCTGCGCCGCATGCGGTCTGGGCCACGCCCTCGAAGAACCGAGTCCGGGTCGGCTGGTAGCCGCGCAGGGCCGTCGTCCAGTACGCCTGCACACTGTTGATCACCCCGACGATGCGGCAGTCGTCGCGCTCGTTGGCATCCTGTCCGGTGCGGCACTCCTGCTGCAGGTCCGTCGAGGCCGTACCCGGGCCGACGGTCTGCCCGACCAGGTCGCCAAGACCCCCCGCGCTGCCACCGCCGAGCGGGTTGCCTCCCAGCAGGACGATCGCCACCAGCACGATGATCGTCACGATGCCGCCCCCGCCGAGGGCCATCGGCGAGCCGGGCATCCGGCCACCGCGTCCGCGGTAGTCCTCCACCTGCGACGGGTCGAGCCTGGCGTCCTTGCGGAACCGCATCGAAGGCGAGTCTAGTGGGCAGGCGCCGCTACACTGCCCGCTCCCGCAGGGGTTCCCGAGTGGCCAAAGGGGGCGGGCTGTAAACCCGCTGGCTCAGCCTTCAGAGGTTCGAATCCTCTCCCCTGCATTTCGGCGCAGGGTGGAATCCGCTCGCGCGGATCCCACCCGCGCAAAGATCCCTGAAGGCGTCCGCTTCGCGGCCGCAAGGCATGGCCTTCGGCGCAGGGTAAAATTTCGGCGCAGGGTGGAATCCGCTCGCGCGGATCCCACCCGCGCAAAGATCCCTGAAGGCGTCCGCTTCGCGGCCGCAAGGCATGGCCGACGTGGGTACGGGTGCCATGGATGGCGCATCGAGGAGCGGAGCCCACGCTCCGGTCATCGCGTCGGCGTGGGGCCGCTGACTCGCTTGCAGGTAAGAGTGTGGGCATGGCGCTTCCGCGTCTCCCGGCCGGCGGGGCCGGGCTCGTTCTCGCTCTGCTCGCGCTCGCGCCCGGTGCGGCGCCGCAGGGTGGACGCGCGGCGCTGCTCGAGCCACGGCAGGCGATCGTCGCCGCGCATGCCACGACGGCGACCGCGACGAGCCCGGACGCTTCGTGGCGCACCGAGCTTGCGTGGCTCCTGCCCGGCGACGGCGACCCCGCCGTGGCGCCGGACGGACGGCACCTCGCGTTCTCCAGCGCCCGCACCGGAAACCGCGAGATCTACGTCGCCGACACACTGACCGGCGACGTCCAGCGGGTCACCTCCAGCCGGCGGCTCGACGACCGACGGCCCTCCTGGTCCCCGGACGGCCGCCTCATCGCCTGGGAGGCCAGACGGTCGGCCGCAGGCGACCTCTTCGTGATGCGCGCCGACGGCAGCCACAAGCGCCGACTCGCCGGCGGAGCGAGCGACGAGGCCGACCCCGCGTGGTCGCCCGACGGGACACGTGTTGCGTTCGCCTCGAACCGCGACGGGGAATACGACCTCTGGGTGGCACCCCGTTCGGGCGGCGAGCCGGAGCTGCTGCTCGACGTGCGCGGCGGCGCCCGCGCCCCCGCCTGGAGCCCGAACGGGAGTCGCATCGCCTACAGCGCCGCCGAAGCAGGACGGACGCAGCATCTGGGTGGTCGACCTGAGCAGCCTCGAGCCCCGCCGGGTCACCGGCTCCGCCGGAGCCGACCTGCGCCCCGACTGGTCGCCCGACGGCACCAGGCTGGCCTTCACACGCGCAACGCACGGCCGTTCGCGCACCTGGGTGGTCGCCGCGAGCACGGGCCCGGCGCGGCCACTCGCCGGCAGCGACGGCGACCTCGACCCGGACTGGGTGACGGCGACGCCGTTCCTCGCACCTGGCCCCGAGCAGCTCCTGCCGGATCTCGACCAGCGGGCGCCGTCGGGGCTCGTCGTCACCGCCAGGGAGGGAGGCTTCCAGCTCGGGTTCACGTCGGCCGTCGAGAACCTCGGCAGAGGACCGCTACGAATTCGCGGCTGGCGCCCGCCCGGCCGGCCGACCATGCGGGCCGACCAGCCCGTCGAGCTGCGCGGCGGCGGAACCTTGCTGGTCCCGGGCGTGGGAACGCTGCGCTACGAGGCGCACCCGCCGCACCGGCACTGGCACTTCCAGGAGTTCGAGACCTATGAGCTGCGGCGAGCATCCGATCATGAGCTGGTGGGGCGCGACCGCAAGAGCGGGTTCTGTCTCGATCGACCGCTACGGCCGGGCCGCCGCACGCGTGGCGCACGTCGGGCCGCCGCGCTTCCTCTCGAGTTGCGGCGCAGGACAGCCGGACTTGCGCCGCGTGGAGCAGGGGTCCTCGCCCGGGTACGTCGACCGCTACCCCGCCTTCTTCCACGGGCAGGACATCGACGTGACGGGTGTTCCCGCGGGCGTGTACCTGCTCGTGCATCGCGCCAACCCGACACGCCGTGTCCGGGAGACGGTCTACTCCAACGACGTCGCGTCGGTGCGCATTCGCCTGAGGTGGCCGGCCGGCCGGCAGGCACCGCCGCAGGTCACCGTCCTGCGACGGTGCGAAGCGAGCGAGTGGTGCAACCCCGTTTGACCGCTCACCCGGTCTCGCGTGCCTACACTCGCCCGGTGCGGAGCTACGACGCACTGGTGGTCGGAGCGGGTCCGGCCGGGTCCGCCACCGCGATTCACCTCACCCGTGCCGGGGCACGCGTGCTGCTCGCCGACAAGGCGGCGTTCCCACGCGACAAGCCGTGCGGAGGCGGCTTGACGGGTCGCGCCCTGCGCCACGCCCCATGCGACGTCTCACCCGTCGTCGAGCATGTCGTCGACCGGTTCCGCCTGAGGCTGCGCTATGCGACCGAGTTCACGAGAGAGCATTCCGCGCCGCTCATCCTCATGACGCAGAGGCGTCGGCTCGACGCGCACCTCGCCGAGCAGGCGGCAGCCGCGGGAGCGGACGTCCGCCTCGGAGCGCGGGTGGGCGACATCGAGCTCCGGGGCGACGGCGTCTCGGCACGGGTCGGCGGTGAGCCCGTGACAGCGGACGTGCTCGTCGGTGCTGACGGTGCCAACGGCGTCACGGCGCGCGCCGCGGGTCTGGGCGCCGGAATCGTCCACGGCGTCGCGCTGGAAGGGAACGTCGCCTGGCCCGCGCTCGGTCGCGAGCGGTACGAGCGAACGGCCGTGATCGAGCTCGGCGTCGTGCCGGGCGGCTACGGGTGGGTGTTCCCGAAAGGCGACCACGCGAACCTGGGCGTCGGGGGCTGGTCGAGCGAAGGGCCTCGCCTGCGTGACCGGCTGGCGCGGCTGGCCCGAGCTCACGGGGTGCCGGCGACGGTGCTCAGCGCTGTTCAGGGCCACCGTCTCCCGATGCGCCGTCTCGGCTGCGGCCCCCGCCTCGGGGCGCACCCTGCTGGTCGGCGATGCCGCCGGCCTCGTCGATCCGCTCTCGGGCGACGGCATCTACGAGGCATTCGTCTCTGCGCGGCTCGCGGCGGAGGCGATCCTCGAGGGTGACCTCGGTGCCTACGCCGCCGCGCTGGCCGCCTCGCTCGACCACCACGCACATGCCTCGTGGGCGGCCAAGCGGGCCATGGATCGCAGCGCCGGCGCCTGCTTCTGGGCGGCGCGGTCCCCCGGGGTCTTCGGCGTCGTGGCCGGGCTCCTCGGCGGCGAGGTCGCGCACCCCCGCGACGCGCGCGGGCTGGCCCGGACGCCGCTGCGGCTGCTCGCCCGGCTGGCGGCGTAACCGCCCCTCAAGCGAGGGACGGTTCGTGCCGATCATCCCCTTTGTATGGATCTCGTCAGCCTGCTCACCCGTGCCGTGGACGCCGGTGCCTCGGACGTCCACTTCAAGCTCGGCCAGCCGCCCGTGATCCGCATCGACGGCGATCTCGAGTCGATGGACGGCGCTGCCGCGCTGACCGAGCAAGACCTCCTCACGGTGCTCGACACGGTGACGGAGATCTCGCCGAAGCGCCGCGACCTCTTCGACGACTCCGGCGACCTCGACATCGCGTACTCGTATCCGACGCTGCCGCGGTTCCGGGTCAACGGCTTCCGCCAGCGCGGGGCCACCTCCTTTGCCTTCCGCGTGATCCCGAGCGAGATCCCGAGCTTCGAGCAGCTCGGCCTGCCCAACGGTGTGAAGCGGCTCGCCGGCGAGCATCGCGGGCTCGTCCTCGTCACGGGCCCCACGGGCTCGGGCAAGACGACGACGCTCGCGGCGATGATCGACTTCATCAACCGCACCCGCCGCCACCACATCGTCACCGTCGAAGACCCGATCGAGATCCTCCACCCCGATCGCGGCTGCATCGTCAACCAGCGCGAGATCGGCCTCGACACGGAGAGCTTCAGCCAGGCGCTGCGCCGCGTGCTGCGCCAGGACCCGGACATCATCTTGATCGGCGAGATGCGCGACACGGAGACGGCGCACACCGCGCTGCAGGCGGCCGAGTCCGGCCACCTCGTCTTCTCGACCCTGCACACGATCGACGCTGCCGAGTCGCTGGGCCGCATGGTCGAGTTCTTCCCGGCCGAGAAGCAGCCGCAGATCAGGTCGATCATGGCGGGGACGCTGAAGGGCGTCGTCAGCCAGCGTCTCCTGCCGCGCTCCGACCACGGTCGCGTCCCGGCCGTCGAGGTGATGGTGACCAATGCCCGCATCCAGGACCTGATCCGCGAGAACCGTCCGGACGAGATCACGGACGCGATCGCCGCCGGCGAGTTCTACGAGATGCAGACCTTCAATCAGGCCTTGATCGACCTCGTGCTGCGCGGCGACGTCGACCGCGAGGTCGCCTCGAACGCCGCCAGCAACCGCCACGATTTCCTCGTCGCGCTCGAGCAGGCGGTGAAGGCACGACGCGCGGACGAGCGGGAGGCGGCCGAGGCCGAGGGCCGCCCGACCGTGACGAAACTCGGCACAGGGCTGCGCTGACCCCCCGGTGACGGGCGCATGAACCTCGCGCTCGCAGCGGCCGTCGCGGCGCCGGGCCTCGCTGTCGGAAGCTTCCTCAACGTCGTCGCCTCACGCGTGCCGCTGCGGCGGCCGATCGCGCTCGACCGCTCCGCGTGCATGAGCTGCGGCACGCAGATCGCGGCCTGGGACAACGTCCCGCTCCTCTCGTACGCGCTTCTGCGCGGGCGCTGCCGGAGCTGCGGGGCGGGGATCCCGCTGCGCTATCCGGTCGTCGAGGCGCTGACGGCGGCGCTGATCGTGGCGTGCGTGCTCCGCTTCGGGCTGACGCCGGAGGCGGCGGTGGCAGCGTTCTTCTGCTCCGTCCTCGTCGCCGTCTCCGCGATCGACATCGAGCACCGGATCGTCCCGAACCGGATCGTGATCCCCGCCTTCCTCGTGGTACTCGTCGCGCAGACCGCGATCGAGCCGAGCCCGGAATGGGCTCTCGGGGCGATCGGCGCTTCGGGCTTCCTCCTCGCCGCGGCGCTCGCGTATCCGCGGGGCATGGGCATGGGCGACGTCAAGCTCGCCCTGCTGCTCGGAGCGATGCTCGGCCGCCTCGTCATGGTCGCGCTCATGCTCGGGTTGCTCTTCGCACTCGTCCCGGCGGCCGCGCTGGCGATCCGCCACGGCTCGCGCGCGCGCAAGATGGCGATCCCGTTCGCCCCGTTCCTCGCACTCGGCTCCGTCGTCGCGCTCTTCGTCGGCGAGCCGATCCTCGACTGGTACCTCGAGCTGCTGCGGTGAGCCGAGCATGAACTTCGAGCCTGCAGCCCCGCTTCGCACGTCCACGAACCTCGGCGATCTCACCGACGGCGAGAACGGCAATGGATCGGACGGCGGCGGGTTCGAGACGATCGCCGACCTCGTCGCCGAGCTGCTCGAGCTGACGGATCTCGTCTCCCGCGACCGGCTGGCTGCGGCCCGCGGGCGCGCCGGCACCGGCTCGCTCGCGCAGGCGCTCTACGACGAGGGCGCGGCCGAGCCCTCCGGCGTGGCTCGCTCGCTCGCACGCCGACACGATCTCCCGTATCTCGACCTGGCCGACAACAGGGTGGCGTTCGACGCCGCCGAGCTGATCCCGCTGCGGACGCTGCGGCGCGTGGTCGCGGTGCCGATCGCATTCGACGGCGAGCGCCTCAAGATCGCGATCGCCGACCCGGCGAACATCCTCGGCATCGACGAGCTCAAGCTCGCGACACGGCATGCGCTCGACCTCCATGTCGCGAACCGCGAGGACATCGTCAACGAGCTCGACCGGCTCTCGAAGCAGTCCGAGGTGATCGAGACGCAGTCGGTGCTCGACCAGCTCGAGGTGGTCGAGGAAGAGGACGATCTCGAGGTCGACGACGGCGTCTCGGACGCTCCGCTCGTCCGGCTCGTCAACTCGATCATCATGAGGCGGCCGCCGACGGCGCGAGCGACATCCACTTCGAGCCGCAGGACGACGCGCTCATGGTGCGCACGCGGGTCGACGGCGTGCTGAGCGAGACGCAGCGCATCCCGAAGCGGATGGCGCCGGGGGTGACGACGCGCCTCAAGGTGCTCGCGAAGCTCGACATCGCAGAGCGGCGCAAGCCACAGGACGGCCGGATCACCCTGAACGCGCGCGCGGTCGGTCGCCTGCTCGACATCCGCGTCGCGGTGCTGCCGACCGTCGAGGGCGAGCAGGTCGTGATGCGCCTGATCGACAAGTCGCGCCAGACACCGACGCTCGAGTCGCTCGGTCTCTCGGAGGCGATGCGCGAGCAGCTCGCGACGATCATCCGCAAGCCGACGGGGGCGCTGCTCGTCACGGGGCCGACCGGCTCGGGCAAGTCGACGACGCTCTACGCGGCGCTGGCCGAGATCAGCCGGCCCGAGATCAACATCATCACGGTCGAGGACCCCGTCGAGTACCGGCTGGCCGGGATCAACCAGATGCAGATCAACACCAAGGCCGACCTCACCTTCGGGGCTGCGCTGCGCACGATCCTTCGCTCCGACCCCGACGTGATCATGGTCGGCGAGATCCGCGACACGGAGACGGCGAAGATCGCGATCGAGTCCGCGCTCACCGGGCACTTCGTCTTCTCGACGCTGCACACGAACGACGCACCCGGGGCGATCACCCGACTCAACGAGATGGGCGTCGAGCCCTTTCTCACAGGCTCGGCGGTATCGGCGGTGCTGGCACAGCGGCTCGCACGCAAGCTCTGCACGAACTGCTGCGAGATGTACGTGCCGACCGTCGAGGAGCTCGTTGCCGCGCGCCTCGCGCCGGAGTCGGCCCAGGCGCGCGAGGGAATGGTGCTGTACCGCAAGGTCGGCTGTCCGCGCTGCAACCGCACCGGGTACAAGGGCCGGATCGGCGTCTTCCAGCTGCTCCTCGTGAACGACGAGATCGAGGCGCTCGCCTCCCGCAACGCGCCGCGCGAGGAGATCGAGCGTGCGGCAGCCACCGTCGGGATGCGCTCGATGTGGGACGACGGCATCGCCAAGGCGGCCGCCGGGCTCACGTCGATCGAAGAGCTCGCGCGCGTCGTCTCTCTGTAGCCCGTCACCCGAGTTGCTTTCGGGCTGGATCGGAGATCTCTCGTACGGGCGGATGAGGCGGCTGCAACGCAGCCGGTGGAAGACCCGAGGTCTCGAGCTCACCGACCTTCGCCACGCTTCAGGCTTCGGGTGTTACTGCCAGCGGCTTCAGCCGCTGTCTGATGGACGTGCTGCGGTAGCCGTGTGCCGTCGGCTGTGAGCAGTGCTCCACGAGAGACTGGGCCCACAGCGACAGACTGGGAATCGCCGAAGTCGTGGGGCTCGATCGACTACTCGACGATGTCGCAGTCGAGGAACTCGAGCGCCATCAGGCTGTCGTCTGCGAAGCGCTGCGCCGCCTCGAGCGAGCCGAAGGAGAAGGGGCGCTGCACGGGAGGCTCGCCCGGCGGGCTGCCGACGGGGTGGATCTCCGTCTCGACCGTGACGCCGTCTTGCGCGGCGACGGCGCGGAGGTGTGCGAGAGGCTTCCCTTCACGGCGCACCTCGAAGGAGAAGAACGTCCCGTCCTTGCCAGGTTTAGATTCCGCCTTCGGGGACCGCTTGGCGCCGCGAAGGGGGGCGCTCACGAGTTCTTCGACTTGCCGCCGCGCGCTCCGGCGTTCGTCGCGGCCTGGGCGACGACGGTCTCGTCGACGTTGCCGTTGAACTGCGCCACGACCTTGCCAGGGCGCTTGACGACGAGCAGGACGGGCGGCGAGGCGGTGCCGAGGAACGGCTGCACCTGCTCCGCGACCTTCCTGTCGAGCACGTTGAGCGCGGCGAAGCCGACGCCGGCGTTGTGGGCGCCGCGGCGGGCGGCGGCGACGGCGGCGCGATCGCCGGAGTCGGTGCCCGCATAGACGGACACGACGACGACCCGTGAGTGCCGCAGCCTGCCCGCGAGCTTGCTGGGCAGGCCGGGCAGCAGCACGACCTTCGGCTGCGTGGGCTTTGCGGCCGAGCTCGACGGCGACTGCGTGACGGGGGTGGAGGGAGAGGCCGAAGTGACTGTCGCCGGGCCGGCGGTGGACGAGCTGGAGTCGTCCAGGAGCATCGGGCGGGCGACGAACAGCGCGGCGAGCGCGAGGATGGCGACGCCGACGATGAGGAGCATGCGGGTGGGAATCTGGGTGGCGGTCACGGACGTGTTATCGGCAGTCGACCCGCACGACTTGAGCGCTCGGAAGCCCGATCGACGAGCATCGGGCGGGTGGCGCGCGCGGCGAGCAGGCGGCCACCATCCATGAGGAACGGCCGCTGAGTGCGCAGGAGAATCGTGACTGGGTGACGCACTGCGTCGACGGGGATCGAGAGGGTGGTCCACCGATCCGGGCGCAGCGGCAACGTGCGGCGCCCACCAGGCGCGCGGACGTCCAGCGTGGTCGGCGCAACGTCCGTGGGGAGTCGGAAGCGGACGATCAACGTCGCCTGCCGGGGACGACTCCCTGCCGGCCAGATGGTGATCCGTGCGTACGGGCCCATGTATCCGTCCAGGTAGAGCCCTGCGAAGAGGAGCGCAACCCGCGGTGTTCCGCGTGGCCTCCAGAGCGAGTGGCTGACGTGGCGCCCGACGAGCGCTGCGTCCTCGAGCTCGACCGCAGACGCATACTCCTGGACGAGAAGCGGCCCGTCGACGACCTCGCCGCCGGCGACGATGCGGCCATCTGCCGCCACGTGTGTCGGCACCGAGCCGTACACGTCGACCTCGCTGGCGTCCTTCATCCGCAGGATGCGAGTTAGATTGGGGTTCCAGAACAGCTGATCCGAGATCTGAACGCGGTTCGAGAACGGCGTTTGGAGCACGTCGACGGCGCCGAGCCCGGAATGCTGAATCCATTCCGGATCGGACCCGAGCGACGTCGCGGCGACTCGGCTGCTCAGCCCGGCGTCGAAGGCCGCTCCGGCAGCCGACGCCAGGGAGAGCGTCACGGCTGCCAGCCCCAGAGCGACCCACGCGCTCCGCCCCGGACGCCAGGCGGCAAGCGCGCCGGCGACCACGAGGCACGTCGCACCCAGGGCGAGCGCGAGCGACGCGCCGCCGGCGCCGAGCGTCTGCTCGAGACGGGCTGCAGCCTGCAACGTCGGGGAGTCCTGCTTCCCCGTGAGTGCTGTGAAACCGGAGAGCGGGACCAGCGCCAGGGCGAGGGCGATGGCCACGACGAGCAGCGCGACCGAGACTCGGGCAGCCCGGGTGCGAGTCCGGTTCGCGCCGGCCACGAACAGCACCGGAACGAGCGCGAGCACCGCGAGGAGATAGCGCTCCTGGAAGCGATCCGAGCCGTTCGTGGCGTACAACGCCGCTTCCCCGAGCAGCAGCACGGAGGTCGCGAATGAGAGCGAGACCACCGCGAGCTCACCCCTGTGGCGCGGGCGTACGAGCGCGCCCAGGGCGAGCACCGCGCCCGGCACAAGAACCATTCCGGAGGCGATTGCGAGCAGGAAGAGGTCGGTCGCGGCCCAGCGGCTGATCGCGACCGGGTCGACGCCGAGCTCGAGCACGGCATCGTAGTAGCCGAGCACCCGCGAGGGCCCGCTCACCGTGACCACCCCCACCCCGCCCGCGAGGGCGAGCAAGGTGAGGCGGAAGTCACGTGCGAGCTGCCGTAGGCTCCACGACGAGACGGCTAGCGCGCCGAAGAGGAAGGCGAGTGGGAGCACGACATACTGCACACGAGCGAGGGTCGCGAGCACCGACACGGCGAGGAACACCCCTTGGCGCCTGCGAGTCGGGTTCTCGAGGGCGGCGGCTGCCGCGACGAGCGCGAACACCGCCAACGGCCAGGCGACCGCGTCGGCCGTCACGAAAGTAACGTAGATCATGGCGGGAAGTGCCAGAGAGACGGCGCCGGCCGCCAGAGACAGACCGCACGAGACGCGTGCGCGTCGCGCGAGCAGGTACACCGCGACTGCAACCAGCGACGCCGCTGCGGCATGCAGAGTCTGGACGAGTCGGTATCCGAGCTCGACATCGTCACCCGCGAGGCGCCACAACGGCGCGGCCAGCAACGGCTCGAGGAAGGCGGGGAACGAGGCGGCCTCGCCGCGGATCGTGAAGGAGCCGTGGGCGAGCGACCGCGACAGCGTTGCGTAGATGTACTCGTCGGGGAACAGGCGAGGTGTCGTATGCGCAAGAGCCGCCACGGCTCGTGCGACGAACGCGACCACGACGAGGGCTGCCAATGCGACGGGGGCAGTCAGCACCCGCGACCTAGCGCGGATCGATGCCTGCGTCATCGTCGCAGTCGAGGCGCCGGCGCTCACCGTCCCTGTGTCGGCCGGAAGCCTGCACGACTTGAGGAAGCAAGAGGCGAGGGGCGCCGTCGGCGCCCCTCGCGGTGGTGCGGGTGGTTCCTGGTTGCTGCTACGTGCAGACCGCGCCGGAGGTGACAGTGCCACCCGGCCCGACGAGACGCTGAATGTGCGAGCCCTGCTGGGCGGAGACGCAGTAGCCTGCGCCGGCCGACTGGACGGTCACGACCACGGAGGTGGCGATACCCTTGTCGTAGCTGGCCCTCAGGTTGGCCGCGCTGATGCCGTTGTAGGTGGCCTTGTCCGAGTACCACGCCTCGGCCGCGGGGATCGCGGCGCGCACGTTCGAGCCCGCCGCCCGCCGCTCGGCGCGATCCTTGAAGCCGAGGTACGAGGGGACGGCGATCGCGAGCAGGACGCCGATGATGACCACGACGATGAGGAGCTCGATGAGCGTAAAGCCCGACTCCTCGTTCCGAAGCCGCTTCTGCAGCTTGGCGATGAACCGCATGGATGGTGCTCCTTCCGGGGGGGGTGGAATGGATACACGCGGTATCGGTGAGCAGCGCCCTCGATGCCACCCCTGATCGGGGGATTTCCGGGGGGATCGGCATCCCTCGTTCCGGGGGATCTTGCGGAAGACGCGTCGGGCTCCTCTGCCCTCGAGACCGCGAGCAGACACCTCCACGGTTGCCGCCCATCGCGAACCAGACCAGAGGGCGAGGCGCCCGTGCGGAGCGGGCCCGGTCATGTCACGTGCAGGTGGCGTTGTTGTAGTAGACGGCCGTGCCGGGGCCCATGAGGCTCCACGTGTATCCCTGCACGGTGTCGGTCAGGCAGTAGGCGCTGGTGGCGGTCGAGACGACACCCAGGGATCCCGAGATCCCGGCGTCGATGGAAGTCAGTGCAGCCTTGTTCATCCCGACGTAGGTGAGCCGGTCGGAGTAGAACGCCTCTGCCGCGGCCGCGGCAGCGCGGAGGTTGGACTTCGCGGCGGAGTCCCCTGCGCGGCCGCGCATGCCAAGGTACGCGGGCACCGCGATCGCGAGCAGGACCCCGATCACGACCACGACGACGAGGAGCTCGACCAGCGTGAAGCCGGCCTCACCGGAAATGCCGCTCGCGCGGCGACGGCCGTGCCGGCCCACAGCGCGCGCTGGCACGGGCTGTCGTCCATCGCGATTCGAGGAGGCGCCGCAAGTCTCCACGACATCTGTTGTCGGTGCTCGGGCGTGCGGGCCTCACCCTTGAACGGGTGATCACGGGGGGATCGCGTCACCCTTCGCGGGTGACCCACGGAGCAGGCGCCTGCCCTCTGCGGGCTGCGGTGTTCGTCGTCGGGGTGCCTTCTTGTACGCTCCCTTCGATAGGCGCTCAAGGAGTGCGGCCCGGCTGCCGATAGACGGCCCCGTGGAGCTCTCGGAGACCACTGCCGCCCCGCTCTCGGTCGACGCCCTTCTCCAGGCGGCCGTCGACATGAAGGCCTCGGACCTGCATCTCACCGCAGGGGCGCATCCGGCCGTCCGTGTGAACGGGCACATCCAGTTGCTCGAGGACTTCCCGGTGCTCGACCCGGACCTGACGCGGCAGCTCATCTACCGCATCACGACGACCGAGCAGCAGAAGCAGCTCGAGTTGGCTCGCCAGCTCGACCTCGCCTACGGGATCCGCGGGCTGGCCCGGTTCCGTGTCAACGCGTACTACCAGCGTGAGTCCATCGCCGCCGCGTTCCGCACGATTCCCACAGAGATCAAGGCGCTCGAGGAGCTGGGTCTACCGTCGAGCCTGCACGACTTCAGCGGCAAGCCGCGCGGCCTCGTGCTCGTGACGGGCCCGACCGGCTCGGGCAAGTCCACGACGCTCGCCTCGCTGGTCGACGAGATCAACCGCGTACGCACCGATCACATCGTGACGATCGAAGACCCGATCGAGTTCCTCCACCAGCACAAGCGCTGCATCGTCAACCAACGCGAGATCGGGCACGACGCGACGACGTTCGCCGACGCCCTCCGCGCCGCGCTCCGCCAGGACCCCGACGTGATCCTCCTCGGCGAGATGCGCGACCTCGAGACGATCGCGACCGCCTTGACGGCGGCAGAGACAGGCCACCTCGTCTTCGCGACGCTGCACACCCAGAGCGCGCCGAGCACGATCGACCGCATCATCGACGTCTTCCCGTCCGCCCAACAGGACCAGGTCCGCATGCAGCTCGCCAACTGCCTCCAAGGCATCGTCACCCAGACGCTGATCCAGAAGGCAGACGGCTCCGGCCGAGTCTGCGCTCTCGAGATCCTGTTCCTCGACGACGCGATTCGGAACCTGATCCGCCAGGGAAAGATCGAGCAGGTCTACTCGTACATGCAGACCGGTACCCGTCGCGGGATGCAGACCATGGAGCAGTCGCTGACGGAGCTCGTCCAGGAGCGGCTGATCACAGTCCCCGACGCGATCAGCCGGTCGAGTCGCCCCGAGGCGCTCGTGTCCGCCCTCGAGCGGGCCGGCATCTCTCTTCCGCCCACGTCGACCGATGGCACCCCGGCGTCGCCCGCTCTGGGCACGACGCTCCGGGTTGCCGGGAGCTGAGCCGCCAATGATCCCGTGGATCCCCCTCTCCGTCCTGTCGGACCTCGCACAGCCGCGCACCGCTCCAATCCCGGACGATGTGCTGCCCCGCAATCCGTTCGGGTTCTCCGACGTGCGTGCGCAGGCTGCGCCGGCCGTCGTGGACGCACCCGACGTCGAGCGTGCACCGATCGGCTTCGGCCCCGCGGCGCCGGCCGCGGACCCCGTATTTCGCACCGAGCTCTCGTTCAGACGCACCCTGCCCTCGACGCCCGTCGTGCGGGCCGAAGCCGAGACGGCATCGTCCGAGCCGTCCGAGCCCGTGGTCGGTCATGCCGCCGCGTGGGGCGACGACACCGGCACGGCACCGGCGGAGACCACGGTCGACGAGCTGTGGCCGAACGAGCCGACCGAGGAGGCCGCCGCCGACGAGACGGCCGACGCCAAGGTTCCCTTCTACAAGAAAGAGATCGGCCTCTTCCGGCGCAAGGCGCGGACCGGAGAGACCGAGCTCGAGCTCGACGCCGACCACACCTTCGACGAGGACGTCGCGGCCGAGACCCAGGCCGACATCGAGTTCGTCGCGGAGAGCACCGACCAGCCTCAGCTCGAGGTCGAGCCGGTCGCCGTCGAGCCCGAGGAGCTCGTGCTCGACGAGGCGCCCGCTCTGCCGGAGCCGTTCGCCGTGATCGACCTCGACGACGAGGTGACGCCCGAGCCGGCGCCTGAGGCCGGCGAGGAGGCCGCGCACGACGACGGCGGCGACCTCTGGGGCGAAGCGGCCGAGCCGGAGAGCGACACGGTGGACACCGAAACGGTCGGCGATGCCGCGGACGACGCGGGGCCCGCGATCGCCGCAGCGGCAGAGCCTGCCGCGAAGAACGGACGCTCGCTGCGGTTGCGCCCCGGTGGCCCGAAGCCGAAGAAGAGCTCGACGGGCCGGGGCGATCGCGGCGGCCGCAAGATCACCGGCCTCAAGATCGGTGCCTCGCAGATCGCGGCCGCGGTCGTACAGCAGATCGACGGGTGCTCGGAGCTCGTGCAGGCCGCACGCGTGCCGCTCGAGCCAGGCATCGTCGTCGATGGCGACGTCAGGGACAAGGTCGCCCTCGCCAACGCCCTCAAGTCGTTCTTCGAGGACAACGGGCTGCCGCGCAAAGACGTGCGCATCGGCCTGGCGAGCAACCGGATCGGCGTCCGCACATCCGACGTCGTCGGGATCGACGACGCGCAGCGCTTCGACAACGCCGTGCGCTTCAAGGCGCACGAAGTCCTGCCTGTCGCCGTGCACGAGTCGGTGCTCGACTACCGAGTGATCGACGAGCGTGCGAGCGAGAACGGCGAGTCGCTGCGACGCGTCTTGCTGGTCGTCGCCCCGCGCGACCAGCTGGAGCCGTACCTCGACGTCTGCAGGGAGGCCGGTCTCCGGCTGGCAGGCGTCGACCTGGAGGCGCTCGGCCTCCTGCGCGCCTTCGTCGAGCCGAAGGCTGTTCGCGCAGCCGACGATACGGCCACCGTCGTGGTCTCGATCGGGCACGAGGCGTCCACGCTCCTCGTCGCCGGCGGCGGCGCATGCGAGTTCACCCGCGTGTTCGACTGGGGCGGCGGTGTGCTGCAGGACGCAATCGCAACCGAACTCGACGTGCACGCGGCCGAGGCGGGAACGATCCTCCGCCACCTCGCCCTCTCCGGCACGCCGAGGCCCCTCGCGTCTCTCGACGACGAGGCCCGCCAGCGTGCCATGGACGCCGTGCGCTCCAAGCTGACCCCGTTCGCACGGGAGCTCGTCAGCTCGCTCCAGTTCTACCAGACCCAGCCGGACTCGCTCGGCATCGGAGAGATCGTGATCACCGGCGGCACCTCGCACCTCGTGGGGCTCGCCGACTCGCTCCATCAGATGATCGGCGTCAATGTCCGCGTCGGCGACCCGCTCCAGCGCGTCGTCGCCCGGACGGCGCTGGATCCGGCTCTGGAGGCGACGATCGGGTCGCTCGCCGTCCCGATCGGTCTCGCGATCGAGGACGAGGCGCTGCGCTCGGTCAACCTGCTCCCGTCCGAGCTGCGCCTGTCCGGCCGCAAGAAGCCGGATCTCGTCAACATCGCCCTGCCGGTGGCAGCCGTCGCGTCGATCGCGGCGCTCGGCTTCCTGTTCATGCAGGCGAATGGGACGACCTCGGATCGCCAATCGCAGCTCGACGCGGTGCAGACGGAGATCGCTGCGCTGCCGAAGCCGAAGCGACCCGTCATCGACGCCGGCGTCGAGGCGAGTGAGGCCGCCCGCGCGGTTGCCCTCGCGGGCGTCCTCGGCGGACGTATCTCCTGGGACGGCGTCCTCCGCGACATGTCCCTCGTGCTTCCCGCGAACGTCTCGCTGACCAAGCTCGACGCCCAGCTCCCACCGCCCGTGCCCGCCGGCACCACAGCGGCTGCGGCGTTGCCGGCGGCGGCCGTTCCGACCGCACCGGCCTCGCCGACCGGTGTCACCGTCGAGGGCTACACGCGTGACCAGCGGACGGTGGCACGGCTGCTCGCGCGGCTGCGCACGGTACCGAGCCTCTCGAACGTCCAGCTCGGGTCGAGCACCCGAGAATTGGTCGCCGACAAGCCGATCGTTCGCTTCGTCATCCTCGCCGACATCAAGCAGCCCGGAGGTACCCAGTGAACGCCTTCCTCCGCACGAAGAAGGGCATGATCGTGGCCGGGGCGGCCGGGCTTGCCGTCGTCCTCGCGGCCGGGTGGTTCCTCGTCGTCGCACCGGAGCGGAAGCAGGCCGACGAGCTGGCCGTGAAGGTGGCCGCCTCCGAGGCAGAGCTCGCCCAGAAGCGTGCCGAGCTGGCTCGGCCGAGCGCCGCGGTGCGCGTCAAGGCCGACGACCTCTTCCGCCTCTCGAAGGCGCTGCCGGGTCAGGTCGACTCCTCCGGCGTGCTCCTCGACCTCGACCGTGTCGCCAAGCAGAACAAGCTCATGTTCTGGTCACTGACGCCGGTGCAGGCGGTGCCGACCGCCGACGTCCTCCAGCAGCCGTTCGACGTGGTGCTCGAGGGTCGGTTCACGAACGTGTCGAGGTTCCTGCACCAGATCCGCAAGCTCGTCGCCGTGAAGGGCGGCCGGCTCGCCGTGCAGGGACGCTTGTACACGGTCGACCAGGTCACGCTCGAACCACCGCAGGGCGGCGCCACCTTCCCGGTCGTGCGAGCGACCGTGCGGGTGAACGCATTCAGCTTCACGCCCACGACGACCGCCCCAGGCACCGACACGACTCAGACAACGACGACCCCGACCGGGACGGTCGCGGCAGGAGCGACTCCCTGATGGCCAAGACGATCGACAACCCCGCACAGAAGAACCGCCAGAAGACGATCATCCTCGTAGTGCTCGGCGTCGTGCTCCTCGCCGTGCTCGTGGTGCAGCTGCCGAAGCTGAAGGGTGGCAGCTCGTCGCCGAGCAGCTCGGCGGCGCCCGCGACCCCGACGAGCGAGGACGGCCTGACGCCCACCTCGGCGACGACGGTCGCGGCGACGACGGCAGGCTCGACGACCGCGACGACACCCGTGCCGGCCGGCGTCCCGCGGGCCGTGCTCGTCGGCGTCACCGTCGGTGGCGGTGCCCTGTTGAAGCCGGGCGAAGGCCAGCTGCGTGCCTTCACGCTGTTCACCCAGAAGGACCCGTTCGTCCAGCAGCTGCCCCAGACGCCGACGGTCACGTCGACGGCGCCCGCACCCGCGGCCGCCGGAGGCAGCTCCGGCAAGGGCGGCGGCTCGACCCCGGCGCCCGCACCGGAGCCGCTCACCGACGCCACGATCACGGTCAATGGCGTGGCGGAGCCGATCACCGTGGACAAGCCCTTCCCCGCGAAGGAACCGCTCTTCGTGCTGCGCTCGCTGAAGGCGAAGAGCGCCAAGATCGGGGTCGCGGGTGGCGTCTTCACGGACAGCGCGGCAATCACGCTGCAGATGGGCAAGACCCTGACCCTCGTGAACACGGCAACCGGTGCCCGCTACGTCGTGAAGCTCGTCTACACCGGCAGCGAGCCGGAGCAGGTGGAGAGCTTCTCGAAGAAGGCACCGGCGGAGCCCAAGAAGTAACGGAGCGAGCGTTCAAGCCGTGAGCAGCCGACGCCGATAGGAGCACGGGATGCCGTCCTTCGCCTACAGCGCCATCAACGCCCAGGGAAACACGACGACGGGTGAGATCCAGGCGCCCGACGCCACCACCGCACGCGACGCTCTGCGCGGGAACGGTCTCCTCGCCCAGTGGATCGAGGAGAGGAGTGCCGCCTCGAAGCCGGGCGTGAACGGGTTCCTCGGCCGCGCCAAGAAGGTCAAGGCCAAGTCGCTGCAGATCTTCTCCCGCCAGTTCGCCACGATGATCGAGGCGGGCCTGTCCGTCGTGACTGCCCTCGTCATCCTCGAGCAGCAGACGGACGACAAGGCGCTCGTGTTCGTGATCGAGGACGTGCGCGAGCAGGTCGAGTCGGGCGCGCTGCTCTCCGAGGCGATGGCGGCGCACCCGGTGGTCTTCAACCGCCTGTACGTCTCGATGGTCGAGGCGGGCGAGGCGGCCGGCGTGCTCGACACCGTGCTCGACCGAGTGGCGACCCAGATCGAGAAGGAGCAGAAGATCAAGCGGCGTGTGCGCGGCGCGATGATCTATCCGCTCGTCGTCCTGTCGTTCGCGACGCTCGTCCTCATCGGGATGCTGATGTTCATCGTCCCGGTGTTCGTCAAGGTCTTCGACGACCTCGGCGGCGAGCTGCCGATGCTGACGCAGTGGGTCATGCACGCGTCGAACGGGCTGCGGGACTACTGGTTCATCATCTTCCCGGTCGCCGGGCTGGGCATCTACGGCTTCTTCCGCTGGAAGCGGACGGAGGCCGGGCGGCAGACATGGGACCGGTTCAAGCTGAAGATCCCGATGCAGATCGGCTCCGTCGTGCGCAAGGTCGCGATGGCCCGGTGGTCGCGCACGCTGTCCACGCTGGTCGCCTCGGGCGTCGACATCATCAAGGCGCTCGAGATCACCGGCCAGACCGCCGGCAACTGGGTGGTCGAGCACGAGACGATCAACGTGCGTCTGCGCGTGCAGGAGGGTGCCACGATCGCGCAGCCCTTGATCGACAGCCCCACCTTCCCGCCGATGGTCTCGCAGATGGTGAAGATCGGTGAGGAGACCGGTGAGCTCGAGAAGATGCTCTCGAAGGTGGCGGACTTCTACGAGGACGAGGTCGACGCGTCGATCCAGGCGCTGACCTCGATCATCGAGCCGATCATGATGATCGGTGTCGGCTTCATGGTCGGCATCGTCGTGATCGCCATGTACCTCCCGATGTTCCGCATGCTCAGCCTGATCCAGTAGCTTCCAGGCGAGGCAGCGTCGCTCCGGGTCAGGTTTGCGCAGGTGCCGGCCGGCAGGGATACTCAACCGGTGAGCGACCAGCCCGTCCCCTCCGGCATGCCGGCTGCTGCGCCGCCGCCGACGCGTCGAGCGGGTCGCGGCCGCATCGTGCTCGCGCGCGTTCTCACGATCGTCGGCGTTCTCCTCGCGGTCGTCAGCCTGCTCTCCAACTTCGTCAAGCGGGAAGCGCTCGACAGCAGTCAGGTCAAGGACACGTCGCAGAAGTTGATCGCCGACGACGCGATCCGGACGCAGATCGCGGCCTCCATGGTCGAGAGCCTCTATGCCAACGTCGACGTCTCCGCCGAGCTGAAACAGAAGCTGCCGGAGAACCTCCAGGCCCTGGCCGGCCCGATCGCAGGCTTGACGCGCGAGGTCAGCGACCGCGCCGCCGACGAGCTGCTCCAGCGGCCCCGGGTGCAGGGCCTGTTCGTGAACGCGACGGAGGTCGCCCATGAACAGCTGATCAAGGTGCTCGACGGCGACACGGCGGCGCTGGACACCACCGGGGGTGACGTCGTCCTGGACATCCGGCCGCTCGTCGTCGAGCTCGGCACGCGGTTCCAGATCGCCGACAACCTGGCGCAGCGCATCCCGGCGGACAAGGCGCGCATCGTGATCCTCGACTCGGACCAGCTCGGGCTCGCCCAGGATCTGACCCAATGGCTGAAGACCGTCGCGGACTGGATCTGGGTGCTCGCCCTCGCCGCCTGGGCCGCCGCCATCTGGCTGGCTCGCGGCAGGAGGCGGCTCGAGGTGCGAGCGATCGCCATCGGTTTCATGGTCACCGGGATCGCGGTCGTCGTCGTTCGCTCGCTCGCCGGCGGCTACCTGGTCGACCAGCTGGTCGCCTCGGACGCGGTCAAGCCGGCAGTGCAGAACGCCTGGTCGATCATCACGGAGAGCCTGGCCGACGCTGGGTGGAGCACGTTCGGCGTCGGGGTGCTCGCGGTGATCGGCCTCTGGTTCGCAGGGCCCGGACGCCGCGCCATCGAGTGGCGCGAGAGGCTGGCGCCGTACCTGCGCCGTGCCGACGTCGCCTACGGCGGGCTCGTGGTCGTGTTCCTGCTGGCCGTGTGGGTGCTTCCGGTGGTGCAGTTCCGCAACGTCGTCATCATCGGCGTGCTGGCAGCGATCGGGCTCGAGGTGGTGCGCCGGCAGACGGCGAGAGAGTTCCCCGACGCCCTGGCGGCGGAGAGTCTCTGGGACGGCCTGCGGTCGCGCTTCCGCTGAGTCAGCGGCACTGGTCGCAGGCGCCGCGCATCACGACCTCGTGTGCATCCATGGAGTAGCCGAGCCTCCCGGCAACGCGTTCGAGCGCGTGCTCGAGGGATGCGTCGCTGAACGGCTCCACGCGCCCGCAGTCGTCGCAGACGAGGTGGTGGTGGTGATGGCCGTCCGGCTGGGCGGGCTCATATCGGGCGACCCCGTCGGCCAGGTCGATGCGCTGTACGAGTCGATGGTCGGCGAGCGTCTCCAGCACGCGGTACACGCTGGCGATCCCGACCCGGCCGCCGTCGCGGCGGATCCCGTCATGGATCTCCTGCGCGGAGACGCAGCAGTCCTGCCGGCCCAGGAACTCGACGACGGCACGCCGCGCGCCGCCGCTGCGCAGCCCCGCGGCGCGGAGCCCGTCGAGCGCGTGCTCGCTCCAGGTGGGCGCGACGGCCGACACGAAGAAAATGATAGCTGTTCTCGAAAGTGGTACGCTCGCGACCGTGTTTTCGAGAATCGTTCTCGCCATGGTCGCGCTCGGGGTGAGCCTGGGCGCCGCGGGGTGCGGTGGCTCGGCCACGGACGACGGCCGCACCGACGTCGTGGCGGCCTTCTACCCGCTCGCGTACGCGGCCGGGCAGATCGGCGGCGACCGCGTGTCCGTGAGCAATCTCACGCCGCCGGGAGCCGAGCCGCACGATCTCGAGCTCACCGCCAGGGACGTGAAGCTCGTCCGGGACGCCGACCTCGTCCTGTACCTCGGTCACGGCTTCCAGCCCGGCCTGGAGGACGCGGTCGCGGAACGTGAGGGGCCATCGCTCGACCTGCTCGACGGCCAGGCGCTCGGGTCGTACTCGGACGAGGACGGGGAGGAGACCGCCGACCCGCACGTGTGGCTCGACCCGGCGCGTTACGCGAAGATCGCCCGGGCGACCGCGGCGGGGCTCGGTCGGCCTGGTGCGGCCGACGGCTTCGTGGCGCGGCTCGCGACGCTCGACCGCGAGTTCCGGCGTGGACTCGGGACGTGTGCCCGGAGGCAGATCGTGACCAGCCACGCTGCGTTCGGATACCTCGCCAGGCGCTACGGTCTCGAGCAGGTCGCGCTCATGGGCCTGTCGCCCGAGGCCGAGCCGAGCCCGCGGGATGTCGAGCGTCTCGTGCGGGAGGTGGAGCGATCGGGCGCGACGACGGTCTTCTCCGAAAGCCTCGTGTCGCCGAAGCTCGCCGAGACCGTCGCCCGTGAGGCGGGCGCGGCGACAGCAGTGCTGAACCCGGTCGAGGGTCTCACCGAGAAGCAGGCGGCGCGCGGCGAGAACTATTTCAGCGTCATGCGCGACAACCTGGCCGCGCTGCGGCAGGCGCTCGGCTGCCCATGAGCGAATCGGCCGTGCAGCTCGACCATGTCTCGTTCTCCTACCGGCACGGCGTGCGCGTGCTCGAGGACGTCTCGCTGCGGATCTCCCCGGGCGAGTTCGTGGCGGTCGCTGGACCGAACGGTGGCGGCAAGACGACCCTGCTGCGGCTCGTGCTCGGCCTCGAGCGCCCGCTCGAGGGGGCGGTCACCGTCTTCGGCGCGGCGCCCGGCCGGCGCGGCTCGCCCCGCATCGGGTATCTGCCGCAGCGGGCGCTCGTGGGAGGCGACGCGCCGGCGACGGTGCGCGAGGTCGTCTCCTCGGGCCGGCTCGCTCCGAGTGGCGTGGTCGGCCCGCTGCGCCGCGCCGATCGGGCGGTCGTCGACCGGTCGATTGCGCGTGTCGGGTTGTCCGACCGGGCGACCACGCCGCTGCGCGAGCTGTCCGGCGGGTTGCAGCAGCGGGCGTTCATCGCCAAGGCGCTCGCCACGGAGCCGGCGCTCCTTGCCCTCGACGAGCCGACGACCGGCGTCGACGCCGAGTCGCAAGGGTCGCTGGCGACGCTCTTGGAAGAGCTCCGGGCCGAGCTCGGCGTCACGATCGTCTACGTCTCGCACGAGTTCGGCGCCGTCGAGCACGTCGTCGAGCGGCTCGTGCTCGTGCGGGGCCGCATCGTCTTCGACGGCAACCCGGCCGACCTGCCCGGCCTGTGGCACGACCCGTCGCACGGGCACTGAGATGCTCGACCTCGAGTTCATGCGGCTTGCCTTCGGTGTCGGAGCGGTCGTCGGCGTACTGGCACCCGCCGTCGGGTTCTTCCTCGTCGAGCGGCGTCAAGCGCTGGTCGGTGACGGGCTCGGACATGTCGCCTTTGCCGGCGTAGCCGGCGGGGTGCTGCTCGACGTCTCGCCGGTGCTCGTGGCCCTCGCCGCCGCCGTCCTCGGAGCGATCGTGCTCGAGCTACTGCGGTCCCGTGCGGGCACGGCCGGCGACCAGGCGCTCGCGCTCGTCTTCTACGTCGGCATCGCGCTCGGCGTCGTGCTCGTGTCCGCAGCCGGGCGGCTGGACGTGAACCTGTTCCAGTACCTCTTCGGCTCGATCCTGACGACGACGCGCACCGACCTCCTCGTGGTGATCGCCCTCGGCGTCGTCGGCCTGGCCACGATCGCGCTCCTGTACCGAGGGCTGGTCGGCGCCGTGATCGACGAGGAGGGAAGCAGAGTCGCCGGCGTGCGCGTCGACCTCCTCAACACCGTGGTGGCGGTCCTCGCGGCGCTGACGGTCGCCTTGGCGATGCGGATCGTCGGCATCCTCCTCGTCGCCGCGCTGATGGTGCTTCCCGTGATCGCCGCGAACCGGGTTGCCTGGAGCCTCGCGTCGACGCTCGGGCTGTCGGTGGTCATCGGCATCGCCTCGGTGTTCGCAGGCCTGACGGCCGCCTACTACGGCGACCTCGCTCCCGGTGGGACGATCGTGCTCGTCGCCGCCGGGGCGTTCGGGGTCTGTAGCGCCGTCGAGCTCGGAAAGCGCGCGTAGGTGCAGGATCGATGCGGCGCTCACGCAGCCCGGTGCCGACGGCTGCTACGCGACGAGCGCGACGGCGTCGGCGCCGGGGCGGTGGCAGTCGCGGCAGCGCGCCTCGTACTGCTCGGCGGCGCCGACCACGATCGTGTTGCCCGAGTACGGCGCCGGCTGTCCGTCGACCAGTCGCTGTGTCGTCGTGGCCGGGCCGCCGCAGCGGTGGCAGACGGATCTGGAGCTCGTCATCGGTGTCGGCCGGAGGAAAAAACCACCCTGTGCACGGATTCCATGCCTCTCGATCGTGGGCAGGGCGGGCGATCGGGTCCTTGCTACACTCAGGAACCGCGCGGCGGCGTAGCTCAGTTGGTTAGAGCAGCGGAATCATAATCCGCGTGTCGTAGGTTCGAGTCCTACCGCCGCTACCTGGTAACCCTTTCGTCCCGTCCCCACGAGTAGAGAAGAAGAATGGCCACCGGAGTCCGAGTCGCAATCACGCTCGCCTGCACCGAGTGCAAGCGGCGTAACTACCAGACGGAGAAGTCGAAGCGGAACTCACCCGACCGGGTCGAGTTCAAGAAGTACTGCCGCTGGTGCGGTCGGCACACGGCCCATCGCGAGACCCGCTGATGGCACGGGAGACCCGCAGGCAACGACGCGACGCCCGTCGCGCCTCAGGTGAGCAGCCGCCTGCTCCGCCCTCGGCAGGCGAGCTCGCCGCCGCCACCGGCGGCAGCGGCAGCGGCGGCAGCGGGGCGCACGCCGTCGGGTTTCCGGAGGAGCGGGGGCGCCACAACTTCATCAGCGAGTCCTGGGCCGAGCTCAAGAAGGTCGACTGGCCGAACCGGAGCCAGACGATCCAGGGCACGATCGCCGTGCTCGTCGCCTGCGCGATCGTCGGCGCCTATCTGTGGGGGCTCGACCAGGTGCTGCAGCCGTTCGTGCGCGACGTGCTTCTGGGCGGCTGACGGGCGCGAGCGGAGCGGGAGAGCGATGTTCAACTGGTACGTGATCAACACCTACTCGGGGCACGAGAACAAGGTGAAACAGAACCTCGAGCACCGCATCCTCTCGATGGGGCAGCAGTCCAGGTTCCGCCGGGTCGTCGTCCCCACCGAGCAGGTGATCGAGACGAAGGACGGTCAGAAGGTGCAGATCGAGAAGCGCGTGCTCCCCGGATACGTGCTCGTGAACATGGATCTGAACGACGAGGCGTGGACGGTCGTCAAGGGGACACCCGGCGTGACCGCCTTCGTCGGCGCGGGCGCCAAGCCGGTGCCGCTGTCTCAGGCCGAGGTCGACCGCATCCTGCACTCGGGCGCGGCGGCCGGCACGCCCGCCCAGAAGGCGCAGGTCGAGTTCCAGCTGGGCGAGTCGGTGAAGGTGACCTCGGGCCCGCTCTCCGACTTCGACGGCGAGATCGTCGACGTGAACCCCGACCAGCAGAAGCTCAAGGTGCTCGTCGACATCTTCGAGCGCCAGGTCCCGGTCGAGCTCGGCTTCGACCAGGTGAAGAAGATCGACTAATCGACAAGACGGGAGGAGGGGCATGACGCCCCGCATGCACTCACGCACATGGCCAAGAAAGTCCTGACACTCATCAAGCTGCAGATCCCCGGCGGGCAGGCCAATCCGGCGCCGCCGGTGGGCCCGGCTCTCGGTCAGCACGGCGTCAACATCGTGGAGTTCACGAAGGCGTTCAACGCCCAGACCGCGCACGAGAACGGGCGCATCATTCCGGTGGAGATCACGGTCTACGAGGACCGCTCCTTCACGTTCATCACGAAGACGCCGCCGGCCGCCGTGCTCATCAAGGAGGCGCTGGGCATCGAGAAAGGCAGCGGCGAGCCGAACATGACCAAGGTCGGCAAGCTCACGCAGGCGCAGCTCCGATCCATCGCGGAGACGAAGATGCCCGATCTGAACGCGAACGACGTCGAAGCCGCGATGCTCGTGATCGCCGGCACCGCCCGGTCGATGGGCGTCGAGGTGGACGCATGAGCCGGCACGGGAAGCGTTACGACGCAGCGCGTGACGCGATCGACCGGGAGAAGCTCTATGCGCCCGCAGAGGCGGTGAGCATCCTGAAGAGCTTCCCGACGGCGAAGTTCGACGAGACGGTCGAGGCGCACTTTCGGCTGGGACTGAACGTCCGGCACGCCGACGAGCAACTACGCGGAACGATCATGCTCCCGCACGGAATCGGCAAGGACGTGCGCGTAGCGGTCTTCGCGGAGGGCGACAAGGCGCGGGAGGCCGAAGAGGCCGGTGCCGACGTGATCGGCTCGGCCGACCTGGCCGCGAAGATCGAGGGCGGCTTTCTCGACTTCGACGTCGCCATCGCCACCCCCGACCAGATGGGCAACGTCGGCAAGCTCGGTCGCGTGCTCGGGCCGAGAGGGCTGATGCCGAACCCGAAGACCGGCACGGTGACGTTCGACATCGGGAAGGCGGTGCAGGACGCCAAGGCGGGCAAGCTCGAGTACCGCACCGACCGCGGGGCCAACGTGCACCTGCCGATCGGAAAGAAGAGCTTCGACGAGCGGAAGCTGCTCGAGAACTACGCGGCGCTCGTGGAAGAGATCGTGCGCGCCAAGCCTGCGGCTGCGAAGGGCCGCTACATCAAGGGCATCACGCTGACGACGACGATGGGCCCGGGGCTGCACGTCGATCCGGCGCGCACCCGGGACATCGTTGGGGAATCCGCTGGCGCGGATTCCGCCAGAGAGGCTGCTACCGTCTAGTCCAGATCACAGGACTAACCCCGCCGAAGACCGCTGGCAGCCCAGCCCTGGCTCGATTCGAGACCGGGCCGGCAGAGGTCCAGCCGAGGCGCGGACTCCGAGGCACGAGCCTCGGTCGGCCCGCGTCGTGCGGGCTTAGTCATTTCCGGAGGAAATGACATGCAGAGAGCTGACAAGGAACGCGCGGTCGAGGAGCTCACCCAGCGCCTGGCGGAGACCGACTCGCTGATCGTGGCGGACTACCGCGGGCTGACGAACGCGCAGCTGGCAGGCGTCCGCTCGAAGCTTCGCGAGCACGGAGCGACGCTCAGCGTGGTCAAGAACACCCTTACGCGGCGGGCGTGCGAGGCAGCCGGCGCCGAGTCGCTGCTCGCCCTTCTCGAGGGCCCGACGGCGATTGCCTTCGTGCAGGCCGACGGCGATCCCGTCGCGGTCGCGAAGGCGCTGGCCGACACCGCGAAGGACACGAAGATCCTCTCGCTGCGCGGCGGTCTCCTGTCCGGCAAGGCGATGGCGGCGGCCGATGTCGAGGAGCTCGCGAAGCTTCCGCCGGAGGACGTGCTCAAGAGCCAGCTGGTGGGTGTCATCGTGGCGCCGTTGACGCAACTCCTGGGACTGCTCGAGGCGCCGGTGCGCGATCTCGTCGGCCTGATCGACGCCCGCATCGCCCAGCTGGGGGAGCCCGACGAGGAGCCTGCACCGGTGGAGACGGCTGCCACAGACGCCTCCGCCGAGACGACGACAGATGCCCCGCCCGACGTGGAGGCGGCGGCCGAGGGGCCCGGCGACACCGCGAGCGACGAGATCGCCGAGGATCGGGGCGAGACCGAAGAGACACAGGAAGAGGCACAAGAAGAGACACAGGAGGAGCAGGAGTAATGGCAACGGATACCGCGAAGGTGCTCGAGACGCTCGGGAAGATGACCGTGCTCGAGTTGGTCGATCTGAAGAAGGCGATCGAGGAGGAGTGGGGCGTGACCGCCGCTGCCCCGGTTGCAGTGGCCGCAGTCGGCGCCCCGGCAGGTGGCGGCGACGCGGGCGGCGCCGCCGAGGAGAAGGACTCCTTCGACGTCGTGCTGACCGGCGCCGGCCAGCAGAAGATCGCCGTGATCAAGGTCGTCCGCGCCGCCACCGGTCTCGGCCTCAAGGAGGCAAAGGACGTCGTCGACGGGGCGCCGAACGCGATCAAGGAGGGCGTCGCCAAGGACGAGGCGGAAAAACTGAAGGCCGAGCTCGAGGAGGCTGGGGCTTCCGTCGAGCTCAAGTGAGCGGCGGCCCGGCTCGAGCCGGGCTGATTTGAGGCCGGGTGCCGACCTGGCCGCGCGGGGCCGCCGTGAGGCGGCCCCGCCGAGCACCGGGTTGGCGAGTCTTGCCAGCTCGAAGCCTTGCCCCGTCCGCTATCCTCTGATCCAGAACAGTTCTGCCGCAGCAGCGCGGTTGCGGCGGAGCATGCGCGTCCTGTAAGATTCGAGGTTCCGCCGAGCGTCCGCTCGTCCAACCCTGCCCGTCGTTCCAACACCCTGCCCGTCGTTTCCACTGCGCACGTCCAAGGGAGGCTGTCGCATTTGAGCAGCACCGCTGTCGCGCCACGCGCGCGCACGTCTTTTTCGCGCCTGAAGCACGTCCTCGACCTCCCCAACCTGATCGACATCCAGAAGGCCTCGTTCGGGTGGTTCCTGTCCGAGGGCCTCAGGGAGACGATCGACGACATCTCGCCGATCGAGGACTACACCGGCACGCTCGCCGTCGAGTTCGGCGAATACGAGTTCGGTGAGCCGCAGTTCACGATCCAGGAGTGTCGTGAGAAGGATCTGACCTACCAGGCGCCGCTGTCCATGACCGTCCGCTTCGTCAACACGGAGACGGGCGAGATCCGCGAGCAGCGTGTCTTCATGGGCGACTTCCCCATGATGACCGACTGGGGCACGTTCATCATCAACGGCACGGAGCGCGTGATCGTGACGCAGCTCGTGCGGTCGCCGGGCGCCTACCTGATGGAGCCCAAGGACGCGACGAAGCAGGTCTTCACCGCGAATCTGATGCCGTCCCGCGGCTCGTGGCTCGAGCTCGAGATCGACAAGAAGGGTGTCGTCTACGCGCGCATCGACCGCAAGCGCAAGCTGCCGATCACCACACTGCTGCGAGCGCTCCCCGCCGAGGATCCCAGCACCGGGTTCCAGCTCGACACGAGCTCCAACGAGGCGATCCTGGCGCTGTTCGACGAGTCCACCCGCAGCTACATCCAGTCGACGCTCGACAAGGACCCCTCCACGCGTGAGGAGGAGGCGCTCATCGAGGTGTTCAAGAAGCAGCGGCCCGGCGAGCCGCCCACGCTCGACAACGCGCGCAACCTGCTGCGCTCGCTCTTCTTCGACCCCAAGCGGTACGACCTGACGAAGGTGGGTCGCTACAAGCTGAACCAGCGGCTCGGGGTGAACGTGCCCGACGAGACGCGGGTGCTGACGACCGAGGACATCATCGCGCTCGTCCGCCGGCTGGTCGACCTGCCGGCGAAGCTCGGCGTGCCGGAGGACGCGAAGGACTTCGCCGCCGAGGCCGCGGTGCTCGGGCGCGAGCCGATTCGGGCCGAGCTCGACGAGTACGAGCATTTCGGCAACCGCCGCCTGCGCACCACAGGGGAGCTGATCCAGGAGGCCTTCCGTGTGGGCCTGTACCGCATGGAGCGCGTCGTCCGAGAGCGCATGACGACGGAGGACGTCGACACGATCACTCCGCAGACGATCATCAACATCCGGCCGGTCGTGGCTGCGCTGAAGGAGTTCTTCGGCTCGTCACAGCTGTCGCAGTTCATGGATCAGACGAACACGCTGGCGGGTCTCACCCATCGACGCCGCCTGTCGGCGCTCGGCGCGGGTGGTCTCACGCGCGAACGCGCGCCGATCGAGGTGCGCGACGTCCATCCCACCCATTACGGCCGCATGTGCCCGATCGAGACGCCGGAGGGCCCCAACATCGGTCTCATCGGCTCGCTCGCGTCGTTTGCCACCGTGAGCGAGTTCGGCTTCATCCAGACGCCGTACCGCGTCGTTCAGAAGGGCAAGGTGACGGACGAGATCGTCTATTTGGACGCCGCCGAGGAGGCGCAGTACACGATCGCCCAGGCGTCGGAGCCGGTCGACCAGAAGACGGGCAAGTTCCTGCACGAGCAGGTGCTCTGCCGCTCGCAGGCGGGCGAGGCGGTCGTGGCACGCGCGGAGCGGATCCAGTACATGGACGTCTCACCGGCGCAGATCGTGTCGGTGGCGACGGCGCTGATCCCCTTCCTCGAGCACAACGACGCCAACCGGGCGTTGATGGGCGCGAACATGCAACGGCAGGCCGTGCCGCTGATGATCCCCCAGGCACCCCTCGTCGGCACCGGCCTCGAGTACCGCGCCGCGGTCGACACCGGCGACGTGGTGCTCGCGCGCAACTCCGGTTCGGTGATCGACGTGGACGCCGAGCGGCTCGTCGTGGAGGGCCGCGGCACGCGGGACGAGTACCACCTGACGAAGTTCATGCGCTCCAACCAGGGCACGCTCATCCACCAGAAGCCGGTCGTGAAGCTCGGCGACAAGGTGCAGAAGGGTGACGTGCTGGCGGACGGCTCCTCGACCGACAAGGGCGAGTTGGCGCTCGGTGCGAACCTGCTCGTCGCGTTCATGCCCTTCGAGGGCTTCAACTTCGAGGACGCGATCGTGCTCTCGGAGCGGCTCGTGAAGGACGACGTGCTCTCGTCGATCCACATCCACGAGTACGAGATCGACGCGCGCTCCACGAAGCTGGGCGACGAGGAGATCACGCGCGACATCCCGAACCGCTCGGAGGAGTCGCTCGCCAACCTCGACGAGCGCGGTGTCGTGCGCATCGGCGCGGAGGTCGGCTCGGGCGACCTGTTGGTCGGCAAGGTGACGCCCAAGGGCGAGACCGAGCTGACGGCCGAGGAGAAGCTGATCCGCGCCATCTTCAAGGAGAAGGCGCGCGAGGTGCGAGACACCTCCCTCAAGGTTCCGCACGGCGAGGGCGGCAAGGTGATCGGCGTGAAGACGTTCTCCCGCCCGGCGGGCGACGACCTGCCGCCGGGGGTCAACGAGCTTGTCCGCGTGTTCGTGGCGAAGAAGCGCAAGATCGCCGAGGGGGACAAGCTCGCAGGACGCCACGGAAACAAGGGCGTGATCTCGAAGATCGTCCCCGAGGAAGACATGCCGTTCCTCGAGGACGGCCGTGCCGTCGACGTCGTGCTCAACCCGCTCGGCGTCCCGAGCCGCATGAACATCGGCCAGATCCTCGAGACCCACCTCGGGTGGGCTGCGGCGCACGGCGTGTTCGAGGACGGCGACCCCGTCAACGAGCGTGCGCCGATCAACGCGCCGAACCCGAGGGCCGTGGCGACGGCGGTGTTCGACGGTGCCACCGAGGAGGACGTCGACGACGCTCTCGCGCGGCTCGCCCGTTCGACGGACGCGGTCGTGAAGATGAACGTCGACGACAGTCGGCCGAAGGGACGGCGCTGCTCCGGCAAGGTGCTGCTCTTCGACGGCAAGTCGGGCCAGCCGTTCGAGCAGAAGGTGACGGTCGGCTACATGTACATCCTCAAGCTGCTCCACCTCGTCGACGACAAGATCCACGCGCGCTCGACGGGCCCCTACTCGCTCGTGACGCAGCAGCCGCTGGGCGGCAAGGCCCAGTTCGGCGGACAGCGCTTCGGCGAGATGGAGGTGTGGGCGCTGGAGGCGTACGGGGCCGCCTACACGCTGCAGGAGATGCTCACGATCAAGTCCGACGACACCATCGGGCGCGTCAAGGCCTACGAGGCGATCGTCAAGGGCGAGAACATCGCCGAGCCCTCGATCCCCGAGTCCTTCAAGGTGCTGCTCAAGGAGATGCAGTCGCTGGCGCTCGACGTGCACGTCCTCTCCGACGAGGGTCGCGAGGTGGAGGTGCGCGAGGAGGACGACGAGCTGCTCCGGGCGGCGGAGGAGCTCGGCATCGACCTCTCGCCGGCGGCCGTGCGCGCGGCGGCTGCCGACCCGAGCGCCCAGGAGCTGGAGGAGGGCGCGGGCGAGACCGGCGACGGCTCCGATCTCAGCGTGGCGAACGACGAGGGGATCGGTGACCTCGTCACCGAGGACGAGGAGGACGAGAGCGAGGGCGAGCTCGAGCTCGGCCTCGAGGTCGAAGTCGAGGAGTAGGGGCGGGCGCGCGGCGCGCGCCTCCCGAGGACTCGCGCAGGACCGACGAGACAGATATCCAGGGGCGAGATCGCGAGCGCCGAACCGATTGGTCGGCGTTCGCCGGAGGTGAAAGACACCAGTGGCACAGATCGACATCAACGACTTCGACGCGATCCGGATCGGGCTGGCTTCCCCCAAGCAGATTCGTGACTGGTCGATGGGCGAGGTCACCAAGCCGGAGACCATCAACTACCGCACCCTGAAGCCCGAGCGCGACGGGCTCTTCTGCGAACGCATCTTCGGTCCCACCAAGGACTGGGAGTGCTATTGCGGCAAGTACAAGCGCGTCCGCTACAAGGGGATCATCTGCGAGCGCTGCGGCGTCGAGGTGACGCGTCAGAAGGTGCGGCGCGAGCGGATGGGGCACATCGACCTTGCCGCGCCCGTCTCGCACATCTGGTTCTTCAAGGGCGTGCCGAGCCGTATCGGCTACCTGCTCGACATCGCGCCGCGCGAGCTCGAGAAGGTGCTCTACTTCGCCGCGTCCATCGTCACGGCGGTCGACAACGAGAAGCGTGCTGCCGATCTCGCCGACCTGGAGGACAAGGTCCGTTCCGAGTCGGAGCAGATCTACGTCGACCGGGACGAGCAGCTGACCGCACTCGAAGGGCGGCTGACCCGCCGCCGCGACTACCTGTCCGCCGGCAAGGAGCGCTCGTTCGACGAGGACGACGAGTTCTGGGTGCGCAGCCTGAACAACTGGGCCGAGGACCAGATGCTGCCGCCGCTCGACGAGGTGCGCTCGTTCGCGGGCGGCATCTTCAAGGCGCTGGCCAAGTCGATCACGCTCGAGGACGCGAAGAAGATCCGCGACCTCGTGCGTCAGACGGCGACCCGCGACGACCGGCGCATCGCCCCACGCGAGGTCGAGTCCGTTTCGGTTGCGGCGGAGCAGATCCGCCTGGCGCTCGACCCGATCCGCGCGGAGGTGGAGAAGGCCGCCGGCTCGAAGAAGGGTGCGCTCACGAAGCGTCTGCACAAGATCGTCGACGCGCTGCTCGCCGGGCAGGAGCTGCAGGGCGAGGACGCCGAGCTCGTCGCGTCGATCGACGCAAAGAACCTCGAGCGGGCGCGCGAGGTCGGCAACGGCCTGCTCGGCGACCTGTTGCAGAAGCTGGACGAGAGCCCCGACACGACCGCTGAAGGGGTGCGCGAGCTCGCCTCCGACCTGTGCCTGGTGGAGGGTGCGCGCAAGGACGACCTCGACGTCGTCATCCAGTGGGTGATGAAGGTGCGCGAGATGGCGCAGGACATCGAGCAGCGCCGCGAGGACGCGCGTGAGGCCTCCGTCGAGGGTGTGCGCCGTCTGGAGGAGACGTGGAAGCTGTTCCGCGAGCTCGAGCCCAAGCTCGTCGTCAACGACGAGCAGCTGTTCCGCGAGCTCAAGGACCGCTTCGGGTCGCCGTACGGCTTCGGGGTCTACTTCCGCGGCGGCATGGGCGCGGAGGCGATTCGTGACCTGCTGCGCGACCTCGACCTGCAAGCGGAGGTACGGGGGCTACGCGACACGATCAAGACCTCCAAGGGTCAGAAGCAGCAGCGCGCGATCAAGCGGCTCAAGGTGGCCAACGCGTTCATCACGTCCGAGAACAAGCCGGAGTGGATGGTGCTCGAGGCGGTGCCGGTGATCCCGCCGGAGCTCCGCCCGATGGTGCAGCTCGACGGCGGCCGCTTCGCCACCAGCGACCTCAACGACCTCTACCGCCGCGTGATCAACCGGAACAACCGCTTGAAGCGGCTGCTCGACCTCGGCGCCCCCGAGATCATCGTCAACAACGAGAAGCGCATGCTGCAGGAGGCCGTCGATGCGCTGTTCGACAACGGCCGCCGCGGCCGTGCGGTGACGGGCCCCGGCAACCGGGCGTTGAAGTCGCTCTCGGACATGCTCAAGGGCAAGCAGGGCCGCTTCCGCCAGAACCTGCTCGGCAAGCGGGTCGACTACTCGGGCCGCTCGGTGATCGTTGCCGGGCCGCAGCTCAAGCTGCACCAGTGCGGTCTGCCGAAGCTGATGGCGCTCGAGTTGTTCAAGCCGTTCATCATGAGCCGGCTCGTCGAGCGCAAGTCCGTGCAGAACATCAAGGCGGCGAAGAAGCACGTCGAGTCGATGGTCCCCGAGGTGTGGGACGTGCTCGAAGAAGTCATCGCCGAGCACCCCGTGCTGCTCAACCGGGCTCCGACACTGCACCGTCTCGGCATCCAGGCGTTCGAGCCCGTGCTCGTCGAGGGCAAGGCGATCCAGGTGCACCCGCTCGTCTGTCACGCGTTCAATGCGGATTTCGACGGCGACCAGATGGCGGTGCACGTGCCGCTCTCGGCGGAGGCGCAGGCGGAGGCGCGCATCCTGATGCTCTCCTCCAACAACATCCTGTCGCCTGCACACGGGCGCCCGCTGGCCACGCCGACCCAGGACATGGTGCTCGGGGCGTACTTCCTCACCTACTGCGAGCACGACCTCACGCAGACGACTGCCCAGGATGTGGCGAAGGTGCTCGGCAAGCCGGGCCTGAAGCGGTTCCAGTCCGAGGAGGAGGTCGAGTTCGCACTCGACGCCACACAGGTCGGGCTCCAGGAGCCCATCGAGTATCGGCAGGGTGGCGAGACACGTCTCACGACACCGGGCCGTGTCATCTTCGGCGCAGAGATCGAGCGCTCGCTGCGGGACGCGGTGCACGGAGACGTGCACGAGGAGATCCCGGTCGATCGGGCGCTGACGAAGCGCGAGCTGGACGGGATCATCGACCGGCTCGTCGGCGAGTACGGCGCCTACGCCGTGGCGTCGACCCTCGACACGATCAAGTCGCTGGCCTTCCGGTACGCGACGCGGGCCGGGGTCACGATCTCCAAGAACGACATCGTGATCCCGCCGACGAAGGACGCGATCCTCTCGCGTTACGAGGAGGAGGTCGCCAACGTCGAGCGCGAGTACGAGCGTGGCCTGATGACCGAGGAGGAGCGCAAGGAGCGCGTCACCGCCATCTGGACAGAGGCCACGGAGGAGGTCGCGGAGGCGATGAAGGACAACCTCCACCAGACCAACTCCATCTTCATGATGGCCAACTCGGGTGCGCGAGGATCCTTCAACCAGATCCGGCAGCTCGCGGGCATGCGCGGCCTGATGGCGAACCCGAAGGGCGAGATCATCGAGCGTCCGATCAAGGCCAACTTCATGGAAGGCCTGACGGTGCTCGAGTACTTCATCTCCACCCACGGCGCACGCAAGGGCCTCGCGGACACGGCGCTGCGCACCGCCGATTCGGGCTACCTGACGCGCCGGCTCGTGGACGTCTCCCAGGACGTGATCGTGCGTGACGAGGACTGCGGCACCTCCGACTTCGTCCTGGTGCCGGCGATCGTCGACGGACAGCTCAACCGCTCGGCGGCCAGCCAGCTCCTCGCCGCGGACATGCACAAGCCGCTCAAGGACGGGAAGCCCGGCAAGACGGTGGTCGGCCACAAGGCAGAGGAGCTCACGATGCGCCGCCTGCAGGAGATCGTGGACGGGCTCGAGGAGCACGTCGACGAGGTGCTGCTGCCGCTTCGTAGCGTGCTCAAGTGCCGGTCGGAGCATGGCGTGTGCCGCGCCTGCTACGGGACGTTCCTCGCCACCGGCGACATGTGCGAGATCGGCGACGCCGTCGGCATCGTCGCAGCCCAGTCGATCGGCGAGCCGGGCACGCAGCTCACGATGCGGACCTTCCACACGGGCGGTGTCGCCGGGGCGGACATCACCCACGGCCTGCCGCGCGTGGTGGAGATCTTCGAGGCCCGCAACCCGAAGGGCGCGGCCACGCTGGCCGACGTCGCGGGGAAGGTGGAGATCGAGGACCTCGACCGCACGATCAAGGTGACCGTCGTCCCGACATCGCTCGACGCCGACGGTGAGGTGATCGACCCGCGCGAGTACTCGTTCCCGCGGCGCACCCGCCTGCTCGTCAAGCAAGGCGACACCGTGGACTCCGGCGACCCGCTGAACGAGGGCTCGCTCAACCCGTCCGACCTGCTGGCGCTGCACGCGGCGGCGGGGAAGGGCTCGACGCCGACCGAGCTGTACCTCGTCGGCGAGGTGCAGAAGGTCTACAAGTCGCAGGGCGTCGACATCCACGACAAGCACATCGAGCTGATCGTGCGCCAGATGCTGAAGAAGGTGCGCGTCGAGTCGGCGGGCGACACCGACCTGCTTCCGGGCCAGCTCGTCGACCGTGCCATCCTGGATCGCGCGAACGAGACCGCGAAGGCGGCAAAGGGCGAGCAGGCGACATTCGAGCCGCTCATCCTCGGCATCACGAAGGCGTCGCTCGCGACGGAGTCGTTCCTCTCGGCCGCGTCGTTCCAGGAGACGACGAAGGTGCTCACGGACGCTGCGATCGAGGGCAAGACCGACCGTCTGCACGGGCTCAAGGAGAACGTGATCATCGGGAAGCTGATCCCGGCGGCCACCGGTCTCAAGAAGTACCGTTCGATCACGATCGAGCCGACCGAGCCTCTGCCGCTGACCATGTTCGGCGGGGAGACAGAGGCGGAGCTGCTGGCCGCGCTCGAGGAGATCGGCGACGGTGACGGAATCGATCTCGCCTCGTTCGGGCTCGCGCTCGACGACGATCGTCTCGCCGACGAGCTCGACGCC
>CAVPGO010000019.1:0-29366 GCA_963703975.1 uncultured Actinomycetes bacterium
CACGACGATCGCACGGCCGACGATCCGCCCGGTCGAGCGCCCGGTAGGCCTCGCCCGCCTCGTCGAGCGCGAATCGGCGGGTGACGCTGTCGCGGGGTCGAGCACTGCCCTGCTCGACCAGCTCGAGCAGCCGCGGCATGTCGGTTCGCGGGCGCCCGCCGTACGAGCCGACGATGCGGAGCCCGCGCCGGACGAGCCGCGTGATGTCGACCTCGGCGCAGCTCCGCCGACGGGCGCGATGCCGATCGCCACCATCCGACCGCCGTCGCGGATCATCCCGAGCGCGTTCAGGAACGTCTCCGGCCGGCCCAGCACCTCGAACGCGACGTCGACCCCGCTCCGCCCGTCAGCTCGAGCACGCGCTCCACCGGATCGCCCGGCGGAGGCGTCGACCATGTCGGTGGCGCCGAGCGCCGCGCGCGGCCGCGAGCTTCTCGTCGCTGATGTCGACGGCGACGACCTGCAGCGGCGCCGTGCGCACGTCGCGAACTGGACGACCAGCGAGCCCACGCCGCCGGTCCCGACGACGGCGACGCGCTCGCCGAGCCGCAGGTCGGCGCCGTGGCGGACGGCGCCGAAGGCGGTCAGCGCGGCGCACCCGAGCATCGACGCCTCCTCGAACGGGAGCGCGGCGGGAGCGGGAACGCGGCGGTCGCGGGCAGCACGGCGTACTCGGCCAGGCCGCCCATCGAGTACATGGCGAGCGGGCTGCCGTCGGCGCGGAAGAGCCGCGTCTCGCCGTCGTAGAGCGTCCCCGCGCAGCCGGTTCATCGCGAAGAACGGCTCGCAGAGGTCGTCGCGCGCGCGCAGGCAGGCGGGGCAGCTCCCGCACGGCATGATGAACGTCCCGACGACGCGCGCTCCCGACGGCGAGCCCTCGACGCCCGTCGCCGAGCTCGACGACCGTGCCCGAGATCTCGTGTCCGAGCACGGCCGGCGTGGGGAAGGCGACCTCGCCCTTGATCACGTGGAGGTCGGTGTGGCAGACGCCGCAGGCGGCGACGCGCACGAGCATCTCGCCGCGGCGCGGGCGCGGGATCGGGATCTGCTCGATCTGCAGCGGCTCACCGGCCGCGGGTAGCACCGCCGCGAGCATCGTCTCGGTCATCGTCGCGGGCAGCCTAACCGGCTTGTTCGCGGCCGCGTTCACTCACGGTTGATCACGTCCTCGTCGATGTTCTTTAATCCTCAACACGATGGAGCCGGCCGTCGACGGACCCAAAGGCGCCCCGAAGCTGTTCGGCGGCTTCGGGATCGACACGCTCGGCGCCGGGCTGCTTCCTGCTCGTCGGGACGATCGTCTTCCTCTGCGTTCGCGCCGTTCACGTACGAGATCTACCTGGCGATCCACGTGGTGCCGCGGTCGGTCTGGGTCGGCGGCGACATCACGCTGACGACGCTCGGCATCGTGTTCGAGCGCCGCGGCGACGGCGAGACGCTCGGCGCGCTCGGGCGGATGGGCACCTGGATCGGCACGCGGGTCTACACCCCGACGCTCTTCGTCGTGATCGGCTTCGGCATCGCGCTGATGCACGAAGCAGACCTCGACTGGGGTCAGTTCTGGGTGATCTTCGGGCTCATCGGCTGGGCGATCGCGGCGTGCGTCGGCATCGGCTTCGTCGGCCCCGAGCTCGGCCGGATCGACGAGGCCGCACGAACGCACGGGCCCGACTCGCCCGAGGTCGGCCGGCGCGTCAAGCGGCTGTTCATGATCTTCCGCTTCGACACGGCGCTGCTCGTGCTGATCGTGATCGACATGACCGCCAAGCCATTTGCTTAGCAAGTGGGCTCTCGCGCTGTCGCGCGAGAGCATGGATCCGCTCACGCGGATCCTTCCACGCAACGATCCCTGAAGGCGGCCGCTTCGCGGCCGCGGAGCCTCGTCGACTGAGAACTGGGCTCTCGCGCTGTCGCGCGAGCGAGCATGGATCCGCTCACGCGGATCCTTCCACGCAACGATCCCTGAAGGCGGTCGCTTCGCGGCCGCGGAGCCTCGTCGACTGAGAACTGGGCTCTCGCGCTGTCCGCGCGAGAGCATGGATCCGCGCACGCGGATCCTTCCACGCAACGATCCCTGAAGGCGGCCGCTTCGCGGCCGCGGAGGCTCGTCGACTGTCTCTCGTCGCTGTCCGCGGTGCTTTGACCGCCGGATTTGCTCGACCCTACGGCGTGGCGCGCGCGAGGACCTGCCGGAGGACATGCGCCAACGCCTCCGACGCGTCGTCGCCGGCGGCAGCTGACGTGCGCCAGGCGACGAAGCCGTCCGGTCGCACGAGCGTCGCGCCCTCGTCGCCGACCCCGTAGAGCCGCAAACGCCGCATCCGGGACGCGGTGCGCGTCGAGTGGCACGTTGAGCTCGTCCGCCGCTCGGCGGCGCCCGCGCGCCAGCCGTCGCCGCTTGCGCCCGAGAAGAGCGTGAACCCCGAGCCGAGCAGGTCGAGCGTGGATCGCTGCTCGCCGTCCAGGTCGACGACGACGTGCGGCGCGCGCGTGCCCGGCCGGCCGGTCGGCTCGTGCGGGTTCTCGAGACGGGAGCCCGTCGTCGTCCGCCTCGGCGACGATCGCGTCCGAGCGGTACCGGTAGCCGAGCTCGACGCGTGGCCTCGGGGACGATCGGCATCAGGTTCTCCTTGCCGAGCTCGGGGTCGAGCCGGAGGACGTAGCGCGTGTACGCCTGCTCGACGGTGAACTCGCCGACCGGCCGCCGCTCGGCGTCGTAGGTGTCGAGCAGCCCGGGCCCGGCCGCGCCGTCGCAGCACGAGCGCGAGCTTCCAGGCGAGGTTGTGCGCGTCCTGGACGCCGGTGTTGCCGCCGAAGCCGCCGGTCGGCGGCATCATGTGGGCCGCGTCGCCGGCGAGGAAGACGCGGCCCTCCCGGAAGCGCTCCGCCCAGTCGGCGCACGCGTTCCAGCGCTGGACGTTCTCGATCTCGACCGGCAGGTCCGGCGCGCCGAGCGCCTCGCGCACGTAGCTCGACGCACCGCTCCTCGCTCGTGTCCTGCGCCGAGACGTCGCGTCGTCAGCGTCGCCGTCGCTCGTCGAGCGTCGTGTTGACGACGAGGAAGCCCGCGTCGCCGGCCTTCGAGAAGCGGAAGAAGCCCTGCAGCCGCGGGTCGAAGACGTAGATCGACGCTCAGGTTGCGGTCGCCGAGCAGCGGCGGACGTCGGCGCGGAAGTAGATCGTGATGCTGTTCGAGAAGCTGCCGTGCCCGTGCAGTCGGGATCCCGAGGCGCTCGCGCGGACCGGGCTGCGGCTGCCGTCGGCGCGCGACGAGGTAGCGCGCGCGCACCGTCCGCTCGCTCGCCGCCGTCGCGCGCTCTGACACGAGCGCGGTGACGCCGTCGTCGTCCTGCTCGAACGAGACGAGCTCGGTGCCGTACTCGAGCCGCGCGCCGAGCTCGCTCGGCGCGCCTGCCGCAGGATCGGCTCGAGCCCGATCTGCGTGATGAAGAGCCGCGGCGACGGGCTCAGGTCCTCGACGCCCTCGTTGATGTTGCGGAAGTAGTACTCGAGCTCCTTGCCGCCGAGCGCTCTCGACCGACACGATCGCGCCGTTCTGGACGAACTCGCGCTCCGAGGCCTCGACGATCTCGTCCTCGAGGCCGACGCTGCGGTAGATCTCGATCGTGCGCTGGTTGAAGAGCGCGGCGCGCGGATGGATCGCCGTGCCCGGGTGCCGCTCGACGACGAGCGAGCGGGACGCCGTGCGCCCGAGGAAGAGCGCGGTCGACAGCCCGACGAGGCTGCCGCCGGCGATCAGGACGGGAACGTCGTCGTCCAAGGGACGCACCCTGCGAAGGCGGCGGCGTGCCCGCGCCCTAGGCCGGCACTCCCGCTCCGACGAAGTCCGCGATCACGTCGACCGCCTCCCGCGACTCCAGAACGGGAATATGGCCGACGCCGGGGAATGTCCTGACCTCGGCCCCTTGGATCAGTTTCGCCCAGGCGGCGGCCTGGCCGACGGGGTGGAGCCTGTCCTCGTCACCCCAGATCAGCAGGGTGGGCGCGCCGATGCGGTGCAGCCACTTCGGCAGCTTCAGGTCATACGGGCTGCGCCAGCCGACCCGGGCGAAAGAGGTCGACTCTCGATAGCGGTCGGCGAGGAACTCCGGCGGCGGTGGCATCGGTGCGCCCGCGAACAGCGACATGTCGGCCACGAGGTGCGCGGGAACCTCCTCGTCGGGGATGCTGAAGAAGTCGGTGCTCGGATGCTCCGGCACACGCAGGCCGAACGGCGACAGCAACACCAGCCTGCGGACCCGTCCGGTCTGCTCGATCGCGAACCACGCGGCGATGCATCCGCCCATCGATTCGCCGACGAGAGAGAGCTCGTCCACACCGAGCCGTTCGAGCAGATCGAGGTAGTGCAGCACGTAGTCGTGGAGGCTGTCGATGCTCGGGTCGTCGGCAGAGGCACCGAAACCCGGATGGTGGGGGACGATCAGCCGGAAGCGCTCGGCGAGGGGAAGCAGGTGGTCGAAGCCGAAAGCCGTGCCTGCGCCGTGGAAGTAGACGAGGGGGTCGCCCTCACCTGCCGTGAAGACGGCCGTGTCGATCCCGTTGACATCGACGTGGTCTTCCTGGAACGAGGGCATCTCAGTTCACCCCCGCAGTCGCGCGCTCGCGCTTGTTCTTCGTCGCCCCGGCAAGCCTCGCGCGGATTCTCGGGATCACCTCGTCCGCGAACATCGTCGTGTTCTTCGCGATCTTCCACTCGGGCATGTCGCCGTTCTCGAGCACGACGTTCACCCGGCCGGCACCCGCTTCCTGACACCAGCTGACGATCGTGTCCGCCACGGTGTCCGGCGATCCGCAGGCGATGCGGCCGATCGAGACCATGTCGTCCCAGGTCGCCTCGGTGCTCTTCGCCATGGCTGCTTCCGAGACGCGCCGCAGGAACTCCTTCGTCGTCACATAGCCGGGTGGCACCAGGAACCTGGGCGTGACGCGGTGGAACCAGCTGAAGAAGTTCTCGATGTGGGGTCTCGCCTCGGCCACGGCCTCCTCGTCGGTGTCGGCCACGTAGGCCATGACGACGATGATCAGGTCGTCCGGGTCTACGGTCTTGCCCTGCTCGTCGGCCAGCTCGCGCAGGCGTGCGAACGCGCGCAGCTGGTTGGGGATCGGCACGAACACGATCGAATAGCCGAGGTCGTAGTCGACCGCCAGCCGCACCGTCTCTTCGCTGCCCGTGCCGACGATGAAGCACTTCGGCCGCGGCTTCTGGTACGGCTTCGGCCACACGTTGAGGTAGCGATAGGTGTAGAACTCGCCGTCGTAGCGCGTCGGGCCGTCCTCGGTCCACGCCTTGAGGATGATGTCCAGCGACTCGCGGAAGCGCGCCCGCGCCGTGGCCGGGTTGACCGTCCCTTCGTTCGCCCAGTACTCCATGCCGGTCCCGAGCGGGAACGCATACTCCATGCGGCCGCCCGACATGACGTCCAGCACCGCGTACTCCTCGGCGACGCGGTTGGGGTACTGCAGGTTGATGGGCGTGCCGGCGACCATGATCGGGATGTCGTTCGTGGCGGTCACGTATCGCGCCGCCAGGAGGCCGGCCGTCGGCGACATGCTGTAGGCCATGCTGTGGTGCTCGTTGATGCAGAGGCCGTCGAAGCCGAGTTGCGCTGCGCGCGTCATCGAGCGGAAGTGCCGCTCGTACAGCTCGTGCCCTACCTCGGGGTCGTACTGGCTGTTCGGGTAGTCGACCATCGACGCCCGGAACTGTTCATGGTTCTCCGGGATCGGGATGTAGTGATGGTGGTGGAAGAAGTAGAGCTTGATGTCCTCGACCGCGCTCACACCGAGACCTCCTGGAGCAACGTTGAGTGCCGTTCGCCCGGCGCACCGGAGTACGCGTGAGCAACGCTAATCGGGACTGTTCAGTCATGTCAAACGGTCAGGCCTGGACCAGCGAGCCGCCGTCGATGACGTGGGCGGCGCCCGTGATGAAGCTCGACGCCGGCGAGGCGAGCAACACGACGAGACCCTTCAGCTCCTCGGGGTCGGCCATGCGCCCCAGCGGAATCAGCTTCGCCCACATCTGCTTCATCTCCTCGGTGGGGTGCTCGGTGACGCCGCCGCCGATCAGCGTCCCGTAGAAGGGGCCCGGGCAGATCGCGTTGACGAGCACGCCGTACGGGGCGAGCTCGAGCGCGGCGTGGCGCACGAGGTGGATCACAGCGGCCTTGCTCGCGGCGTACCCGTAGCAGACGAGAGGCTCGGGACGGAGACCGGCGTTCGACGCGGTGACGACGATGCGGCCCGATCCCTGACGCTTCATGACTGCGGCCGCGCACTTCATGGTGTGCATCACGCCGGTCAGGTTGATGCCGAGCACCCGGTCCCAGTCGGAGCGCTCCACCGTGTCGAGCGTCTGCCCGCCGTCGACGCGGAAACCCGGCACCGCAGCGATGCCGGCGTTTGCGAACACGGCATCCACGCCTCCCTCGCTTTCGACGACGTCGTCGATCAGCGCCTGCACGCTGGACTGGTCCGTCACGTCGACCACGCACGCCCGAGCCCGGCCGCCCCGCTCGGCGAGCCTCAGTGTCGACGCCGCCAGCCGCGGCTCGTCGATGTCGGCGAGCGTGACGTGCGCGCCGCAGTCTGCGAGCACCTCGGCCATGGCGAAGCCGAGTCCACCGGCGGCTCCGGTGACGACGACGCGCGTGCCGCGGACGTCGAAGAGCCGCCCGAGCACCTCCGCCGCGCGCTCGCCGGTCCTGTCATGAGTCACGGTCCCGGTCATCCCGCCTCCTGTTCTCTCTCGCCGCCGAATGTGTGACACCGAGCGTTGCGGCCGCGAAGCGGCCAACCTCGCGGGCTAACCAGCGTCGAGCCGCACGACTGCCTTCATGACCTCCGTCGGATGGGCGATCGCGTAGGCGATGGCCTCGGGCGCCTGCTCGAGCGGGAACTCGTGCGTGACCAGCGCTGCCGCCACGTCGCGTCGCCGGCCCACGAGGTCGACCGCCTCTGCAAACTCGGCGGAGCCGCAGCAGCTCACGCCGAGGACGTCGATCTCCTTCAACGGCAGATCGCCGACCCGCACCGGCGCATCGTGGCTCGAGAGGCCGACGACGACGACACGCCCGGCCTGCGCCACGAGCTCGATCGCGGTGCGCACCAGCTCCGGCACGCCGGTCGCCTCCACGACCACCTCCGGCCCGTCGTCCCCGGACCACGCGCGCATGGCCGCGACCGGGCTCTCGTCGGCGTGCACGAGGAGAAGCTCGGCGCCGAGCGCCCGCCCGCGCTCGAGGCGGCTCTCGAGCATGTCGGCAAGCAGCACCGAGGCGCCGCGGTCGAGCGCTGCCAGCGTCACTGCCTGGCCGATCGGTCCTGCGCCGAGCACGACCACGCGCTCCCCAGCCGCGACACGGCCCCGCACGACGGTTCGTACGGCGATCGAGACGGGCTCGATCAGCGCGGCGAGGGCGGGATCCTGGTCGCCGACCGGGAACACCTGGGCGGCGGGGAGGAGGAGCTGCTCCTGGAGCGCACCGTCGACGTGGACGCCGGTCAGGCTGATGTTCGCGCAGGCGTTGCCGCGCCCCACCCGGCAGGCGTAGCACCGGCCGCAGGAGTGGACCGGCCAGATCGCGACCCGGTGTCCGGTCTGGAGGTGGGGTGGGCAGTCGGGTCCCGACCTCCTGAAGGATCCCGGCCGCCTCGTGCCCCTGGATCCTCGGGTAGAGCGAGGTCGCATCCTCGATCGTGCCGATGTCGCCCAGGAAGTAGTGGAAGTCCGAGCCGCAGAGACCGACCGCTTCGGGCCGCACGATCACCTCACCCGGTCCGGGCACGCCCGGCGGGCGCACACCGATGACCTCCATCACGCCTCTCGCTCGAGTGACCGCTGCCTGCACCTTTGCCTCCTCGCCTGATCGAATCACGCGGAGGCAGGTCGGCGCCAGGGCATGCCTGCCTCGAGCAAGCCTGCAATCCGCCCTCGCGGACGCCTTCCGCAGCGAACCGCCCGGACGAGATCCCTGAACCGTCCGGTGCGCGGCTGCAGGGTAGGCGACCCGCCGGATCCGCCCCTGCTACCGTGAGCGCGCCGATGTCCGGTGAGACGACGGTAGCGGAGTCCTCGGCGCGCTCGCTGGCGCTCTCCCGCCGGGCGCACGAGTTCGTGGCGCACGAGCTGCTCGTGCTCATCCTGAGCGGGGGCTTCGCGCCCGGCGATCGCCTGCCGGCCGAGCGGGCGCTGGCTGCAGAGTTCGGGGTCAGCAGGCCGACGGTGCGCCAGGCGGTCAGCGCGCTCGCTGCGCGCGGCCTCGTCGAGGCTCGGGTCGGGAGCGGGACGTTCGTCGTCGGGCCACCGGCCTCGGCGGGGACCGCTCAGCCCGAGACGGCGACGACGCTCGCCGAGATCATGGAGGCGCGGCTGGTCTTCGAGGTGGGCGGGGTCCGGCTCGCGGCTCGCCGGGCGCAGCGAAACCGCGAGGACACCGGTCTTCTCGGCGCAGTCGTGGAGGCACTCGACCGCGTCGAGGATCGCGGCTCGTTCCCCGTCGAGATCGACATCGCCTTCCACCGGTCGATCGTCGGGCTCACGGGAAACTCGCGGCTCGAGGCGCTCGTGGCACCCTGCTGGCAGGCGATCGCGTCGGTGGTCGCGCCGGCTGCACGGGGCGTCTGGACGCCGGCTGACACCGAGCGGATGGGCGCACAGCATCGTGCGGTCTTCGAGGCTCTCCGCCTTGGCGACGCCGAGCTGGCGGGCTTCGAGATGGAGCGGCACCTACGGGCAGAGCTCGCCCGGGTTGCCGGCGGCGAGGATGCAGACGGGCCGCCCTCGCGGTTCTACGCCTGAGGATCGGGGCCGTGTACACCGTCACAGCCGAGCGTCTCCTGCCGACGACGGTGACCGGCTCGTGGCCCCGGCCGACGTGGTTCGAAGCGGGTCTGTGGGGTCGTTCGCTGTCGGATGCCATGCTCGACATCTCGTACCGGGAGCAGCTGCTCGACGCCGTCTCCGTCGTCGTGGGCGAGCAGGAGCGCGCCGGGCTCGACATCGTCACGAACGGCGACTACCACCTCGACCCGGGACCTCGCCGGTCTCTCCTGGATGCGATACCCGCTCGAGCGCATCGACGGCCTGGACGTGCGCCATACCGCGCCGGTCGTCGAGACGCAGGAGCAGACGGGAACGCTGCTCGGAGAGGTCTCGAGCGCCTGGCGGGTGCCGACGGTGGCGGGGAGGATCGGCAGCGGGGCGCGGCTCGAGTTCGACAAGCTGTGGCGCGTCGCGCAGTCCCGCGCCAACCGGCCGGTGAGATTCGGGACGGTCTCCAGCCAACTCGTGGCGAGCATGCTCGACCTCCGGACCGACGTCTACGGCGCCGACAAGCGTGACCTGATGTGGGATCTCGCCACCACGATGAACGTCGAGCTGCGCCAGCTCGTCGCGGCGGGGTGCCGGGTGATCCAGATCGAGGAGCCGCTGCTCCACTTCGTCGCCACGAGCTCGCGCGACCGGCAGTACCTCGACTTCCTGATCGACTGCTTCAACCACGAGATCAGCGGCCTCGAGGAAGCCGAGGTCTGGATCCACACGTGCTGGGGAAACGCGAACATGCAGCGCGTGCAGGAGCGGACCTCGTACGCGGAGGTGATCGAGACGTACCTCGACAGGGTCGCCGGTGACGTCTGGACGGTCGAGATGAAGGACCGTGACTTCGCAGACCTCGAGTTGCTCAACGCCTACCGCAACCGGATGAGCAAGAAGATCGCGGTCGGAGTCGTCAGCCATCGCACGCTTCAGGTCGAGTCGCCGGCAGAGGTCGCGAACGACATCCGGTACGCACTGAGCCACATCGACGCCGAGAACCTCGTGCTGACCTCCGACTGCGGCTTCGGACGGCAGGGATCGAACCGGCTGGTGGCGCTCTACAAGTCGGCCGCGATCGTCCAGGGCGCCAACATCGTACGGCGCGAGCTCGGGCTCGACGAGCAGCCGGTGCGCGCCGCAGACCCTCGGCTCCAGGTCGACGCGCCGGCGACGTGACCGATGCCCGCGCTCGGGATGAATACCAGCGCCGGCAAGCGGTGTTCACTCCACTTGACGGGGCGGGGACGGCTCGGTAAGGATTGGCCAACTCGACTGACCAATCTGCTTACCGATTCATGGCGGAATCCTTCTCCTTCACCTCGGAGTCCGTGACCGAGGGGCATCCGGACAAGATGGCCGACCAGATCTCCGACACCGTCCTCGACGCGATCCTCGCCGGGATCCGACGGCGCGGGTCGCGTGCGAGACCTTCCTGACGACGGGCCTCGTCGTCGTCGGCGGCGAGATCACGACCGACGCGTACGTCGACATCCCGCGTCTCGTCGCGGGAAGATCGCCGAGATCGGGTACACACGAATCCGAGTACGGCTTCGACGCGAACACCTGCAGCGTCATCGTCGCCGTCGACCCGCAGTCGCCGGACATCGCGCAGGGCGTCGACGCGTCGTACGAGGCCCAGCACGAGCCCGGCGACGATCGACCCGCTCGACCGGTCGGGCGCGGGCGACCAGGGGATGATGTTCGGCTACGCGTGCCGCGAGACGGACGAGCTGATGCCGCTGCCGATCATGCTCGCCCACAAGATCTGCAAGCGGCTGGCCGAGGTGCGCAAGGCAGACGAGCTGCACTACCTGCGGCCGGACGGCAAGGCGCAGGTCACGGTCCGCTACGAGGTCGACGAGCACGGCCGCCAGCGGCCGGTCGAGATCGAGCGCGTCCTCATCTCGACGCAGCACGCGGACGGCGTCGACGCACAGTCGCTGATCAAGCCGGACCTGATCGAGCGCGTGCTGTACCCGATCCTGCCGCGACACCTGTACGACGAGGCGCGGCTCGAGCACAAGGACTTCGTCTACGTCAACCCGACCGGCAGGTTCGTCGTCGGCGGCCCGATGGGCGACACGGGGCTCACCGGGCGGAAGATCATCGTCGACACGTACGGCGGCGCCGCGCGGCACGGCGGCGGAGCGTTCTCGGGCAAGGATCCGACGAAGGTCGACCGCTCGGCCGCCTACGCGGCCCGCTACGTGGCGAAGAACGTCGTCGCCGCGGGCCTCGCCGATCGCTGCGAGCTCCAGGTCGCCTACGCGATCGGCGTCGCGCACCCGTTCTCGATCCAGGTCGAGTGCTTCGGCACCGAGCGCGTCCCGGTCACCAGGATCGAGGAGCTCGTCCGGGAGCACTTCGACCTGCGCCCGGCGCGCGATCCTCCGCGACCTCGACCTGCGCCGCCCGATCTACGCGAAGACGGCGGCGTACGGCCACTTCGGCCGCGACGAGCACGACTTCACGTGGGAGCGGACCGACAAGGCGGAGGCGCTTCGCGAGGCCGCCGGGCTCGGCCGTCGCTCAAGCCGGAAACCGTCTGACATGGCCGTCACCGTCGTCGGCTCGGTCGCGTTCGACGCGCTCGAGACGCCGTTCGGGAAGCGCGAGCGGATCCTCGGCGGCGCGGCGACGCACTTCTCGCTCGCGGCGAGCTTCTTCACCGACGTGCGCGTCGTCGGCGTCGTCGGCGAGGACTTCGGCCCGGAGGAGCTCGCCGTGTTCGAGGGGCGCGGCGTCAACACCGCGAGATCGAGCGGGTCGCCGGCGGCCGCTCGTTCTTCTGGCAGGCCGCTACGACGACGACATGCAGGTCGCGCACACGCTCGACACGCAGCTGAACGTGTTCGCGGAGTTCGACCCGGTGCTCTCGGCGGCCGCGCGCGACTCGTCGGTCGTCTTCCTCGCGAACATCCAGCCCGACCTGCAGCGGCGCGTGCGCGAGCAGTGCACGGGCGCCGCTCTCGCCGGCCTCGACTCGATGAACTACTGGATCGAGTCGGCCCGCGACTCGCTGCTCGAGACGATGCGCGGCGTCGACGTCGTCGTGCTGAACGACGCCGAGATCCGCATGCTCACGGGCGAGCCGAACCTGTCCCGGGGGGCCCGGCAGATCCGGGAGCTCGGCCCGAGGGTCGTCGTCGTCAAGCAGGGCAGCTACGGCGCGTGCGTGTTCACCGAGGAGGGCTTCTTCTTCGTCCCCGGCTACCCGCTGGAGACGGTCGTCGACCCGACCGGCGCCGGCGACTCGTTCGCCGGCGGCTTCTTCGGCTACCTCGACCGCACGCCGGCACGGTCGCTCACCGACGACGTGCTCCGCTGCGCGGCCGTCTACGGCTCGGTGCTCGCCTCGTTCGCGATCGAGGCGTTCGGCAGCGAGCGGCTGCAGCGGCTGACGATCGACGAGATCGAAGCCCGTTTCGACGAGTTCAAGCGGATGACGCACTTCGAGCCGGTGCCGGTTCCGGCGCGCCTTTCGCCTGACCGAGAGGAGTACGGTGAGCACGATCGCAAGGCACGACGTCAAGGACCTCGCGCTCGCGCCCGAGGGGGTCCGGAGGATCATCTGGGCCGACCGGCAGATGCCGGTGCTCGCGGCGATTCGCGAGCGTTTCGCGGAGGAGCAGCCGCTCGCCGGCGTCCGGATCTCGGCCTGCCTGCACGTGACCACCGAGACCGCGAACCTCATGCGCACGCTCAAGGCCGGCGGCGCCGACGTGGTCGTGTGCGCCTCGAACCCGCTGTCGACACAGGACGACGTCGCGGCTGCTCTCGTCGCCGAGTACGAGATTCCGGCCTTCGCGATCAAGGGCGAGGACAACGACACGTACTACTCGCACATCGAGGCTGCGGTCGACCATCAGCCCCAACTGACGATGGACGACGGCGCCGACGTGATCGGTGTCCTGCATTCGACGCATCGGGAACAGCTCGGCGACGTGATCGCAGGGACCGAGGAGACGACGACCGGCGTCATCCGCCTCAAGGCGCTCGAGGCCGAGGGGAAGCTCGGCTTCCCGGTGATCGCGGTCAACGAGGCCCAGACGAAGCACCTGTTCGACAACCGCTACGGCACCGGTCAGTCGACGATCGACGGGCTGCTCCGCGCGACGAACGTGCTGCTTGCCGGGCGCAAGTTCGTCGTCGCCGGCTACGGCTGGTGCGGCCGCGGAGTGCGCTACGGGCCAAGGGGATGGGCGCCCACGTGATCGTCACCGAGATCGACCCGCTACGTGCGCTCGAGGCCGTGATGGACGGCTACGAGGTCCTGCCGATGGAGGACGCGGCGAGCGAGGGCGACATCTTCATCACCGCGACCGGCGACAAGCACGTGCTGCGCCGGGAGCACTTCGAGCGCATGAAGGACAGCGCCGTACTCGCCAACACCGGTCATTTCAACGTCGAGATCGACATCCCGGCGCTCGGGCGCTCTCGACGAGCGTCAGCGACGCCCGGAGTTCGTCCAGGGGTACGAGCTGCCCGACGGTCGCACGGTGTACCTCCTCGCGGAGGGCCGACTGCTCAACCTCTCCGCCGCCGAGGGACACCCGGCCGCGGTGATGGACATGAGCTTCGCGAACCAGGCGCTCTCGGCCGAGCACGCGGTCAAGAACGCCGACACGCTCGAGCCGAAGGTGTACGTGGTGCCGGAAGCGATCGACCGCGAGATCGCCCGCCTCAAGCTCGACACGATGGGGGTCGGCATCGACGAGCTCACGGACGAGCAGGCGCGCTACCTCGCCTCGTGGGACGAGGGAACGTGAGCGGCCGGTTCGTGAGCTACGTCGGTGCCGCTGCGCCTCCGGACACGGCGATGACGGCGCGCACGAGGCTGCTGCGCGGTCGCCCGCATACCTGAGGCTCGAGGAGCTGATCGCGGCAGAGCGTTGCGTCGTCCTCGACGGCGGCATCGCCACCGAGCTGCAGCGCGACCACCCGGCGCAGGATCCTGGGCCCGCGGAGGAGCTCTGGGGCACGTGGGGGCTGTACCGCGCTCCGGAGGCCGTGCGCGAGGTGCATCGCAGCTACGTCGCAGCGGGCTGTGACGTCATCTCGACGAACACGTGGTCGATCCTGTCGACCCCGGATGCCGAGCGTCGAGCGACCCCGCGAGGCCGCGACTCCGCGCACTGGCTCGATGTCGCCAGGCTCGGCGTCCAGCTCGCGCGGCAGGCGGTCGAGGACGAGGGGCGGCACGGGACGTGCGCGGTCGCGTTCACGATCTCCGAGGACGTCACCTCGGACCGGCAACGCGAGACCGTGGCACTCCTGGCGCGCGCCTTCCGCGAGGACCCTCCCGATCTGATCCTGCTCGAGACGCTGACGCTGATCCGCGACCCGAGCACGTTCGAGACGGTCGAGCTACTGCTCGAGACGGGTCTGCCCGTCTGGCTCTCCTTCAGGCGCTGCCGGCACGGGGTGTGCGGCGTCTACGGCCAGCACTGGGGCCCGCCCGAGGGCGACCTCTTCGGCCGTGCCGCACGGCGGTTCGAGCAGATGGGGGTCGGGGCGCTGCTGATCAACTGCCTGCCGGTCGACCACGTGGCCGGGATGATCCCGTGGCTGCGCGACTTCACCGAGTTGCCGCTTGGCGTGTACCCGAACCTCGGGCATCTCGCCGGCGCGAGTGGCGCTTCGACGAGCGGATCGGGCCCGCGGAGTACGCGCAGCTCGCGCTCGAGTGGCGCGAGGAGGGCGCACAGATCATCGGCGGCTGCTGCGGCACGACGCCGGAGCACATCGCGGCGGCGGCCAAGGCGCTGGAGGGGACGAAGCCGGGCCGGAAGCGGCCCCCGCTGCCCGAGTACGCGGCCACGGGCGGCCGCCGTCGGACGAGCCCGTCCCACCACCGTGGCTCGACCGTCACGGGCGGGTGGTCAACCCGCTGCCGTTCCCGAAGCTGACCGTCGACGAAGGCGTGTTCGTCCCGACGCACGGCAGCTATCTGTGCTGGAAGTACCTCTTCAGCGAGGGCATCGGCGCCGGCAAGAGGTGCCTCGATGTCGGCTGCGGCTGCGGCATCCTCAGTGTCCAGCTCGCGCTCAACGGGGCAGCGCAGGTGCACGCGATCGACATCGACAGCAATGCAGTCGCGAACACGCTCGCGAACGCCTTCCGCAACGATGTCTCGGACCGTGTCGGCGGCGAGGACGTCGACCTCTACGAGTGGGAGTCCGACGACCGCTTCGACCTCGTCGTGGCGAGCCTCTATCAGATGCCGGTCGACCCGTTCGAGGACGCGACCGGCCACCGCCCGCTCGACTACTGGGGACGCACTCTGCTCGACCACTTCCTGCACATCCTGCCGACGCTGCTCGACGAGGACGGCCGCGCGTACGTGATGCAGCTCTCGATCGTCGGCGAGCGCGAGACATCGCGGCTGCTCGAGCAGCTCGGACTTCGCTGCCGGGTCGTCGACTTCAGCTTCTTCCCCTTCGGGCCGCTCTTCGACGCCAACAAGGAGCAGATCACGCGTGTCGAGGAGCTTTCCGACGCCTACCACCTGACGCTCGGCGGTCAGGACGTCATGGTCGCGTACCTGCTCGAGATCGAGCGCGACGCGCCGCACCGATGACAATCCGCGACGCGCTCGCCTCGGGCGACTTCGTCGTCACGGCGGAGCTCGGCCCGCCGCTTGAACCCGGACACCGAGCCGGTGCGTCGCACCGCTCGAGCCTTCGTCGGTTGCGTCCACGCGGCCAACGTGACCGACAACCAGGCGGCGACCGTGAAGGTGTCGCCGCTTGCCTGCTCCGTCTGGATGCTCGACGAGGGGCTCGACCCGATCCTGCAGCTGACGACTCGGGACCGGAACGTGATGGCGTTGCAGGCCGACCTGCTCGGCGCATGGGCGCTCGGCGTGCGCACGGTCCTGGCCCTGTCGGGCGACCCTCTGAAGGTCGGGCCGTACGGCGCGATCACGAAGCCCGTGTGGGACGTCGACGCCGCGGGTTTGATCAGGCTGGTGGCGGGTCTGAACGACGGTCGGCTCCTGGCGGGGGAGACGCTGGAGACACCGACGGGGTTCCTGATCGCGGGCGCCGCGAACCCGCTCGTCGACGCGGTCGAGAGGCTCGAGCAGAAGCTCGACGCGGGCGTGCACGTCTTTCAGACGAACATCGTCTACGACGTCGACCGGTTCGCAGAGTGGTTCGCCCCCGTGTTCGAGGCGGGCATTCCGCAGCGAGCGTCCGTGATCGTCGGTGTGGCTCCGCCGCGCAGCACGCGGATGCTGCAGCACATGCACGACCACATCCCGGGCGTCGAGGTCGACGCTGCGACGTTCTCGCGCCTGGAGGGGCTCGAGGGGGACGAGGCGAAGGCAGCGGGGGTCTCGGTCGCCGTCGACGTCGTGAGGCGTGTGCGTGAGGTGCCGGGTGTGGCGGGTGTGCACATCATGGCCCCGGGCTGGGAAGCCGAGGCGGTCCCTCGCGTCGTCGAGGGCGCCGGGCTTCGCGTCGCGTCCGCGCGCTGACGCATCGCCCAGACGGCGTCGTCGCCGATCGTCTCAGGCGACGGTGGTCTTGGTGCGCCAACCCTCGGCGTACGAGGTGCGAGCGACCTCGGAGTAGGGGCACGGGCTGACGATCGCCCGGATCTCGGTCTGCACGTGGCGCTCCACAACGGGTTTCGACGACCCGCCGCCTTCCTCGCCCCAGACCAACGTCACCTCGCTGCCGAGCTCGATGTCGACGTCGACCATGGCCAGCGAGAGCATCGAGCGCTCGTTGTAGCTGTAGCCGGAGAACGTCGAGACACCGACTGTGCTCCCGTCGTCCAGCACCTTGTCGTAGGGCCATGTGGCGTAGTTGGAGAGGGGAAGATCGATGTACTTGACCGCGTCTCCCTTTTCGAACAGCGTTCCCATGGCGCGGGCGACGTCATCGCCGTTCCAGGCCAGCGTGACTTTCTTCCGGCTCGGCTCGTCGGCGATCTTCTCCAGCGCCTCTCGGCCGATGAAGTCGTGGTCGAACCTCACGAACGGCCAGTAGCCGAGGTCGTGCGGCGTCAGGTAGTAGTCACTGATGTCATCGGAGGTGAAGCTGCCGCCGAGAGAACCGGTCGCTTCATAGCCGTCGGCCGGCAACCACTCTCTGTAGGCCTGCATCTTCTCACCGGTGAAGACGGCGGGAAGCGGGCACGGTATCCACCCAGATTCGAGCGTGTTGGTGGCGTAGACCCTGGAGCCGACGTGCCGGAGCCCGAATTCCCGGCCCGCGTCGAGAATGGCGGCCTTGACCTCTTCCCCGTCCTCCCACGGGCCGAAGAGCTCCATGCCGGCCACGCCTGACATGCCGTGATGCAAAGCGCGGACTTTTCGGCCCGCAATGGTGAGCTCACCCATGTTGAAGAATGCGATGTCGGGCAACGACCCCCCGGCTGCCTGCTCGAGGACCTGAAGCGCGTTCGGGCCCTGCACCTGGTACCTGTAGACCCTGCGGCGGCCGGACGGGTTTACCGCAGTTCTTTCGTCCCGTGACAGCTCGACGTCGTACCCACCGGTCTCTGCGTGGTACTGGACCCAGTTGTGGGCGGAAGGACGGCCGACGAGAATGACGCTGTTCTCGTCCACGCAAAAGAGAATCCCGTCACCGATCACATAGCCATCGTCGTTGCAGGCGACGAATTGCTTCGCCTTGTCGACGGCGAAGTTCTGGAAGGTGTTCACACCGAGCTGAGAGAACAAGGGGATGACATCGGGACCCTCGACGTAGAGATCGGTCATGTGGTGAGACTGATCGAAGAGGGCACAGGTCTCCCGCCAGGAACGCTGTTCGTCTCTCCAGTTCGAAAACTCGCCGGGCACCTTCGGATAGACATACGGTCCGATCTGCGAGTTGCGCACCAGCTCGACTGGATTGCCGACCTCTCTCAGCAAGTCCGCCAGACTGCGATGGCTCATATCCTCGTAGCCTCCTCCTGATGACAGGCCAGAGCCTCTGCGTGCCCGAGACGCTCGAGCCTGCCGTTTCGGGAAACCGCACCGGCAACCCTATCCGAGCCGGCCGTCCAGCTGCCTGATCGTCGAGACAGCCGGGGACGTCTGGGCGTGGGCCCTCAGCGTCGCGACTGAAGCTCGTCGAACCGGGCGAGAAACTCGTCCCGTGCCCGATCGGGCAGCCACGGCTCGATCTCCATGTCGAGCGGCTCGACTCCGTCGAGCTCGGGCCAGTGCCAGGCCTCCTGTGATACGGCACGCCGCTCGGTCGCGAGCAGCGCCCTGTCGACCGCCTTGAGGAGGGGCGGGGGGTCGGACGGCAGATCGAAGCGGTCCCAAATGGCGTCCTGCAGCCTCGCCTCGACCTCGGCATACATCCGGCCGAGCTCGCTCCGGTGCTTGAGGGGGTGCGGGAGATCTACGAGGTACGCCTCCGAGGCGTCGTGCAGCAACGCCCACAGCACCGACTCGGTGTCGCCGCCGCGCTCGGCGACGAGGTCGGCAACGAGGCAGGAGTGCTGTGCCACCGAGTAGTAGGTGAGGCAGTTGCCTCCGAACCGGCACTGGTGCGAGAGCGCGCGAGCGATGTCGCCGATCTCGACCTGCTCGGGGTCGGGATCGAGCGGGTTGAACCTACGACCGCTGACGGTCTGGATGTACGGGCCCGGATCGATCCGCCGAGACTATCTTCGAGACCGACCCGGTGGCTTGCAAGCCGCGACCCGACCCCGCGATGATGGAGCCGGATGTCCAGAGTCGCGAGCACGAGTGGAGGATCGCTGCCGGGCGTGGACGCGGACAAGCAGGCGATCCGAGAGCTCGTCGAGAGCTGGGCCGTCTGGCGGGATGCGGGCGACTGGGATCGCTTCAGGACGGTCTGGCACGAGGACGGCCGGATGATGGCGACCTGGTTCCAGGGTCCTGCGGACGAGTTCATCCGCGTCAGCCGGGAGGGCTTCGAGCGCGGGGTGCGGATCCTGCACTTCCTCGGCGGGACCTCGGTCGACGTGGAAGGGCGGCGCGCGATCGCCCAGACCAAGATGACGATCACCCAGCGCGCGCCGGTGCACGGGGTCGAGTGCGACGTGGTCTGCACGGGGCGCTTCTACGACTTCCTCGAGCAGCGCCACGGCCACTGGGGCATCGTCCTCCGCCAGCCCATCTACGAGACGGATCGCATCGACCCGGTCGATCCGGCGGAGCCGCTCAGCCTCGACCGCAGCGTGCTCGACGGGTTCCCGGTCGGGTACCGGCATCTCGCCTATCTGCAGACGCAGATCGGCTTCACCGTGAAGCCCGACATGCCGGGTCTCGTCGGGCCGGAGGTGGAGGCGCTGTACGCGCGCGGCGCGGCGTGGCTCTCCGGCGCGCCACTCGGGGTGTGACCGGGTGCCGGGTGCCGGGGGACAGGGGGTCGCGCCGAGCGCCGTCCTCGTGCACGGGCTCGGCGGGAGCGCGGCGAGCTGGCAGCAGCTCGTCGGCCCCCTCTCGCAGAGCGTCACGACGATCGCGTACGAGTTGACGTCGCGCGACTCGCTCGGCGCGCTCGTCACCGACCTCCATGCAAGGCTCGACGCGCTCGAGATCGAGCGCGTGGCTCTCGTGGGGCACTCACTCGGCGGTGCGGTCGTGCTCTCGTTCGCCGCCACTCATCCGGATCGCGTCAGTGCGATCGTCGGAGTCGCCGCCCCGAGCGTCACCCCGCCGGAGCAGCGTGGCGCGCTCGCGGAGCGGGCGGAGGCGGCACGACGCGCCGGCATGGCTGCGATCGCGGAGCTCCACGTCTCGGTTGGGCTGCCGGAGTCGTTCAGACGCGCGCACCCTGACGATGTGGCTGTCTATCGGAGCATCGTCGCGAGCGGCGATCCCGAGCGGTACGCGGCGCTGTGTCGGGTGATCGCCGACCTCGATCTCACCGGCGAGCTGGGGAAGATCGCCGTGCCGGTGTTGCTCGTGCAGGGAGAGCTGGACGCGGTCGTGCCGCCCGAGGCCGCGCGGGTCACCGCGACGGCCATTCCGGGCTGCGAGTACGTCGAACTCGAGGGCTGCGGCCACGTCGTTCCGTTCGAGCGGCCGGGGGAGCTGGCGGTGCTGGTGGCCAGGTTCGTCGGCAGCTGAGGCTTGGCGGCTCGCTTCGCTTCGCACCTAGGTGCCGGGCATCGTGGCCCCGTCCACCGGTGGTGTCCCGTAGAGGTGGAAGCTCTCGACGGTCTTGACGCCCCACGCCTGGCCGCGGGCGCGCTCCGCCTCCGACCACACCACCGGCTCGACGTCCGGGTCGTAGACGAGGTAACCCCCGTGCGTCACCTCGATGCGGTTTCCGCCAGGCTCGATGCCGTAGAGGAAGAAGCCCTGCGCGATCGCGTGCTTCGACGGAGCAGCCTCGATGTACACGTCTTGGTCTAGGAAGACGTCGGCCGCGCGCAGCACCTCCTCCCGCGTGTCGACCCAGAACGCGAGATGGTGCAGGCGGCCGCGTTCGCCGAGCGCGTCCGAGACGTAGATCAGCTCGTGTGCCGCGATCGTGAGGGAGAGCCATGCTCCCGCCTCCGTCCCGTCGTCGAGGATGATCTGCTCATAGAGGCGGTAGCCGAGCGCGTCCTGCGCGAAGGCACGGTTCGCAGCGACGTCCTGGGCGAGGAGGTTGACATGGTCGAACCGCTTGACCGCCGCCCCGCGCGGCACGTACCGCTGGGGTTGGTTCTTCAGCGACGGGCGGAGCTGGGGAGCCGGCTCGTACCGCTCCGTCTCGTAGTAGATCTCCATGGCGTGACCGTCGGGGTCGGTGAAGCGATAGGCCGGACCATGGCCGAGATCGCCCTCGCTCCATCCGAGCCCGAGCCCTGTGCGCTCGATCGCCGCGACCCGGCGCTGCAGCGCCTCCGGGCTCCACGCGCGCAGCGCCATGTGACCGAGGCCGCTGTGCGCGGACGCCGTCAACTTCAGGTCGTAGCGCTGGTACGTGCCGAAACCGCGCAAGAAGGCGGAGTCGCCCGCCCGCGCCTCCACCTCCATGCCGAGCACGTCGACGAAGAAGCCGAGACTCCGCTCGGGCTCGGGCGTGAGGAGCTCCACATGTCCGATGTGGGCGACATCGTGGATCGGCTCCGTCACGGGCCCCCCTCGACCCGCTCACGCAAGCCGTCGAGGTCGTACGAGAGCGCACCGGCCTGGAGCGCGAGCCGCTTCTTGTGCTCGCGGGTCGCCCGCTCGCGTGAGGCCCCGAGCACGTCGGGCACGCGCTCCGAGTCGACGACGACCGCGCCGTCCGCGTCCAGCACGACGACGTCACCCGCGCGGATCATCGCGCCGCCCACCTCGACGGGCTCGTCCAGCGTGCCCACGACGCTCTTCTCGGCGCCGCGCACGCAGACGTGGCGTGCCCAGATGGGGAGGCCGAGCTCCCTGAGCTCGTCGAGATCGCGGATCGCCCCGTCGACGAGCAGGGCGGCGACCCCGCGCGCCTTGGCCTGCGTCGCGAGCAGGTCACCCACGAGGGCCACCGCTTCAGGGTGCGGCAGCGTCAGCACGAGCACGTCCCCAGGGCTCGCGTGCGCCACGAGAGCGTGCACCATGAGGTTGTCGCCGGCACCGCAGAGCGCCGTGCGGGCAGGCCCGGCCGCCCGCGATCCGGACAGCACCTGGACGAGCGGGACGTCCACCAGCCCGCGCCGCCCGGACGCCTCGTAGACGGTGGCCACCCCCAGTTGGGCCAGCTCGGCGTACAGCTCGCTCAGAGGGCGGTCACCACCTGCGGGAGCACGCGCTGGAACGCCTCCGCGTACTCGATCGACGAATCGCCGGAGACCCGGCGTGCGTGGTTGCCGCGTTGCTCGGCACGCTGCGCGTAGTACGTCTGGAGGTACGTCTGCGAGCGAAACCCGGCCATCGCCGCACGCTTGCGATCCATCACGCGCGTGATGTCGACGAACGTCGTGGGGGTGAAGTTGCAGAGCTCTGGCTGGTGCGGCTCGAAGAGCAGGAGATCAGGAGGCACGATCGTCTCGAAGGCGCTCGCGACACCCGCGCCGCTGGCGAGCGCCCGCGCCCGTTCGACCGCCGCGCAGGCGACGGCGTGGTCGGGGTTGAACGGATCGCGATCGGTGTGGGTCACGAGCACGTCGGGGGCGAACTCGCGGATCTCGTCGGCGAGCTGACCGAGGGCGGCGGCGCCCAGCTCCAGCGGGTAGTCGCCCAGGTCGAGGCTGCGAAAGTCCGCTCCGAGCTCGAAAGCGGCGCGCTCCGCCTCCGCGTGGCGGATGCGCTTCACGTTCTCCACCGTCTGACCCTCCTCGCGCCACAGCTCGCCCGACTCTCCTCGCTCGCCGTACGAGAGGGCGATCACCCGAGACACGCCACCCGACGACGTGGTCACGGCGATGGCGCCTCCCGCCCGCCAGACGAAGTCCGCGGCATGCGCGCCCACGACCAGCAACCGCCGAGAGCTCATCCGGCAGGCACCCCGGCGAGCCGTCGCGTGTTCGTGACTGCCATCGTCCGTACCTCCTGCTCGGAAAACCCCGCCCCGACGAGGCGGTCGGCGAGCAGCGCCAGGCCGTCCTCGACGGGCGGGTTGCCGACCTGACCGAGATCGCTCGCGAGCACCGAGTGCTCCGCACCGACCGCGCGTGTGTTCCCGAGCCAGCGTTCCCACGAGACCTTGCCCGTGTGCGGCGTCGTGAAGGTGCGCTCGAGCAGCGCGCCCTTGCGCGCCAGGGCCGCCTGATCGTCGACGGAGAGGCTCTGCGAGGGGAACTCCGGATGCGTGACGACGATGTCGTGCACTCCCTCGTCGAGCGCCGCGTCGACCACGGCGAAGATCTCGCCGCGGGAGAGGTGTCCCGTAGCGAGCACGAGCCCGTGGGCTGCGACCGTGGCCAGCACATCCCGCGTCTCCGGGAGCACGCGTCCGTCGACGTCGACGACGGCGACCGGCTCGATCGAGATCCCACGCGCGCGGAGATCGTGCTGGAGCGCCGCCCATACCGGCACCTTCTCGCCCGGCTTGGGCTCGCCGCGACCGGCCGTCTCGTGCACCGCGTCCACCGTCGGGAGCCACACGACACGCGCGCCCTCGCGCGCCGCCACCTCGACGGCGAGCGGGTTCATGCCTCCGACCGCCCGGTTGAGCGAGATCGCGCCCATGACGCTCACGCCGTCGACGACGGACTGTGCGACAGCCGCACGCTCGGCGGTCGGCACGTAGTGCGACTTGAGCACGAAGCCGGCGAGCCCGAGCTCCTCGAAGCGCCGCGCCAGGGCGATGTCGTCGATCCGACGCGCGACGACATCGGGTGCGATGTGCACGTGCATGTCGAAAGCGCCGCGCACGAGCTCGCGCGCGCGTGTCGAGGGAACGGTCGAGTGGCGGACGGTCGTGCTCATTCGGTGTCAGGAAACCTTCTCGGGCGGTTTGGAAGCGAGCTCGGCGAGTGTTGCGGCTGCGGCGGCGGTCACGCGCGGCACGACGCCCAGATCGCGCAGGAGCTCGCCGGCCGCGGCCATCTCCTCCACGCGTCGTGCGGCATGGAGACGGCTCCCCTCCACCAGCCGGTCGAGGAGGGAGGCGTCCGCGCTCGTGAGCACCGAGGAGATCTCGCTGCGGAGCCACGGCTCGCACCCGGCCGCGTCGGCTGCGTGCAGGCTCTCGAGGGTGGCCGCGGCAAGCCCTTTCATGAACACGCTGCGCAGCAGCTTGCGCGTCGCCGCAGCACCTGGCTCGACACCGACGACGTCGACAGTCGCCCCGAGCGCGCGGAGGCGCTCGGCGAACGCGATCGCTCCCGCGCCCGACGCGAGCATCGGCGTCCGGAGCCCGTGGCCCGGCACCGGCGACATGAGCGCGACGTCGGCGAAGAGAGCGCCGACTCTGCCGACGATGTCGGCGACCTCGATCTTCACACGCGGGCTCGCCGAGTTCAGGTCTGCGTAGAGCGTTCCGCCGGCGAGACCCGGGAGGCACTCGCGTGCTGCCGTGAGCGCGGCGGCCTGGGAGTTCACGCTCAGCACCAGATCCACCTCGCCCACTGTGGCGCTTGCGCTTGCGCCGAGCCGGACGCCGTCCAGCTGCCGTGACGAGTCGGGATCCCAACCTCGGACGTCCGCTCCGGACGCCGCGAGATCGGACGCGATCCTGCCGCCCGCTTCGCCCAGGCCGAGGACGGCGACGCGGAGACCATCTCCAAGTCGGCGAGTCACCGTGCCGAGCACTGTACTCGCGCCCGTGCCCTCCAGGAGTAGCCTCTCGAAGTGTGCAGCTGTCCGGCGCATGCGTGAACCTCGAGACAAAGGCGCTCGATCCCGACCCGGAGGCGACGAGGCGTGCCTGCGTCGAGCTCGGGGCGTCGGAGGCCGGGCTCTTGCGCCAGCGCGACACGTACTTCGGGACGCGCTTCGGCCGCCTCAAGCTCCGCGAGGACCTCCGGGCGGCGACGGCCGAGCTGATCTTCTATGAGCGCCCCGACGTGGGCTCCACCCGCCTGAGCCGCTACCGCCGGGCCCCCGTCGCGGAGCCCGACGATCTCCGTGAGCTGCTCGGAGCAGCTCTCGGCGTGCGTGGGGTGGTCGAGAAGGAGCGCCGTCTCTTCCTCTTCGAGAACGTCCGCATCCACCTCGACCAGGTGGCCGGGCTGGGCACGTTCGTCGAACTGGAGGCCGTGCTGGCTTCGGACGACGGGACCCCGACCTCGGCCGAGCAGGAGGCCCTGGCACAGGTCGGCGAAGCCCTGGGCATCGACCAGCTGGAGCCCGTAGCGGGAAGCTACCTCGATCTTCTCTAGGTCATCCCGCCCGCGCGAGCCTGCTCGCGGGCCAGCACGGCCCAGTCCCGCTCGCCGTCACCGTGGGCGATGGCGCCCAGAAGCCGGTCACGCAGGAGATTGGCGCTCGGCAGGGGCATGCGCGCGTCGCCGGCGGCCGCCAGCACCAGGTTGACGTCCTTGAGGGCCAGCTCGGAGGTGAACCCCACGCGGTCGAACTCTTCGCCGACCATGATCTCCCCGTAGACCTTGTAGGCGGGGGCGGAGAAGAGGCCCTCGACCAGCACTTCGTAGAGCACCTGCGGCGCGACGTCGTAGGCACGCCCGAGCGAGAAGGCCTCCGCCATTGCCTCGATCGCACAGCCGAGCACGAAGTTGTTCGCGAGCTTGATGGCAGTCGCGGACTCGGGCCGTGGCCCGGCCTCGAACGTTCTCCGTCCGATCACCTCGAACAGCGGCCGGCAGCGCTCCACTGCAGCGGGAGGGCCACCGGCGACGATGCCGAGCTGCCCAGAGGCGGCCAGGTCGGGCCGTCCCAGTACCGGCGCCGCGACGAGTACCTGGCCCCCGTCCGCGTGTGCCTGCGCCAGCGCACGGACGGCGGCGACCCCGTGCGTGCCCATCGTGACGTGGATCGCTCCCGCCGGCAGCGAGTCCTCGAGCCCGCCCGGTGCGAGCGCGACCTCCATCAGCGCGTCGTCGTTCGCCACCATCGTGATCACGACCTCGGCTCCAATGCAGGCCTCGGCGACGCTCGCGCCAACGGCCGCGCCGGCTGCGGCCAGGTCGGCCGTCTTCTCGGGTGTGCGGTTGAAGACGGTGAGCCGATGCCCACCACCCAGCACCCTCCCGGCGATGCCCTGCCCCATGCGACCCAGGCCGACGAAACCGACGTTCACGCAATTCCTCCTTGGCCGACGCGGACGGGATCCACCGACTCCGCATTGTCCAGTATGGTCGGTCGGTCAGCTGCGAGAGGCCCGGTGCGGGCTGCCCCGAGGAGGTTGGTGTGCTTCGAGCATCGGCGGGAAAGACGCTCCCCACGACGATCATCGGCTCATTGCCGCGCCCGAGCTGGTACACGGAGAACCTCGGCACGCGCTCCTTTCTGGACGCGATGGTCGACATCGAGTTCCGCGACCAGTACACCGACGCGCTCTCCGTCTACCTGCGGCAGCAGGAGCTGGCGGGGCTCGACATCGTCACCGACGGCGACTGCCGCTTCGACCACGACGTGGGGGGGCAGAGCTGGACGCGCTATCCCGCCCAGCACATGGACGGTTTCGAACGGGGCAATCCACGCCTCGCCCGCGCAGGCGCCGGTGGGCTCGCCTTCCCGCGTGGTCACATCCTGCACGACTACCTCGAGGCCCGGGTCATGCCGCGCATCGTCGGGCCGATCGGTCGCGGCGACCTGCAGTACGCGGAGCTGTGGAAGGCGGCGCAGCGACAGACGACGCGGCCCGTGAAGTTCGGCACGGTGACCGCGGAGCTGATCGCGTTCGCCGTCCAGGACGCGCACTACGACGACGTCAGGGCGCGCATCATGGCGATCAGCGACGCGTTGAACGAGGAGCTGCACGACCTCGCCGATGCCGGCTGCCCCGTGATCCAGATCGAGGAGCCGCAGATCCACCTTGCCGCCGTGCGCGGCATCGTCGACGAGGTGATCACGCTCGACTTCCTCATCGACGTGTTCAACAACACCGTCAAGGGGCTGCGCGACAAGACCGAGGTCTGGTGCCACACCTGCTGGGGCAACCCGTCGCAGCAGCGGATGTTCGCCCAAGTGCAGTCCTACGAGGCGTCGCTCGAGTACCTGAACCGTGTCGACGCGGACGTGATCACCTTCGAGACGCGCAGCTCCGGCCCCGGGGATCTCGCCGCGATCGGACGGGAGATCAGCGGCAAGCGCATCGGCATCGGGGTGATCGACCACCACACGCTCCAGGTCGAGTCCCCGCAGGAGGTCGCCGAGCTGCTTCGGCTCGCGCTCGAGCACATTCCCGTCGAGCAGCTCGTCGTCTGCACCGACTGCGGCATGGGACGCGAGGGCATGAGCAGGCGTCATGCCTTCTACAAGATCGTCTCGACGGTGCTCGGCACGAACCTCGTGCGCGCCGAGCTCGGGCTGCCGGAGGCCGAGTGCCTCGCCGCCGACCCGCGGTACTCGCTGATCAGGACGAGCTGACGTGAGGCGCGTTCGGTGATCAGGGCCGCGATGGTCGGTCTCGGCTGGTGGGGGAAGACGCTCGTCGAGTCGGTGGACGGCAGCGACGCGATCCGGTTCGTCGCCGCCACGACGCGGACCGTGACGCCCTCGGTCGAGGAGGCTGCCACGTCCCGGGGCCTGAGGCTCGTCCCGTCGTACGACGAGCTCCTTGCGGATCCCGGCGTCGACGCGGTCGTGCTCGCCACACCGCCGTCTGTCCACACCGAGCAGGTGGTTGCCGCGGCCGCGGCGGCAAGCATGTCTTCTGCGAGAAGCCGTTCACGCTCACCCGGGCGGAGGCCGAGCAGGCGGTCGAGGCGTGCAATCGCGCCAAGGTGACGCTCGGGCTCGGCTACAACCGCCGCTTCCATCCCGAGATGGCGAAGCTCCGAGAGCGGGCGCACTCGGGCGAGCTCGGCACGATCATGCACGTCGAAGCGACGATGACCTTCCCGAACGCGCTCACGCTCCAGCCGAGCCAGTGGCGTGCCCGGCGCGACGAGGCGCCGTGCGGCGGTCTCACGCCGCTCGGCGTCCATGCCGTCGACGGCATGATCGACCTCTGCGGCGAGATCGCCGAGGTGTACTGCCAGAGCTTTCGTCGCGTGGTCGAGATCGACAACGACGACACCACGTCGATGCTGTTCCGCATGCGCGACGGGTCGTCCGGCTACCTCGGCACGCTGACCGCCACCGGGCCGGGCTTCAGCTTCCAGGTGTACGGCTCGACGGGCTGGGTCAGGCTCGAGGGCATGACGCACGTCGCCGGTGCGTCGTCCGAGGAGAGGCGCACAGGGCTCTTCGGCACGTGCAAGTTCCGGCCTGCGGCCGGTGCGGCGGAGACGTGGGAGGCGGAGCGGTTCGACACCTCGCGGGCGGCCCTCGAGGCGTTCGCGGTCGCCGCGACGTGGGCCGGCGTTCCCGATCCCCGTCGAGGAGATGGTGCACGGCGCCGCCGTCACCGAAGCGATCGTGCGCTCCGCCGCCACCGGTGCGGTCGAGCGCGTCACCTGACAGGAGGCACATGGATCTCGGCAACGGCCTCGGCCATCTGACGTACTCGACACTCGTCCACCCCGGCGACACCTGGGACGAGATGTGGTCGAGCCTCACCACCTACGTGCCACAGGTGAAGGCGCGCGTGGCGCCCGACGAGCCCTTCGGCGTCTCGCTGCGGCTCTCCGCAGCCTCGGCGCGGACGCTTGCCGGCGACGCGGAGCGGCGCGCCGAGCTGCGCTCCTTCCTCGACGACAACGATCTCTACCTGTACACGGTGAACGCCTTTCCGTACGGGCCTTTCAAGGGGCGCGTCGTCAAGGAGCAGGTGTACGAGCCCGACTGGAGCACCGGCGAGCGAGCGCAGTACACGATCGATGTGGCCGATGTGCTCGCAGAGGTGTCGCGCGAAGGCATCGAGCCGTCGATCCAGACCGCGCCGCTCGCGTTCAAGCCGAACGTCACAGGTCCGGGCGTGGTGGAGGCGTTCACGACCCGGGTGCTCGACGTCGCGGCGCACCTCGTGCGGCTGGAGCAGCGCACCGGTCGCACCGTCACCCTGGCGATCGAGCCCGAGCCGTACTGCTTCCTCGAGACCACGGACGAGACGGTGGCGTACTTCGAGGAGCATCTCTATTCGGGAACGGCGGCACTCGCCGTGGCGAAGGCGGCCCGAATCCCGGTCTCGGAGGCTCATGTCGCGCTTCGCCGTCATCTCGGCATCGTGTTCGACATCTGCCACCAGGCGGTCGAGTACGAGGACATCGCAACCTCGCTGCAGGCGCTGGTCGAGGCGGGGATTCCGATCCTCAAGCTCCAGGAGGCGGCGGCTCTCGATGTCCCCGTCGTCACGGAGGAGGCTGTCGAGGTCCTGCGGGGCTACGCCGAGACGGTGTACCTGACCCAGACGCTCGAGCGCCGCGACGGCGAGCTGACCAAGTACCTCAATCTGCAGGATGCCTTCGCCGCGTGGGAGGCGGACCCGAGCCCTCGCGCCTGGCGCGTCCACATACACGTGCCCGTCTTCCTCGACGACCTGGGCGTCTTCCGCTCCACACGCTTCGCGATCGAGGACGCGCTCCGCGTCCATCGGGCCACGCCGCTGTCGGCGCAGCTCGAGATCGAGACGTACACGTGGGACATGCTGCCGGAGAGCCTCAAGACCGGCGACATCGTCGAGTACGTCTGCCGGGAGATCGAATGGGTGCGCAGCGAGCTTGCGGCGTGACGCAGAGGACGACGACCCGCGCCGCTGCCCGCCCTACTCGTCTGACCTTTGACGACGCCGCCGAGCGCTTCGTTCATCCGTAGCTGACACTGGGCGGAGCGTGAGCCTTGACGCTTCCCTGCCAGCATGTTTACTGTCTTTGAACACCGGTTGACGGCAGTCGTATCGAAAGGAGTTGGCCAATGACGATCGCCTCCCGCGGTGCCAGCATGGCCGTCGACTGGGAACAGCGCATCGACTTCCCGCGGCTGCGACGGGAACGGCTGGAGCGCGCCCGTGCTGCTCTGGCCGCGTCCGATCTCGGGGCGCTGCTCCTGTTCGACCCGAACAACATCCGCTACGTGACGAGCACGCACATCGGCGAGTGGGCGCGGGACAAGAACGCCCGC
>CAVPGO010000020.1:0-14327 GCA_963703975.1 uncultured Actinomycetes bacterium
CGCCGGGCAAGGCCCCTTCGACGAGACGGGCGCGCGGGTCGGGGTGACGATCGCCGAGCAGACGCAGCGCACGCTCGAGAACCTCGACGCGGTGGCCCGCGCCGCGGGCGGGTCGCTGCAGGACGCCGTCCGCGTCGGCGTCTACCTCAGCGACCTCGCCCACTTCGCGGAGATGAACGACGTCTACCGTGCGTTCTTCCGTGAGCCGTATCCGGCGCGGACGACGATCCAGTCGAACTTCACCGCGTTCGACGTCGAGATCGACGCCGTCGTCGCGCTAGGGCAGGACGAGGACGCGGCCGGCGGACCCGGCGAGGCTCGCCTCGACGGCCTCGTTCGACGTCGTCGAGCGAGAAGACTCGGGCCCGACCAGCGAGCGCGAGCTCGAGCCGCCCCGCGCGAACGTGCTCGAGCAGGATCGGCAGCGCGACGGCCGGATCCTCCGAGCCGTACATCGTCCCCGTGAGCGACTTCTCGCGGCGCACGAACTCGCCGGGATCGAGGTCGAGCCGCGAGCCCGGTCGCCGGCAGCCCGACGATCACGCTGGTGCCGCCGCTCCGCGTGAAGCGGAGCGCGGTCGCGCGTCGTGGCCGGATCGCCGACCGCGTCGAAGCCGAAGTCGACGCCCGTCGGGCGCGACTCGGACCGCAGCATCGCCTCGAGCTCGTCCGGGCGCGACGGCGTGCGTCGCGCCGAGCCGCAGCGCCTGCTCGCGCCGCGCCTCGACCGGATCGACGGACGACGATCATCGTCCGCGCCCGGCGATGCGCGCGCCCTGCACGACGAACTGCCCGACGCCGCCCGCGCCGACGCACGAGCACCGACGCAGCCGGCCGTCACGCCGGCCGCGAACAGCGCGGCGCCGACACCGGTCAGCGCAGCGCACCCGAGCAGCGCAGCCTCGCGCAGCGGCACGCCCGCCCTCGATCGGGAGCGCCACCCGCTCGGAGACGACGACCCGCTCGGCGAGACAGCCGGTCGCGGTGCCGCGATAGACCGTCTCGCCGTCGCAGCGACATGCCGGTCGTCCCGTCGACCAGCGTGCCGGCGCCGATCGCCCGATGCAGCGGCACGCACGCGGCCGGCCGGCCGCGCCGGCAGTCGGCGCACTCGCCGCACGACGGCGCCCACGAGAGCACGACCTCGTCCCCGAGCGCGACGCGCGTCGACGCCGGCGCCGACCGCCTCGACGACGCCCGCGCCCTCGTGCCCGAGCACCATCGGCGTCGGCCGCTGGAACTCGCCCTTCACCTGGTGCAGGTCGGTGCCGCAGATGCCGACCGCCGCCATGCGCACGACGACGTCGTGCGGCACCGGGCTCGGCGAGGTCGATCTCCGCGACCTCGAGCGGCTCGCCGACCGCCCGGAAGAGGGCGGCGCGCGTCTTCACGGGAGGACGGACAGGGGACTGACCTCGTACGGGGCCAGCCCCGGCTCCGTTCGCTCTAGACCGCCGAGCGCCGCCTTCACGTCGGCGCAGTTCGTCACGGTCGAGACGTTCTGGAGCGCGTAGTTGATCGACGCGTTGTGCCAGTCGGCGTTCATCGTCGAGCAGCCGTCCTCCGGCACGACCATGACGTAGCCCTTGTCCGCGCCGGTGCGCGACGGTGTGCTCGATGGACATGTTCGTCCAGGCGCCCGTGACGATGATCGTGTCGCGGCCGAGCCCGTCGAGCAGGTTCTCGAGCTTCGTCCCCTGCCAGGCGCTCATGCGCATCTTCTCGACGACGAAGTCGCCGTCCTGCGGCTCGAGGCCGTCCGCCGGAGCCGCGCCCCAGGTGCCGCGCACGAGCGCGTCCGTGTCCTTGACGCCCTGGAAGAGCGGCGCGTTGAGCTTCAGCCCGGGCGCCCCGTCCTCGACGATGTACCAGACGTGGATCACCGGGATGCCCTTGCCGCGGCAGACGGCCGCGAGGTCCTTCACGTTCTCGACGACGTTCTGCTCCTTCGCGTGCCCGGGCGAGCCCGACTCCGCGAAGGCGCCGCCCTCGATCATCACGTCGTTCTGCAGGTCCTGGACGATGAGCGCGCAGCGCGCCGCGTCGAGGGTGTAGCTCTCGGCATCTCGATCTCCCTCCTACCCCATGTACGGCTCGCGGCGCGGACCGACGATCGTGCGGATCGTGTAGAGCCGACGTCGACGACGGGATGAAGAGCGTGTGCCAGTCCTCGCCGCCCCAGGTGAGGTTGCCGGTGTTCTCCGGGACCTCGATCATGCCGAGGTGCTCGCCGGCCGAGCTGATCACCCAGATGCCGCCGGGGCCCGTGACCCAGATGTTGCCGCGCTCGTCGCACTTCATCCCGTCGGGGATGCCCTCCTCGATCACGCCGGTGCCGACGCCCTCGAAGAACATGCGGCCGTTCGACAGCGAGCCGTCGGCGTTCACGTCGTAGACCTTGATATGGGCGCGGGGCGTGTCGTTGATGTAGAGCAGCGACTCGTCGGGCGAGAAGCAGAGCCCGTTCGGCATCTCGAACTCGTCGCGGCCGACGACGAGCTCGAGATCGCCACCGCCGCTGGCGGGATCCGGAACACGCCCTGCCAGCCGAGCTCGCCGCTTGCGCGGATGACCGAAGCCCGGGAAGCGCCCGTACCACGGATCGGAGAAGTAGATCGAGCCGTCGAACGCGCACGATGACGTCGTTCGGCGAGTTCAGCTCCTCGCCCTCGAACTCCTGCGCGATGATCTCGCGCGCTGCCGTCCGGGCTCTCCCGCACGAGCGCAGCTCGTGACGTGCTCGCAGACGAGCAGGTTCAGGTCGGCGTCGTAGGTCATGCCGTTGCACTTGTTCGAGAAGTTCCTCACCTCGACGACGGTGCCGTCCGGCGTGTACTTGCGGCGGACGTCGCCCGGCATGTCCGAGAAGAGCAGGTGATGCTCCGTCGGGGTGCCAGATCGGCCCCTCGGTGAAGGTGAACCCGGTCGCGAGCCTGCTCGACCGACGAGCCTTCCTCGACGAGCTCGTAGATCGCGTCCGACTTGGCGTCGATGCCCGGCACAGCTGTCCCCTTTCGTGACGGTGCTGTCGCGCCGACTCTACAACGGCCGCGCGGCCGGGTCGGCGAAACCGCCGGCATACGTCGCAGGGCTCATGCCCATGAGCCCGGGCGCCGCATCTCCCGCCCGCGCGGTCGCGAACCACGCCACCGCGGCGACGGCCAGCAGCGGCGCCCAGACGACGCCCGCCCGGACCGGCGTGAGCACGGCTGCCACGGCGCCGAGTATCGCAGGCGCCGATCGCACCGGCCGACCGCAGTAGGGTGTCGCGATGGGCACCCGCGCGACACGCTCGTCTTCGTCCCGGCCTGGAACGAGGAGGCGAACCTGCCCGCCGTGCTCGACGGAGCTCGCGCGCGAGCTCCCCGAGGCGGACGTGCTCGTCGTCGACGACGGCTCGACGGACGGCACCGCCGCGGTCGCACGCGCGCACGGCGCCGACGTGCTCTCGTTCGGCGCGAACCGCGGATTGCGCGCGGGCATCGCCGCCGGCTACCGCGAGGCCCACGAACGGGGGTACGCGTTCTGCGGTCGTGTCGACGCGGATGGCCAGCATCCGGCGATCGAGCTACGCCGGCTGCTCGAGCTCGTGCGCTCGGGACGCTGCGACGTCGCGATCGGTTCGCGCTTCGCAGAGGGGCACGGCTACGACAACGGATCGCTACGAGCCGAGCGTGGCGCGGCGATTCGGGATCGGGCTGCTCCAGAAGGCGATGCACGTGCGTCTCGGACGCCGGTTTCACGACCCGACGAGCGGCATGACGGCAGCGAACGCGACGGCGTTGCCGGTGATGGCGGCGCCGTACGCAAGCGGCGCACCCGAGGTCGAAGCGCTGCTGCGCCTGCAAGGACGCCGGCCTGCGCGTCGACGAGGTGGCCGTGCACATGCGCGAGCGGCAGGGCGGCGAGTCGAAGCTGCAGGGCCGGAAGGCGGTCAAGCTCGTGCTCACCGTGATCGGAACGCTGCTCTTCTTCCGCTGGCTGCGCCGGCGCCGCTCGTGAAGCGCGTCGTCGTCGTGCTCGGCTACTCGGACGGCGGCGCCGGCGAGCTGCACCCGATCTGCGCCGCACGGCTCCAGACGGCGGCCGAGATCGCGACCGCGGACGACGTCGTCGTCCTCTCCGGCTGGGCGCGAGGCCGCGACACGCGGTCGGAGGCGGAGCTGATGGCCTCCGCCTGGCGCGGCTCCTCCGCGGAGCTCGTCGTCGACCCCGACGCGCGCACGACCGTCGAGAACATGGCCAACGCGCTCAACGACGTCCTGCGGGTCGGCGCGCGCGAGGTCGTCGTCGTGACGTCGTCGTGGCATGCGCCACGCGCGAAGGCCGCGCTGCGCTTGCTGCTGCGGCACATGGGAGTCAAGGTGCGGTCCGCGTCACCGCCCGGGCGCTCGCCCGGGGGATCGCTGCGCGAGCTGGCGCTGTGGCCGCTGCTGCCGTTCCAGCTCTGGGCGGCGAGCCGCAAGACCTGGTCGATCTGAGCGGCAATGCGCCGCGAGAACCTCGGTGCCCGTCGGAAGGCAGGCACCGGGGCGCGCCCGATCACTCCACCTCGGCGTGGATTCTCTGCTTGGCCTGCCGCAGCGGCCCGCCGCAGCGCCCGGCGCGAACGGCGAGAATCTCGCCAAGGATGGAGAGCGCCGTCTCCTCCTGGCTGTCGGCGCCGATGTCGAGCCCGCACGGCCCCTGGATGCGCTCCAGCTCCTCCTCCGCCACCCCGGCCTCGAGCAGCCGCTCACGGCGGCGCTCCTGGTTGCGCCGCGAGCCGAGCGCGCCGATGTAGAACGCCTCCGTATCGAGAGCGCTGATCAACGCCGGCTCGTCGAACTTGTCGTCGTGGGTCAAGACGACGATCGCCGTCTGGTGGTCGGGCGCGACCTCGGCGATCGCCTCCTCCGGCCACTGCGCGATCAGCTGATCGGCGGACGGCATGCGCTCCGGCGTCAGGAAGGCGGCGCGCGCGTCGGCCACGATCGCCGTCCACCCGAGCAGCTTCGCGGCGCGGCACAGCGCCTCGGCGGTGTCGACGGCGCCGTACACGAGGAGCCGCGGCGGCGGACCGTACCACTCGGCGAAGACCCGCGTGCCGTCGGACAGCTCGAGCGGCCGGTTGCGGCCGCGCCGAATCAGCTCGTCGAACTGTGCGACCGCCTCGTCGGGGACTCCGCCACCCAGCCGCTCGCCTGATTCGAGCGCGAGCAGCTTCGACCCCACGGCCTCGCCGGCCACGACGGTGAAGAGGACGCCCCGCTCGCCCGACTCGCGCAGAGCGGCGAGCTGCCGCACCAGGCTCATTCCACCGGCTCCACGAACACGTCGATCTCGCCGCCGCAGGGCAGCCCCACCGACCACGCCAGGTCGTCGGTGATCCCGTAGTGCAGCAGCTTCGGCTCCCCGGACCGCAGGACCTCTTGTGCGCTCTCGAACACGTCGCTCTCGACGCACCCGCCGGAAACGGAGCCGCACATCTTTCCGGACTCGGAGATCGCCAGGCTCGTCCCGACGGGACGCGGAGCGGACCGTCGGGTGCCGACGACCGTGGCCACGACGACCTTCTCGCCGGCCTCGCGCCAGCGCTCGACTTCGTCCAGTATCTCTTTCAAGGCAGGATCTCCCTCACGCTGCGTGCCTCCTTTCGATGCCGGCGAGCACAGCCGCCAGCTCCTCGAGACTCCTCAGATTATGTCCGGCAACGAACCGGTCGACGGATGGCAAGGCTGCGCGCATGCCACCTGCGAGCGGCTGGTACTCCGGGTTCCCCTTGAGCGGATTGACCCAGACGACGGCGTACGAGGCGCGTGCCAGCTTCGCCATCTCGCGACCGACGAGATCGGGGTCGTCACGCTCCCAGCCGTCGGAGACGACGACCACGACCGCTCCGCGCGACAGCGCCCGGCGGCCGTAGACGTCGTTGAACTGCTTCAGCGACGCCCCGATCCGTGTGCCCGCTCCCCAATCCACGACAGCCGCGGTGCACCGCTCGATCGCGGCCTCCGGGTCGCGGGTGGCGAGATCGGGGGTCAGCCGGGACAGGCGCGTGCCGAACGCGAACGCCTCGACGCCGCCACCGGATCCGACGGCGGCATGCAGGAAGAGAAGCAGTGCCCGCGAGTAGGAATCCATCGAGCCCGACACGTCGCAGAGGACGACGAGCTTGCGTGGCACCTTCTTGCGCGCGCGGTACGTGCGGTCGACGACGTCGCCCCCGGTGCGCAGCGAGCGCCGCAGCAACCGGCGCATGTCGAGGGTGTCACCGCGCGAGTCGGGTGCCCGCCGCCGCGACGAGCGGCGAGGCCGCGTGCGCGCGATGGTCTGGATCAGCCGCCGCAGACGCCGGAACTCCTCGGGCGTCATCTCGGAGAAGTCCTTCTCACGGAGGAGCTCGTGAGCGGAGGCGCCGAGCTCGAGCGGCTCCCCGTCGGCTTCTTCTTCCTCGCCCTCGCTGCGGCTGTCGACGGGCACGTCGACGACACGCACCGCCCTCTGCTCGTGCGGTTGCATCCGGGCCGGTGGCAGCACCGGCGCCCGCAGGAACCACGCCAGGAACGCCCGGTCGAACAGCTCGAGCTCGTCGTGGCGGCAGACCAGCGTCTGCCGTAGCGTGAAGTAGACGTCCTCTTGCCTGGTCAGGTCGACCGCGCTCAGACCGCGCAGCGCGTCGGCGACACGCCCGGGTCCGACTTCGAGCCCCACCTCGCGCAACACGCGGCCAAAGGTCACCACGTGGCCGACGATGGCGTCGCCTGTGGCCATCCCGCGCCTGCCGCTAGCGGCCCGCGCCGGCGCGGGCTTCGTCGACCAGCCGGGATAACGTCTCGTCGCGCACCTGCTCGATGTCCTCGCGGTACTTGAGCACGGAGCCGAGCGTCTGCTCGACGACCTCGGCGTCGATCTCCTGACGCCCGAGCGCATTCAGCGCCATCGCCCAGTCGATCGTCTCCGCCACTCCCGGCGGCTTGGCCAGGTCGAGCCCGCGCAGCTCACGCACGAACGCCGCCGCCTCGGCCGCGAGCCGCGCGGGAATTCCGGGCACCCGCAGCTTCACGATGTCCACTTCCCGCTCGATCGAGGGGTGGCCGATCCAGTGGAAGAGCGCGCGCCGCTTCAGTGCGTCGTGCAGCTCGCGGGTGCGGTTCGAGGTCAGCACGACTGCGGGCCGCCTTCGCGCTCGGATCGTGCCGAGCTCGGGGATCGTGATCTGGAAGTCGGAAAGCACCTCGAGCAGGAACGCCTCGAACTCCTCGTCCGCGCGGTCGATCTCGTCGATCAGGAGAACGACGGGCTCCTCGGAGTCGATCGCCTCGAGCAGCGGGCGCCGAATGAGGAACTCCGCGCCGAAGAGCTCCTCCTCGGAGACGGTGCCCTCCTGTGCGGCACGGATGTGGAGCAGCTGGCGCGGGTAGTTCCACTCGTAGACCGCGTGTGCGACGTCGAGCCCCTCGTAGCACTGCAGGCGGATCAGCCGGGCGTCGAGCGCGGTCGCGAGCGACTTCGCCGCCTCGGTCTTGCCCACACCCGCTTCTCCCTCGAGCAGCACCGGCTTCTCGAGCGCCAGCGCGAGGAAGAGCGCCGTCGACAGCCCGCGGTCGGGCAGGTAGTCGGCCTTGCGAAGCGCCGCCTCCAGATCGTCGATGGTGCGAAAGGCCATGAACAGAGCGTAGACCACGCGCTGCGGCACGCGGCCGGACGCGTCGCCGGGGACACCTGGAGAACCTGCTTTGCGGCCGCGAAGCGGACGCTTGCAGGGCTTCCCTAGCATCTCCGGCGCTGGTGACAGAGATGCGCCTCGCGGCCGCGAAGCGGACGCCTTCAGGGATCTTGCGGTTGCGCGCGCCGGATCCGCGCGAGCGGATCCCGAGTGGAACCTGCAGAACCGGCTTTGCGGCCGCGAAGCGGACGCCTTCAGGGACCTTGCTCTTGCGCGCTCGGGATCCGCGCGAGCGGATCCCAGTGGAACCTGCAGAACCTGCTTTGCGGCCGCGAAGCGGACGCCTTCAGGGATCTTGCGGTTGCGCGCGCCGGATCCGCGCGAGCGGATCCGGCGCTTGCGCTAGCTAGAAGAGCGCAGCAGGTCGTCTGCGATCGCGGCGGAGCGCTCGAGCGCTCCGCGCTCGTCGAGCACGCGGAGCACGTCGAGCGGCTCGACCCGCTCGACCACGCTGGCCTCGAGCAGCCGGACGGCGACGAACGTGCGCGAGTCGAACGGCACTCCGGCGAGCGCGAAGACACGACCGACCGCCGCCGCCTCGCGGGCGAGCGCGAACTCCATGGCCGAGAGCTTGTGGCTCATCGCCACCGTGCGCTCCTGGCACCGGCGCAGGCTTGCCCGCGCGTGCGACTGGTCATGCGACCCCTTCATAGCCCTTCACCATGAGACGCCGAAGCGTCCTCCTTGTCAGTTGCTCGGTCCCCACGGCCGAGGGCCCGCCTCGGAGACGGGGCCCTCCGGCCTTTGTGTGGGAGAGGGACGCGCGTGAACAGGGGAGGCTTCGCGCGCCCGGGACGGACGCTATGTGCCGCACTTGAGGAGGACGTAAGCCCTCGTTAAGGGGGCAGTTGACGACCCGTTGCCGGCCGGCAAAGACAGACCCTCGGACGCCCACCGCGTGGGCCGGCAACTCTTGCGACCGTCGAGCGAGCGCCTTCGAGGATCGTGCTCCTGCGCTCCGGCGAAGCTGCAACGATGCGTCGGTGGAGGCGGTTGTGATCGGCGGTGGGATCGTCGGCTGCGTGGCGGCGGCGCTCCTGTCCGAGGCCGGGGCGCAGGTGACCGTCTTCGAGCGCGAGCGGATCGCCGCCGGCGCCTCGGGCCGCAACCAGGGCGTGCTCCACCATCCCCTCGACGCGGTTCTGACGCCGCTCTACGAGGAGTCGTTGCGCCTGCATGCCGAGACGGCGCCGGAGCTCCGGCTCGACGGCCCGCCGGATGGTCTGTTGCTCCTCTCGCGCGACCCGCTGGGACCGGCCGGCATCGCAGCGCGCATCGCCCGGACGCACCCGGAGCTGTCCCCGGTGTTCCTCGAGGACGCGAGCGTGGAGGAGCCGGCGCTCGCCCCCGGTATCGCGGCCTGCAGGCTGGACACCGGCCACCAGATCCCACCCGCGGCAGCGACCGAGGCGTGGGCCGGGCGGGCCCGCGCCGCCGGGGCGCGCATCGAGATCGGACGTGCCGTGGGACCGTCGGACGTGCAGGCCGATGCCGTGCTCGTCTCGACGGGACCGTGGGCCCCGGCGCCCGTGAAGCCGATCTGGGGCGTCACGGCGCAGGTGCGGCTCCGAACGCCGCCACGGCACGCGCTCGAGGAGGCCATGATCGAGGAGTTGACGCTGATGGCCGACGAGCTGCCCCCGGCATTCGCCGCCGTCACCGCCGCCGGCGTGACGACGATCGGGGCGACATTCCTCGTCGCCGAGCCCGAGCACGAAGCGGTGGCACCCTTGCTCCTGGAGCGGGCGGGGGCGTTTCTCCCCGAGGCCGCCGCGGCGTCGCTGCTCGGGAGCCGTGCCTGCGCCCGTCCTGTCTCACCGGACGGCTACCCGATCATCGGAAGGCTTCCGGGCCACGACGCTGCGTGGGTGGCGACCGGGAACGGCCCGTGGGGCATGACGTGCGGCCCGGCCACCGCGCGCATCGTCGTCGACGCGATGCTCACCGGAAAGTCGGTCCCTCCCGCCCTCGACCTGAGCCGCTTCGCTTGACCTCGGCGGGCGACGCTCCCGAGCGGCTCCTGCCGGGAGCGGCGGCGCCGTGTAGCGTTCGGGCCCGACCGGCCCGTCCAAGATCCGCCTCCCGAAAGGAGCGACGGCGATGGCCTACGAGATCAAGATCCTCGACCTGATCGACATCGAGCTCGAATCGAGCTTCCTCGTCCTCGGCCGCAACATGGGCATCCGCACACGAGTCAAGACGTGGGGCTACCTGATCCTCGGCCCCCACTCCGACCCGATCCTCGTCGATACCGGCGCGAGTCACCCGGAGATCATGGAGCGCCTGCACATGACGGGGATCGTGACCAAGGAGATGACGATCCGCCGCCAGCTGGGAAGGTTCGGCGTGAAGATCTCCGACGTCCGCTGGATTCTCCACACCCACCATCACATCGACCACGCCGGTCAGGACGACCAATTCGCGATGCGCCAGACGGTGATCACGAACCGGCGCGAGCTCGAGTACTCGGTCTCCGGGATCCAGGGTGGCCAGTACCCGCCGGAGTACGTCAAGCACCACATCGACCGGCTGCACAAGCCCGGTGCCCTGCGGCTGCTCGACCTCGAGCTGTCCGGGCCGGACGAGATCGCCCCGGGCATCGTCTGCGAGGCGGCCGGCGGCCATACCGAGGGCTCGATGAACATCCTCGTCGAGACCGCCGAGGGCACCGCCTGCATCTGCGGCGACGTGCTCTACGACATCCAGAACCAGGTGGTCGACCCGATCTACCAGGTGCTCGACTACGAGCCGCAGTCCACCGGCAACCAGGGCACGTCGAAGCGGGAGGAGCGCGCCGCGATCAAGAGGGCGCTCAACTCCGGGACGTTCGTCCTCCCCATTCACGACTATCCCGCCCGGGTCGAGCACGGCCGGGTCGTCTCGCGGCTCGTCGGGGACTCGGTGCCCGGTGCGGAGATCCCGGTCGAGCACCGAACGGTGGGCGAGACGGGAAAGACGGGTCTCGGCAAGGAGGAGTTCAGGGTCCCCGCGACCGCCCCGTGAGACACTCGCCCCGATGACGAGCGGGCACCTGGAGGCCGCGGGCACGATGTCGTCCGCCGCGGGCGAGATCACCTACCTCGAGGCGATTCGCGCCGCGCTGGCAGACGCCCTGCGGGACGACGAGCGCGTGTTCCTGCTCGGCGAGGACATCGGCCACTTCGGCGGCGCGTTCGGGGCCACGCTCGGGCTGCAGGAGGAGTTCGGGGCGGGACGGGTGCTCGACACCCCGATCTCCGAGGAGGGCTTCGTGGGGGCGGCGATCGGGGCGGCGTGGATGGGAGAGCGACCGGTGGTGGAGCTGCAGTTCGCCGACTTCGTCAGCTGTCCGTTCGACCCGATCGTCACGGTCGCCGCGAAGACGCACTGGCGCAGCGGCATCGAGCTGCCCCTCGTGATCCGGATGCCGTCCGGGGGCGGCGTGCGGGGCGGCCCTTTCCACTCCGGTTCGCCCGAGGGCCTGTTCGTCGGCCAGCCCGGGCTGAAGGTCGTCTGTCCGGGCACGGTGGAGGACGCATACGGCCTGCTTCGGGCCGCGATCGACGATCCCGACCCCGTCCTCGTCTTCGAGCACAAGGGGCTGTATCGGCGCCTCAAGTCCGAGGCCCCGCCGGCCGGCCACCGCACACCGATCGGACGCGCGCATGTCGTCCGCGGGGGCCGTGACGCGACCATCGTCACGTACGGCTCCGGCGTCACGACTGCCGGGGCAGCGGTGGAGGCCCTTGGTGCAGACGTCGAGATCCTCGATCTCCGCACGCTCTGGCCACTCGACGGCGACGCCGTCCTCTCCTCCGTGGCGAAGACCTCCCGTCTGCTGGTGCTACAGGAGGCGGCGCGCTCGACGGGCGTCGCCGGCCTCGTGCTGTCACTCGTCGCGCGCGAGGCCTTCGAGCAGCTCGACGCGCCGCCCGTCCTGCATGCGCCGCCCGACACACCCGTTCCGTTCGCGCCGGAGCTGGAGGACGCGTACCTCCCGTCGGCCGGCTCGACCGCGCGTGTGCTGGAGGAGCTCCTTGCCTATTGACCCGACGCCCTGCGCCGACGTCGCCACCGTCAGCTTCGGGACGCGCCTCGAGCTCTACCGGCTCGTTCTCCGTCAGCGCCTCTTCGAGGAGCGGGCGCTCGCCCTCTACCGGCAGGGCCGGCTCCCGGGCTCGTTCTACGACGGCCGCGGGCAGGAGGGGGTGGCGGCCGCCGCCGGGCTCGCGCTCGGCCCGCGTGACGTCGTCAGCCCTCTGAACCGCGAGCTGGCGACCCACTTCGCGCGGGGCGTCACCGCGGCCGACGTGTTCCGCAACTTCCTCGGCCGCGGCGACGGCCCGACGAGGGGCCGCGACGGCAACATGCACTTCGGCCTGGCCGAGCGAGACGTGTTCCCGCTCGTCTCGATGCTCGGCAACCTCGTGCCGGTGACTGTCGGGGCGGCGCTCGCCTTCAAGCGGCGCGGCGAGCAGCGCGTCGCGCTGACGTTCATCGGCGAGGGCGCCTTCTCGGTCGGCGACACACACGAGGGTCTCAACCTGGCGGGGGTCTGGCAGGTGCCCGCGGTGTTCGTCGTGCAGCGGAACCGCTTCGCCTACTCGACGCCGACTGCGCAGCAGATGGTGAACACGAACATCGCCCAGCGCATCTACGGCGGCTGGTCGATCCCCTGCGAGACGGTGGACGGCACCGACACCGTGGAAGCCTTCGACGCGATCCGCGCCGCGGTGGAGCGCGCGCGCGGCGGTCTCGGCCCCCAGGCTGTCGAGGCGGTCACGCTTCGCATCCACGGGCACGCCGCACACGACGACGCCCGCTACGTGCCGCAGGAGCTCCGCGACGCCTACGAAGGGCGCGACCCCGTCGACCGGCTCCGTGCGCGCCTGGTGCTCGACGGGCTGCAGCCGGACGAGGTCGAGGCGATCCGGGACGAGGAGGCGGCCGGCGTCGCGACAGGGCTCGAGGAGGCGGAGTCGTCGCCGCCCCCTGACCCGGCGACGCTCGAGGACGGCGTCTGGGCCCAAAGCTCTCGATAATCGATTCTTCGTCTCCACCGACCGGGCCGAGCGGTTTAGACTCGGAGCGCAGCACACCGGACGACCACTCGAGCGAAGGACTGTCCATGACCCAAGGCACTGAGGTCCTGATCCCGACCTCGCCGGAGGATGCCGCCGCCGCCTTCGGTGACGGGTCCGAGGTGACCGTGATCGGAGGCGGCACGATCGTGGTGCCGGAGATCACACACGGTCGCCTCCGGCCGGCGAAGGCGCTGTTGCTCTGCCGCGCCGGCCTTGCCGAGGTGACGCGGACCGGTACGACGATCACCATCGGTGCGGCAGCGACGCTGCAGGCGCTCGTCGACCTCCCTGCGCCGCTCGGCCCGTGTGCCGCCAATGTGGCGGACCTCGAGATCCGCTCGCAGGCCACGCTCGGCGGCAACCTCTGCGCAGGGCCCGGGCCCGATGCGCCGCGCGGCGACCTGCAGAGCGCGCTGCTCGCGCTCGACGCGACGGCCCGCTCGACCGGCACCGGCGGCGAGCGCACCGAGCCGCTCACAGACTTTCTCGACGCACACGAAGCGAGGCTCCTGCTCGATGTCACCTTCGAGGAGCCGGCGGCGGGGGCGTTTGCGGCGATCGACTACCCGCACACCCACGAGTACACGGTGCTCGCCGTGTCGGGCTCCCGCTCCGCCGACGGCACCGTGAGGCTCGCTGCGAGCGGGCTCGCCGACCATGCGCGGCTGCTCTCGGGCGACCCCGAGGCCGCGGCGGCGGAGGTGTCGCTCGGCGACGACGCGCTCGCCTCTGCGTGGTACCGGGAGCAGACGCTGCCGGTGCTCGTCCGCCGCGTCCTGACCCAGCTCGAGGAGGGCGCATGAACCTGAGTGTCAACGGCGTCGAGCGCGAGATCGAGAGCGGCCCGCTGACGACGCTGCTCGACGTGCTGCGCGAGGAGCTCGCGATCACGAGCCCGAAGGCCGGGTGCGAGCAGGGCGGGTGCGGCGCCTGCACCGTCCTCGTCGACGGCGCCGCGCTGCGGTCGTGCCTCACGCCGGTCGCTGCCGTGGCCGGTGCGGAGATCACGACCGTCGAAGGGCTCGGCACGCCCGAGAGCCTGTCGCCGCTGCAGGCCGCGTTCACGCACCACTACGCGGCGCAGTGCGGCTTCTGCACCTCCGGGATGATGCTCGCCGCGCACGCCTACGTCGCCGCCGGGGGCGGCGACGATCGCGAGGCGATCCAGGAGGTGCTCGGCGGCCATGTCTGCCGCTGCACCGGGTACGTCAAGATCATCGACGCGGTCGCGGCGGCCGCCCGCGGCGACTCGTTCGACCTCACCGTGACGGCGCAGGGCGCCGACATGGTCAACCTCGGAGGTGTGTCATGAAGGCAGTCGGCGCACGCCTTCCCCGCTACGACGGCATCGCCCACGTCACGGGGCACACGGTCTTCGTCGACGACGTCCGCGTCTCCGGCTCGCTGTGGGTGAAGGCGCTCCGCTCGCCGGTGCACCACGCGGACATCGCGCGTCTGGACACGTCGCGGGCGGAGGCGATGAAGGGCGTCCGGGCAGTGGTCACCTGGAAGGACGTGCCGCTGCTCGAGTACGGGCACCTGTCCGCGCTCGGCAT